>JAGAAO010000005.1 GCA_017615275.1 Butyrivibrio sp.
ATCTCGTCAGGCTTAACGTCAATAACAGTTCCCTCAACAACCTCCCCCGTGTGAATTGTTTTGAAAGATGCGTTAAGCAACTGTTCAAAAGTTTCTTCTGACATAATTCTGAACCTCCTCAATAATGTTCTTTGGGGTTGAAGCCCCTGCGGTAATCCCCACTAGCTTAACCGCCTTATTTATCTCAGGATGTAAATCATCCAGCGTTTGAATAAAATATGTTTTAGCACATTTTTGATTGCATATTTCGTATAGTTTTCTTGAATTGGAACTATGCGCTCCCCCAATCACTATCATCACATCTGCTTTAGATGCAATCTCCTCTGCTTCGGTCTGTCGTTCGTCAGTGGCGTTACATATAGTATTCACAATATTAATATTGTAACCGTTATTCCTAAAGATTTCAACGGTTTCTTGAAATTTATTCTTGTTAAATGTAGTCTGAGAGACAATTATATACTCTTTTTCGTTATTTTCACTGAATTTCGCGGCACTTTCGGGAGAATCGATAACAAAAACTTCACCCTCCGCATAACTTACAATTCCCTCTACTTCCGGATGGTTCGCACTTCCAACAACAATTATTGATTTACCCTTTTGGCTCTCTTCCGAAACAATTTTGTGAATACGCTTAACAAAAGGGCATGTGGCATCAATGATCTCAGCGCCCGTAGCTAACAGTTTTTCGTGAACTTTCTTTGTTACTCCGTGGGATCTTATTACTATTATTCCGTTCTTGATCCCTTCGAGTTCATCTACAGACTCTATGACCTTTACGCCCTTCTCTTCCATATCCTTAACGACGATCTCGTTATGAATTATGGGCCCGTATGTATAAATGTTCATATTTGGATTTTTCTCGATCTGCTCATAGACAGTATCCACTGCCTTTGTAACACCGAAACAAAAACCCGCGTGCTCCGCCAAAATTACTTCCATCAATTCTTTTCCTTATAAAGTTCTACAATCTTTTCTTTTACTTCCAAAACAGTCATATCCGACGAATCAAGAAGAATCGCATCATCAGCCTGTTTCAAAGGTGACAGTTCTCTGTGCATATCTCTGTAATCTCTGTCTATGATATCTTTCTCGATCTCATCGAGTTTGCACGAAACATTTTTTGCAATGAGTTCTTTGTATCTTCTCTCTGCCCTTACACGTGTGCTTGCGGTAAGATATACCTTGAGATTGGCATTCGGAAGTACAACCGTTCCGATATCCCTTCCGTCCATTACAACATCTGTCGACTCAGCAAGCTTCTGCTGAAGTTCCACAAGCTTTTCTCTGACAGCTTTATTGACACTTATGGCAGAAGTCATATTTCCTACTTCCTCTGTCCTGATAAGTCCGTTGACATTCTCACCGTTCAGATAAACAACCTGCTCATTGTTTTCATGCTTAATGGTAATATCGGCTTTTTGGCATGAGCTAACAATCTTTTCGCTCTCATCTGCGCCGACACCTTCTTTTAACATATAAAGAGCCATTGCTCTGTACATAGCGCCCGTATCAACATATATAAATTTAAGTTCCTCTGCGACCATTCGTGCGATGGTGCTCTTTCCCGCACCTGCCGGTCCGTCTATAGCAATACTTTTAGCCATTGTAATTATTTCCTCCAAAATTAAAATATCATTCCCGCGCTTTCTCCCGCAAGGTGTCCCGTAGACCAGGCAACCTGAAGGTTGAATCCTCCGGTCTCCGCGTCTATGTCCAAAACTTCTCCGGCAAAGAAAAGCCCCTTTACAATCTTGGATTCCATTGTTGAAGGATCGATTTCTTTTACGCTTATTCCGCCTCTTGTAATGATGGCTTCATTGAAGTTTCGCGTTCCGGTAACCGTCATAGGCACGCTCTTTATGAGCTTTACAAAACCAAGTCTCTCCTCCTTGGTAATATCATGAACCGCCTTTTCGGGATCAATACCTGAGAGTTTAATCATAACAGGAATAAGCTTTGTTGGAAACAATCCGTTCAAAGCATTTTTAAACTGCTTGTTTATCGCGCCCTCAAAGTCTCTCAATATCCTTTTATCAAGCTGTTCCTCGGTAAGTGCAGGCTTAAGATCAAGCAAAAGCCTTCCATTAGCGTTCTCCTCATAGTGACAACTTGCCGTCAGAACGAGCGGTCCGCTCACGCCAAAATGGGTGAAAAGCATCTCTCCAAAGCCGTCATATACAGGCTTATCCGCCTTTTTCTTCTTACCGGAAGTTTCCTTTTTTTCATCCTTTGATAAAAAGAGCTTTAGCCCAACATTCTTAAGTGCCAATCCCTGAAGCTCCCTACACCATTCCTCTTCTGTCACAAAGGGAACGAGCGAAGGCACAGGCTTAATGACCGAATGCCCGAGATTTTTTGCAAATTTATATCCGTCGCCTGTAGAACCTGTCGAAGGGTATGAAACTCCGCCCGTGCAAACAATTACTGCATCAAATTCTTCTCTTGTTATAGGATCGTTGCCGCTTGAATAAGTGATCGCAGAAACGACACCCGCGCTACTTTCAACAGACAAAACCTCTGTATCGAATATAACCTTTACTCCCGCCTTTTTGACCGCATTGTAAAGAGTCCTTATTATATCGGATGAATGATCTGAAACGGGGAAAACTCTATCTCCGCGCTCAACCTTCAGTCTGCATCCGTTGTTTTCAAAAAAGTCCATAACCGCGCTGTTGTCATAGCCATACACAGCGCTGTATAAAAATCTGGGATTTCTTTTTACGTGCTCAAAAAAATCCGTGACATCGCAGGCATTTGTAACATTACAACGCCCTTTGCCCGTTATGTATATCTTTTTCCCGGGCTTTTCGTTCTTTTCAAAAACAGTGACGCTCGCGCTGCTCTCCGCAGCAGCAAGCGCCGCCATCATCCCGGCCGCTCCGCAGCCGATAACTGCAATTTTCTTCATATTACTGCTAATCCTTAATCTCTTTTTTCCATCAGAGGTCCGAGCATCATGGGATCGTCAGAAGCAAAATCTATTTCATCGTTAAGATACACCTGATAGTTGTTCCAGGCTTCTTCAAGCATCTTAAGATCTGCCTTTACTTCATTTGGTTTTCTCATGCACAGTGCAACCACAAGTGCATTTATAACACTCAGAGGTGCCACAAGGGAATCTACGATAGAAGCCATCTCACTTCTTGCAAGCAGGTTGCAGGAAGAATACAGATTCATCGGCGAATGAACAGAATCCGTGATCGTGATAACCTTAGCGTTTCTGTCATTTGCAAATTCCATGCACTTGAGAGTTCTCATGGAATATCTGGGGAAACTGATACCTATGATGGCATCCCTGTCGTTTATCCTTATCATTTGCTCAAACATCTCACTGACGCTTGTAGTCTTTATGATAACATTATTTCCCCTTATCATGTTGAGATAAAAGTGTAAAAAATCTGCTAACGGCTCGCAGCTTCTTATACCTACGATATATACCGTCTTCGCTTTAAGAATAATATCAACCGCCGTTTTAAACGCGGCAACATCGATATTGTTGATGGTACTCTCTATATTTGCCATATCGGACTGAAGTATTGTCGAGAGAATCTCTCCCTCGCTGCTTCTTCCGAATTTCCTTCCGACCTTCTCGACAGACCCGAACTTATCTCTCACCCAAACGGAAAGTGATCTCTGAAAATCAGGATATCCGTCATATCCAAGACTCATGGCAAATCTTACGACCGTCGATTCACTCATTCCGACAATCTTGCCGAGCTCTGCCGCAGTCATGAACACTGCCTGCTCGTAATGATCGCAGATATAAGTAGCGATCGACTTCTTGCCTTTACTCATCTTGGAGTAACATTCATTTATTCTGGTAATAACATCTACTTCTTTTTCGAATTTCATAGACTGAATGCCTTATATGCCGATTCCAACACTGAAACCGAAGTTGCCTCATCAAGATCATAGTCACCTGTAACCGCCATGCATCCCGATCCGTGAATAAAGATCCACATCTGCATAAAAAGCTGCTGTGCATTGGATGCGCCGTTTGCTGCGGCTCTGTTTATCTCTTTTACAACGTTCTCGGAAGAACCGTTTACAAGATCATACATACTCTTCTTCTCATCATCCTGCTCGGATATAAAAAGAAGTCTGAACAAATGGGGAAATTTCTGTGCAAAACCAATATATGCCAGACCAAGGTCCACGAACGGAACCTCATGATTTTTGGAACAATCGTTATAGTAATCCTCATAGTAGGCTGCTGCCTTGTCATACACGTCTTTTTTAAGCGCGTCCATGTTCTCATATATGCGGAAAATAGGCTGTGTGGAACAACCTGCTGCCGCCGCGAGCTTTCTGGACGTTATCTGTTCGAACCCCTCTCTTTTGGTAATCTTGAATGCTGCATTTACGATCTCTTTTTGCGTAATAGTCGCTTTCCTCGACATACTATCCCCTCCCACATATTCTGCTATAGATTCAAATAAAAGCATGCGTTATCATTTTACAGAATTAACGAAAGAGTGTCAATGAAATTAACCACAGCCCATAAACACCGCATTCAACAGATTTCCAAGTAAAAAAGCAGGTTTGTACGCCTTCTCAGAGCATAAGCCCCGACTCCATACCGTCAAAATCTACAGTGTATGAAGAACCGTCTTTCATAGAAATTTTCACAGGACCGTATCCACCGCATTTCTGCGCATCGGTATAGCTTATGTCCGATATCGGAAAGATCTCATCATCCGTAAAATCCGTGTGATCTTCCTTTGTTATTGTCTGGGATATGAGCACATAATTCTCATACCCGTACTGCTTTGTTCTGGAGGTCTTGGCATATAGTACAAAAGACCTGTCGCTGTCGGGATTGGTTCCGTCTGACCTGACGATATCGATACCGTCCCAGCCGTCATATACGGTAAATGCCAGCTGCTTTTCTTTTCCCATATGGTCGTATCCCTTTAATATGACTGCCTTATACCCGTTTTCCTCCATCTGTACGATCTCTGTTCCGTTGTCAGGGAATCCAAATGTTCCAAGCGTTATTTTCAGAGGTCTTCTGTACATCCTTATCTTATCGGCTCTGACGATCCCGTAAGGAACCACAAAATCCGCAAGATTCATTGCCGTTCTCCAATGAGTTTCCACACCAAGATCATAATCAAAAAACTGCCTTCTGTAGAGGACATTATCCTTCTCACCGCTCCAGAACGTAGCATTTGCCTTAAGGTACGAAGAAGGTTCTTTCTCACTTACATACTCAACAACATACTGCTGAGACTCCACATTTTTGGAAGGCTTGCTCTCCCACGGAAACTTTGTATTATAGACAAGCTTTGAATAGTTCCACATTCCGTGCTCATCCGTCTTTTCTTTTACGACCTTTCCGGTCCTCAGCTCAGTGATACCGCTCGCTTCGTGATTTGCCACACAAAGCGCAGGTCCGTCAAGTACGGTAACCTTTGTCTCACCGCTCTTTAATTTATCCCAGCTTCCGTTTGATTCGGTGCTCGTCCAGAACGGATGGTATTCGGGAAGATGCAGGCACAAAAAAGCCTTTCCAAGCCACATCGGTGACTCAGTGCATGAATAAGGCTGAACAAGTGGTGTGAACCTGTTATAGAAACCTATCGAAGGAACACCCTCTTCAAGAAAATCGTCTCTTTTTAAAAATTGCAAAAGAGATCCCGAACATATCCTTCTTGCAAGTCCCGGATCGATCTCAGAATGTCGCATCATCAGATTTCCGTCAAATGCGCTTGTGGAAGCATTCCTATAGATACCGCTTCTTCCCCACATATTGGTAAATCCGTCTCTGTCAAAAAAGTCCGGATATGTCTTCATAAGCTCGTTTGAATTCTTCTCAAATTGCTCCGCGATATAGGGCTCGTTCTCATAGCCGTACCAGACATTCCATATCGCTGTATACATATTAAACGCCCAGCACGAGTAATAATCGAAAGACTGCCCGTCCCTGTACCAGCCTTCTCCCGCATAGTAGCCAAGTATGTTCTGTGCGTGATCTCTCATCATATCGGCGTCGATCTCATAACCGTTCATATGCAGAAACGCCATATCGAGCATATTAAAAAGGCGCCAGTTCTGAGGCACCGTATTCGCATGTGCATAATCGCTCAAAAAAGCTGCGATTCTATCCTTCTCATCTTGCGTATAAGTATTCCATATCTCATCTTCACAGAGCCAAAGGCATATAACAAGAGCCGCGGTCTCAACGGTCTGCTGGTATGTCGCGAACTCATCCCCGCTCTCATCAAGCTCTTTCATATCCGAAAAGCTCAGCACATAGTTTTTTTTCCCGGGAGTTACCGAACATAACACCTGCTTCCTGTAATAATCTCTTATATTTATCCCGTTTAGTTCAAGATCAGGCTCAATATGAATAACAGGTGCCGCGATAAAAAAAGATCTGGCAAGCCCCTCAAATATCTCCGCTTTGTACTTCCACATCGGCGAATTCTTCTGAGGATATGTGATCTCCCGCTCATGTCTTGGCATTATTACAGGATCTTCAACAGACTCTATGTTGCCAAAGATTCCTTTCAAAAGATATTCCGCAGCCTCTATCCAACTCTCTCTTGTAAGTCCCGTGTACGGACTAAGCTTAAAGTCTGTATGCTTTGGTTCAAAAACCATGACTTCCTCCCGGATCAAAAGATCTTAAGTGCCTTGTTATCAAGCTTCATAAGTGCTTCTATAAAAAAATAATCGCCGTATATTATAGACATGTTGTGACCTTCGCCGTGATAATCAACGGCGCAGTTTTCAAGGATATTGTCTTTCTCCTTAGTCAGATCGCTTCTCTTTTCCGCAAGGGTCTTTAAAAGCTTTATAGCCGTATCAAGGTATTTATCAGCCTTGTCCGAATGCGTCGCTTTTGCAAGCTCAATAAGACCGCATGCGGTTATTGCTGCAGCGGTCGAATCCTCAAGATCAGGCTTCTTTGGTTGTTTGTAATCTATGGGAATAAGATATGATTCCGGAATCTCGGATATCACATAGTCTGCAATCTTCTCAGCCGCAGTCAGATACTTAGTAACTCCGGTATATAAATAGCTCAGAGTAAATCCATATATTCCCCAGCTCTGTCCTCTGGTCCACGAAGAGCCTGCAGCATATCCCTGTCCTGCAGGTGTTTCCAGCTTCTCTCCCGTATAAGGATCAAAGATAACTATGTGATTAACCGAGCCGTCTTCTCTGATAAAGTGCTCAATTGCAGTATCTGCATGCGATACCGCGATCATCCTGTATCTGGGATCTGTCGTAACTTCACTTGCCCAGTACAAAAGAGGCAGATTCATCATGCAGTCGATTATCGCATATCCTCTTCTGTCAACGTTATCCCAGTTGTTCCAGGCTCTTATAAATTTGCCTGTGATATTGTATCTTCCCGCCATATTGTCTGCGGCAAGCATAGCCCTGTTGTAGGACTCTTTGTTCTTCTCGATCTTATATCTGCACACCGAAGTGGGAAGCCACTTAAAACCATTGTCATGGTCAAGCCCCTCAGTCATCATGAGATTTGCATCAAGCTTCTCCTCGACTCCGATAGCCTCTTCCCTGAACATCGCGTTTCCCGTAAGCTTGTAGAGCTGCCACATTATTCCGCCCCAGAAACCGTTGGTCCACCAGCAGATATCTGCCTTTGACTTATCGTCAAAATGTCCGTCCACAGTAGTATAAGGGATAATCCCTCTGTTCCTTTCGGTCACGGCTACCATCTTCTCCGCTATCTTCTCAAGAGAATCAAGTACCCATCTCATCTCGCTGTCAGTCAATTCTCTCATCGTGTTCCGTCTCACTTTCAATGTAGTCTTAGGTAACATTTTCCACTATGGTAGCACTTAAGCTTGGAAAAAAAGATGTTTTTTCTTTTATAAAATGTGTAAAAAATTTCTGTATTATGTGCACACAATCCTGCATGTACCTTCGTCTGCGACGGTCGCTGTAATTCTGTACACACTATGCTTCCACGCTATCTTAAGCCTGTCATCGGTGATCGGAAATTCCCTGATATTCGTCTCGGTCACACCTTCAATGCTTATCTTGCCTATATCGGCAACTTCAATAACGGTTTCGTTGTCGCTCTGTGAAATTATCCTCGGCTCGTCGTATGTCATAATGCCGATCACTGCGGTAAGCTCGCCGTCGTACTTATCACAAATTGTTATATCGCCGCCCTTTTTAAATACCACATTCCTGACATAGCTTCTTATCCTCGGATCCGCGTATGCTCCCGCAATATTCATAGTAAGAGATGCAGTTTCTTCGCAAGAACCAAGAATACAATCTACATCCGAAGCGCCGTGAGCTTCGCCGGGTTTCTGCATTACAATATCCGGATTGTAAACGTCGCCCTCGGGATCTTCTCCAAACTTTGATACAATCTTCGGATCTTTTTCTGTATCAAGGAAAGTTGGAAGGTTATGGAACTGAGACTGCATCGTCCAGATCTCATAGCGCCTGTCTGAGAACGTCTTCTGCGTATACGTTCCGACTCCCAGATCTATCACAAAAGGCTTTCCGTTCTTATACACAGTAAACGAGCCAACATCGTTATGATTGTGGCTGTCGCCGTTATCTCCTGCCTTGGCGGAAAGTGTGTAAGTATCATCGCTTGCAACCATAAGCCTCATACTCTCAAACCATGAATCCTCAGGCCGCACGCTGCTCTCAGGCAGCGCAAGCATCTCATCATAAGCAAATGCCTGCATCACATGGTAAAAAAGATTTATCTCATCGGATATAAGCCTCTCATCCGTACTCTCACTCTTAAAGTCACATGCTGCAAATCCCACAAGGCTCTCATCTTTTACAGCTTTTCCAAAAAGATATTCCCTTGCAGTCCTTCTTCCGGGAAGTGCGCTGCAATCCGCGAAATTGACATAGTACCCGTCTCCCGCGTGCATCTTAACAATATAATTTGCAACATTCCTTATAAGCTCTTCGTCATAGACCTTGGAAAACTCACGCTCTCCCTTTTGCTCAAGAGCATTTCTCATAAGCTCAAGGCATCCAAAAAGTGTAAGCGCCGCATGCGAATAATACTGTGCGCCCTCATCGCATCCACCGTCATCTCCGTACTCATCAAGAAAATAATCACAGGAAGCCGCTGCTTTTTCAAGGAATCTCCTTCTCTCATCTTCTGTAAAAAAGCTCTCATCCCTTGTAAGCACGCTTGCGAGGACATTCTGTGTACACCACGAAGTCCAGTTACACATGGGCTCTTTTCCGTTTCCCATCCACCAGAAATGCATGTTCATGTAGGGCTCAAAAATTCTCTCCTTAAGCCTTTCATTCACATATCCGCTTATATATGGACTAACCCTTACAAAGACAGGCCTTAACAGATACTCGCAAACCGCGATCTCAGCTCCCGTCTCCGCACAAAAAAGATCGATCACAGGCCTTGTGACATCGGGCATAGACTCCTGTTTTGCATCTCTTATATACGTATTGTGCGCAGGCAGACACCATGTGGTCTCCTCAAGGATAAGATACAATCCGTCAAGTATATCATCGACAAAGCGCCCTTTATTCTCCACACATTCCGCCATCACGAGCTTATTTAGTTTTCTTCTTCTCGGGAAAAATTTGTCTTCAAATCCAAGCCTGTCGCCTGTCTTTAAGAACTCTCTGAAATCAGAGATAAGAAGCATGGTCCAAGGCTCATTAAGAGCCTTCTCCCCTGCTGAAATAAGATCGTTTTTAAGTTCATCCGAAAGAGCATTCCATCTGTCCCTGTCGGATATATTGGGATAAAGATCGAAGATCCCGCATCCCTTTGTATGCTTAAGAAAATCCTTAACCACTGTCCTTGGCATGATATCAACTCTCCGTTCCGTATACTTCTATCTGCGTAAGCGCAGGGAACGGGCTCGGATCATCCGCCTTTATAAGCTTTCCAAGCTTTATCCACCTTATCTTTTCCTTCTCTATGAAAAAAACATGTGGCTCTCCCACTTTTTTATCCATAGTGACTACTTTTTCAGTGCCGTCTGAAAAAGTAAATGTAGCCTGTACCCACCAGTTATCATGCGGAAAATCCGCTCTGGTATAAAGAACTATCCTGTCAAAATCAACTTCTCGTCCAAAATCAAGAGTAAACTCCGCATCGTCCTGCATATTGATTCCCCAGGACTCATATGGCCACTCTCCGTGGGAAAGCGTAGCTATGCAGCCGTCAATCGCATTTCTTGCCGCAAAAACAGCCTCGCCTCTGGTCTCAACATTTGCCGAAGCATGCGGATAAACTCCGCTTTCTTCATGCTGATCGAACGGATTCTTTGCAAGATTCTTGTAGTTTCTTATCTCATAAGAATAAGCTTTCCTTATGCTGATAAGATGCCTGTTTCCAAAGAAAGCAAGCGGATTATAGCTTGTCTTTTTCTCATAAAACGGCACTTCAAAAAGAACAGTCTCTCTGTCTATAATACAAAATGCCTCATCAACTGCTGCGTCCACCTTAACTACATAAAACTTACCGGGCTCAAGTCCCGAAAATTCTATGAAATCACCTTTCCTGTACTCGCCGTCCCAGGCAAGAAGCACACTGTCTTCCCCTTCACTTTGCGCCTTGGAAACATGATCCCAATCGTTATATACGGAAATCTTCATGTCACTGTCCTTTATCTGGTTGAAATAAAGACATTTTCTCTTATTGCTTCTTCATCGGAAGGATACAGCTCCAAATATTTAGCCATCTCCTCTTTTGCAAGATTAAATTTGCCCATGTGCTCATACGCCGTTATCCTGTTGAGCATCAGTGGCTGATTCATCGAACTGTCATTGATATCAAGCGCCTCTGCAAAGGTCGCAACGGCTTCTTCATAACATTGCATAGCTCCGTCATAATTACCCTGTGCCAAAGAAAAATCTCCCTGCCTGATCTGACACATTCCGAGTTTGTTCCGTACTCGCGCACTCTTCGGATTGTTGCTCACGTACGGCTTATAAATACGCAGCGCTGCATCATAATCTTCACGCCTCTCTTCTATCATACCAAGAAGAATCACTGCGTTTTCTCTGTCCTGATTTCTCTCATTTCTGGCTTTCTCAAGGAATTTCTGAGCCTCTGCGTTATCTCCGAGATAAAAATACATCTGCCCTTTTTCATAATTGTTCATCGAAGCCTTGCCGCTGTTAAGCGTATTCTGAAGAATCGCCACACCGTCATCATCGTAATGATACTCACTGAGGGCTTTATATATCATTATCACCATCGAATAATCTTTAGGATTGTAACGGATAGCAGTTGTGAAATCAGAAAGTGCACTGTTTGCAAGTTCGCTCTTCTCATCATCCGAACCCTTCTCGAGTGCAGTCATATTCTTCTTGCTCTCCGCATCCTGTGCCAGCTCGCACACACCACGCAAATAGTATGCGTTACTGTCTCTGTCTCTGAGATCCAAAATGGCATTATATCTTTCCAGCGCGTTATCATACTCGCCCAGTTTCATATATGCCTCGGCAATGTAGTAATTGGTGTCAAAATCCATGTCATCAACCACGCCGTTGTCGGTATCGAGAGACATCTGAAGTTCACTTACCGCCTGCGCATAGTCTCCGGTATATAAATATGCGATTCCTTTTCCTCTGTGTACTAGGCACGCATCCTCTCCGTTTGCTTCAGCTTCCCCAAAGCTCTCCAAAGCTTTTGAGTACTCATGTTTTTCTATGTAAGCAAATCCGGAATCTATCCCGTGTCTGCCTGAAATAGAGCCACATCCGCTGAGCATAATAGAAATGCATATCATGCCTGCTAGAGCTCTGTACTTCATTCAATCCCCTCGTTTATCCCAAATATGCTATCACTTCAACCTCGCAAAGAACGTCTCTGGGAAGCTGTTTAACAGCTACGCAGCTTCTTGCGGGCTTACCTGTAAAATATTTCTCATAAACAGCGTTAAACGCTGCAAAATCACTCATCTCATCAAGGAAGCATGTTGTCTTAACCACGTGCTCGTAGTCAGTTCCTGCTGCCTTTAATATCTCTCCGATATTTCTGCAAACTCTGTCTGCCTGATCGGCGATAGTTGTTGTATCTATCTCACCGTTCTCGGGATTGATTGGAATCTGTCCTGATGCATAGAGAAAATCTCCTGCCTTGATTGCCTGTGAATACGGTCCGATCGCTGCCGGTGCCTTTTCTGTCTTAATATATTCCATTTTACTTCCCTCCTTATATTTTAAGGATTCTCGCCACCAAATACTGCGGTAACATAGAAACCTCTTGCATTCTCTTCAACCTTCGTAACAACACCCTCTCTCTCAAGCATTCGCTCTCTGAAAGGAAAGTTACCGGACATTGCAAGAGAAGGATCTATCGTATAGTAGTAATTACTGGGCAAAACGCCCTCGGTAACCGTGACATGATCTCCCTCTTTTAAAAGACCGGGTCGTTCCATTTTGAATGTCATTTCTCTAGCCATTTTACACTCCCGCTCATTTTTTTACAATTGCATGATGGAGCAAGAATTCGTACCATCCCTGATATGCCGACGCCTTCAAATGCACTCCGTCATTCGTAAGATCAGCTATCAGATTTCCGTTTTCATCATCTATTGCTTCGTTCATATCTATATAAAAGATATCTTTTCCGTTTGCAAACTGCTTCAAAGCTTCATTTCTCTCATTTATGCTCGGATTGTTGAAGATCTTGTCCTTCTCACTCTTCTGCTCCGAAACATGCATGATACCCTGGATATATATTATCGCATTGGGCTGAAGCTCTCTTATTCTGGCAAGTACTTCGCCATACTTGTTGATGAATGTATCAACATCTCCCACACCCATCTCATTAAGTCCGAGCATTATGTATATCTTGGCAAATTCCTCATCCTCAAGTGCCTGCTCGACAGTGATCTTACCTTCATCTGTCTCTATAAAGTCTTTTTCAAGTACTTTATGTATGGAAAGCGAAACCTGTGCATAGAACGTCGCTCTGGCACTAAGTTCTTCGCAGTACTCGGAAAGACCTACGGTTCTCGAATCTCCTATAAACAGAGCATCATCGAAATAGTCCTCCGTAACCTCGGTAAGTTCATAGGTTTCCTCTGCTTCATTTCCGGACGCATCATTACCTGACACATTACCTGCCTGAGTATTATCATCCTTCAAAGCATCCCCGTTAGCGGCAGCGTCACCGCCGGTCGCTTCGCCCTGTCCCGAAGAACTTCCCTTGTATGAAAAAGCATCCCAAGGCATCATTCCATCGGAAATACCCTTGAACATAGCTACGAACAAAGGCATCTGCGCAGGATCAACCCCAACCATATATTCAGCATAAGCCGAATCTTTAAAGGAAAAGGTAAATGCGGATATAGTTATTGAAAGTATCGCCACGCCAATAAGCAACGGGCATGTTTTAAAACAATTCATTCCTTACACTTTCTTCAGAATCTGAAATACATAAACGGATTGCCTGCCGAGTTGGACAGACTGTAAACCGAAAACCAAAATATTGCCAACAAAATAATCGTACAAATCGGATTCTTTCTGTGCTTCTCAAAAAATTTAAACACATGAGGTATAAGCAGGATAAGTCCCGCGATCATGAAGCCACCGAACAATCCGAGATTTTTGATATAATCATTGCCGTTTACCGCAACGCCCGTTCCAAAGAAAGGGAAAAGCCTTGTGAAATACAGCATAAGCTCATTTGCGTCGGATATGGCAAAAACTACCCACGTAAGAGGAATGAGCACAAGTACATTAAATCTTCCGACTATAGCCTTAACGATTCCTAGCTTTTGTAATACAAAGCGCTCAAACACTATTATTGCAAAAAGAATGAGTCCCCAAAGAATAAAGTTTAGTGTAACGCCGTGCCAGAATCCGGTCACAAGCCATACAACGAGAAGATTAAGAATGATCCTGATGGGTTTAACTCTGCTTCCGCCCAGGGGAATATAGATATAATCTCTAAACCATGAACCGAGAGTTGCATGCCATCTTCTGTAGAACTCAGAAACACTGGCTGCACCGTACGGATGATCGAAATTAACAATAAAAGGGAATCCCAACATAACTGCTATACCTGACGCCATAAGGGAATAACCCCAGAAATCGTAAAACAGGTTCAAAGAATATCCAACCGCTCCAACCCATGCAAGAGGAGTTGATATACTCTCATATCCGATCTTATCTATCTCATTCCAAAGCATTGCAAGATGATCCGCAATAATAACCTTCATTGCAAGACCAACGATAAAATACCTGATTCCGTCCTCGATATTCTCAAATATCTCTTTTACAGTACTCTTTGTTGCACAGGGAATAATGTCCAGATTATCGCTGTAATCCGAATAACGCATGATCGGTCCCATTACTACCTGCGGGAACATGCAAAAATAAGCCGCAACATCGACAAAGCGCGGCTCTCCGTCATACCTCTTTAAATATGTATCAGCCTGAAAAGAAATCATCTTAAAAGTATAGAAGCTGATTCCAATAGGCAAAAGTTCACTGTTAACAAACTGCCCCAAGATCTTGAACTCAATAAGCATGAGCGCATCGATAATAACAATAAAAGCCAATAAACCTTTCTTTTTCTCGGCACCTCTTATTGCTCTTGCAAACAGGTAGTTGACTATAACAGCTCCCAAAAGAGCCGGAAGCATCTTGAAATCCCCTACAGCATAAAAAACCAAGCTACCTAAAAGTAATGTCCACGTTCTGCATGTAATGGGAGTCAGATAAAACAATATTAAAAAAACCGGTAAAAACCTAAATATAAAACTTAAATCCGAAAAATTTATCATCTCTCCACATTTTTCCTAATTCTATTAATCTCCGGAGCTGTTGATCTCCGCAAGCTTTGTTTTTGCAGTCTTAGCGCTCTGTGAGTTAGGGAAATCGTCTACAATCTTTTTGTATAATTCCTTCGCCGCCGCGATATCCTTAGCGTCCTTGTTCTCCTTCTCATAGTACGAATTTGCAAGATTAAAAAGTATATTTACATTATTTTCTCCATCGTACTGCTTTGCCTTATTGAGCTTCTGTATAGCTGTATCGTAATCTTTCTTCTTGTAAGCATCTACTCCGTCTTTTAAATACGGTGCTGCAAGCTTAGGTCCGACTTTCTCTATAAGAGCATCATAAAGCGCATAGAAATCGGGATAAGAGCTTCTCTTGATACTGTCAATATTCACCTTATCCATCGCCTGAACCATTCCGTCAATATCGGAAGGATCATTAAGATATATTCCGATTGCTTTCATAAGGCTGTTCGAAGCGGATGAAATTGATGTATTGTCTCCGCCTTCGTAGCCGCCGATCTCTTTTGTAAGTTTATCGTTCTCAGTCTTAAGATTCTGGATCTGACGCTCGTACTCTGCAATCTTTGCAGACTTCGAATCTGACTCTTCGCTGATATTGGCAATCTTTTCCTTGGTATTGGAATTGATACTCTCAATTCTCTGAGGCAGGATCAAAAAGCATGCTGCCGCAATTCCAAGGATCATACCAAGTACAATTCCCCAGATTGAGCCTGACTTGGTAAACGCAGACTGCTTACGGGGCTGAATGATCATCTCATTCCCGCTGTTATATCTGATAATATCATCATTCTTGGAGGATGATGTATCAGAAGCAAGCTTGCCGCCTTCTCCGGGAGCGATCATGTTCTCCGCTTCCTTGAGATAGCGCCTTGCTGTAAGATTTCCTGTATCAAGTTTCAGCACTTTACCCGCTTCAACTTTGACTCTGTCATAGTTTCCACCTTTAAGGTAAAGAAGTGCCAAAAGAATATGTGCCTTAATAAATCCCGGGTTGATCGTAAGCACCTTCTTGAGCTGTATAACCGCGAGATCCAAACTGTCCTGATGACAGTAATTAAGTGCTATATTAAACTTTTTAATGGTCTGATTTATGTTCTCAAGCTTCGCAGGACTGTTTCTGACCATGTCCATATACTCATCCGCAATATTATCTTCAGGTCTCAGATTCTTACTGATAACCCACTCCGAAAGAGCGGCAACAACCTCTCCGATCTCATAATAGATAAGTCCCAGAAGGTTCCTGGCATCGATATTGTTCTTATCCATCTTAAGACTCTGCTGTAAAGAATCTATAGCGCCGGACAAATCCCTTACTCCGGCTTTCTCAAGACCATCGTTGTAAAAAAAGTTAGATAAGCTCTCGAGCTTTTTGTATGTAGCGATAGCCATTACTTACTCCTCTTTGTACTCTCTGCTTCCTGTTTTGCATCCTTAAGGAGCTTTATGAGTA
The DNA here is from genome assembly GCA_017615275.1 of Butyrivibrio sp. Classification (GTDB taxonomy): domain Bacteria; phylum Bacillota; class Clostridia; order Lachnospirales; family Lachnospiraceae; genus Butyrivibrio. Next base: position 16,201 of record JAGAAO010000005.1, read on the forward strand.
CATCTGACATATCATCAAGATCCTGATTGTAAATAATATCCTCAGCATCTTCAATTTCCAAACTTGGTTTGAATTTCTTCAATTCTTCCTCAAAATTTAACATTATTCTTCCTCGTGTTATTAAAGCATTGTTTTGATCTGGCCCGCCAGATACAACGAACCCGCCGCAAATACAACGTCTTTTGATTTTCGAACTGTGATGATGTCGGTAACAGCATCTCTTACATTGCTGTAATACTTGATGGGAATGCCGATTATGTTATGTCTCTCTTTGCTGCTCTCAAAAGCGCTCTTGAGATCCGATACCGAAACAGACCTCTCGGTCTTAAGTACCGTAACAAAAATCGCGTCAAACTCCCCGCTGGTAAGTATTCTATCTATAATGTCTTCATACTGCTTATCATCAACCATGCCAAAAAGCAGCAATTTTCTTCCTTCTGATGAAATTGCTGTCGCACATTGTATGAAAGCGTCTATTCCGTCCATATTGTGAGCGCCGTCAACATAGATTCCCGGACGAACTTCTTCCATCCTGGCTTCCCATCTGGCACTCATCAGACCTTCTCTAATATCAAGTTCTGATATATCAACGCCTTTATCGCGCAAAATTTCCGCCGAAGTCACTGCCAGTGCGGCATTTTCTGCCTGATACACCGCTTCGGTGGTTATTTTAAGGTCAATATAATTATCATATAAGGAATTGTAGGAAAAAGCAACGTATTTGTTGCTCGCTTCATCCTGCACAAGCTTCACATCCGTTATACTTTTCCCGTCTACAGAGATGACTCTTGAATCCATTTCAAGTGCCTTACTCTTAATGACCTCACTTGCCTCTTTTCTCTTGTCAAAAAATACTACGGGCACACCTTTTTTGATGATTCCGGCCTTTTCTCCGGCTATCTCACCGATAGTATCCCCGAGATACTGCATATGGTCAAATCCAATCTCCGTAATAACCGAAAGAATCGGCTCTTCCACGGAATTTGTAGCATCCAGTCTGCCGCCGAGCCCTGTTTCCATTATAAAGTAGTCCACAGGATATACATCATATAAGATCATTGCTTCGAAGAATAAAAACTCGAAGTATGTAGGAAAATACTCCCCGTTCTTGTACTCCATTATCCTTTTTAGCAATTCCGCGAACACTTCCTTGAAAACTCCGTCGGACACTACCTTTCCCTCAATGCAGAATCTCTCATTGATCTTCGTAAGATGTGGGGATGTAAACATCCCCACGGAATATCCTGCTTTCATAAGTATGTTGGAAAGATAACAGCAAACCGAACCCTTTCCGTTGGTTCCCGCCACATGCACTATCTTCATGTTTTTGTCGGGATTCCCAAGAAACTCCAGGAAATCCCTAGTATCTTCTATTGTATGTTTGTCGGTAAAACCGGGAACTTCGTTGAGAAATTCCTCACACTCTTTTATGTCTATTTTCTCATTGCTGTCGAAACGTCTGATAAGTTCCTCAGTCTTACTTATTAATTCATTGCACATATTTACACCAATGTTCACTTGTTAAGCTGCTTAAGTCTCTCTGTAATCTGATCGTAGGTCTGCTGATATTTCTGCTGCTTCTCTTTTTCCTCAGCAATCTTCTCAGCAGGAGCCTTGGAAAGGAACTTCTCGTTGCTGAGCATGTTCTGCGATCTCTTAAGCTCGCCCTCAAGCTTCTTCTGCTCCTTGGTAAGTCTTTCAATCTCTGCCGAGATATCAACAAGATCAGAGAAAGGAATGTAAACAGTTGCCTCTGCAAGAACTACAGAAACAGCATCGTCTGCGATACCGTCCTTGTTCTTCTGGCATACTGACTCTGAAGCATAAGCAAGTGACTCAAAGAAGAGCTTACCTGTTGTGAAGATATCAAGTACTTCGTCATTGTCGCTTACAACAAATACTTTGGCCTTTCTTGAAGGAGCAACGTTCATCTGAGTACGAACGTTACGGATTCCTCTTACGGCCTCCTTGATAGTCTCTATAGCCTTCTCATCGGCTGCAAAGTTCCACTCATCCTTGTATACAGGCCAATCGGAAACCATAATTGATTCCTCTTCATCCTGAAGTGTGCAGAAGATCTCCTCAGTGATGAAAGGCATGTAAGGGTGAAGGAGCTTAAGTGCGTTGATAAGTACTGTCTGAAGTGTCCAGAGTGCTGCCTTGTGTGAGTTAACATCGTCTGAATTGTAAAGACGAGGCTTAACCATCTCGATGTACCAGTCGCAGAACTCATCCCAGATGAAGTCATAAACCTTCTGAACAGCGATACCAAGCTCAAAGTGGTCCATATTGTCTGTAACCTCTTTGATGGTGTTGTTGAGCTTGGAAAGGATCCATTTATCAACAGGCTCAAGACCTGCGGGTGCAGGCTGGTGAATAGCACTCTTCTCGCCATCCTCCATGTTCATCATAATGAATCTTGAAGCGTTCCATACCTTGTTTGCAAAGTTACGGCTGTTCTCAACTCTCTCGTTATAGAAACGCATGTCGTTACCGGGTGCGTTACCTGTAATAAGTGTGAGCCTCAACGCATCAGCACCGTAGTTCTCAATGATATCGAGAGGATCGATACCGTTACCCAGAGACTTACTCATCTTTCTACCCTGAGAATCTCTTACAAGACCGTGGAAAAGAACTGTCTTGAAAGGATAAGTACCCATCTGTTCATAGCTTGAGAATATCATTCTGATAACCCAGAAAAAGATAATGTCATAACCTGTTACAAGTACGTCTGTAGGGAAGAAATACTTAAGATCCTCTGTCTCCTTGGGCCATCCGAGAGTCTCAAAAGGCCAGAGAGCTGATGAGAACCATGTATCGAGTGTGTCTGGATCCTGTGTGAAGTGAGTCTCACCGCACTTAGGACATACTGTAGGCATTCCCTTGGAAACAATAACCTCTCCGCACTTGTCACAGTAGTAAGCGGGAATTCTGTGGCCCCACCAGAGCTGTCTTGAAATACACCAGTCGCGGATATTGTCTGTCCAGTTGAAATATGTTTTATCCATTCTCGGAGGAATAAGCTTGATCTCGCCCTCTTTTACTGCCTTAACAGCAGGCTTGATAAGCTCGTCCATCTTAACGAACCACTGTGCCTTTACCATAGGCTCTACAGTTGTGTGGCAACGATCGTGTGTTCCAACGTTGTGAGAATAATCTTCTATCTTTACAAGAAGTCCCATCTCATCGAGCTCTTTTACGATGGCTTCTCTTGCGGCATATCTGTCCATGCCCTCAAACTTGCCGCCGTTGGCGTTGATGGTTGCGTCATCATTGAGGATATTGATAACCTCAAGATTATGACGTCTTCCTACCTCAAAGTCGTTAGGGTCATGAGCGGGTGTGATCTTAACAACACCGGTACCGAATTCCATATCTACATAAGAATCTTCTACGATAGGAAGCTCTCTGTTTACGATAGGAAGAAGTACTTTCTTGCCCTTGAAGCTCTTATATCTGTCATCATCAGGGTTAACCGCTACAGCTGTATCACCGAGCATAGTCTCGGGACGTGTTGTGGCAAACTCGATGAACTCAGTCTTTGAAACTGTTCCGTCTACATCTATAACAGGATATTTGATATGCCAAAGATGACCTGCCTGCTCCTCGTACTCAACCTCAGCGTCAGAGATAGAAGTCTTGCAGATAGGACACCAGTTTACGATACGGCTTCCTTTATATATGTAGCCCTTGTTGTACATCTTAACGAAAACGTCTGTAACGGCCTCATTACAGCCCTCATCCATTGTGAAACGTTCTCTGTCCCAGTCACATGAAGAACCGAGCTTTTTGAGCTGTGAAATAATGGTTCCGCCATATTCTTTTTTCCACTGCCAAGCTCTTTCAAGGAACTTCTCTCTGCCAAGATCTCTCTTGTCGATTCCCTCAGCCTTGAGAGTATCAATGATCCTTACCTCAGTCGCAATGCTGGCATGGTCTGTACCGGGCTGCCAAAGCGCATTGTAGCCCTGCATTCTCTTGTAACGAATGAGGATATCCTGCATTGTATTATCAAGAGCATGTCCCATGTGGAGCTTACCTGTGATATTTGGGGGTGGAATCACGATAGTAAAAGGTTTTTTGGTCTTATCCACCTCAGCATGGAAATATTTCTTTTCCTCCCACTTGGAATAAAGGCGACCTTCAATGCCCTTAGGGTCATAGGTCTTGGCAAGTTCTTTCTTCATAGCGTTTCTCCTTCTATAAAATTTCCTAATCAGAACACTTATTTAAAAAACATTTTGCTTGCAAAATGCATGCGCGCGAGCGGTATTGCAAAGCAATAAAATACCTCTCCGCGAGCTACGCATCCTCGCGTAGCTTTTTTATATCATATGAAATCATTTTCCTATGATATAAAAAAGCCCTTAACAACCAATACGGTTGCTAAGGACGTTAATAACGTGGTACCACCTTAATTCGCAGGCAAAATAAGCCTGCCTCTGTAAGCAGCCGGGCAATCCTACTGCTCAATCCGATAACGCAGATTACGCGGGGACACTTATGGGGAACATCTCCCTTTCTGGGTGTCCGGTTCAAAAGCTACCTTCCATACCTTCTCAGCCCGCATCCTCTCAGCACAGTTTTCCTGTAGATGCGTTCTCTTTAGACCTCGAGCAGTATGTACTCCTCTTTCTCACAACCTTTATATCTAATATTGCAATTCAGCATAACAAATTAGGCCTGCCGTTGTCAACACACTCACCGTTTGATTTTAAAACAGATGCCTTTTTTCATTTGTCGGATATCCCATGCTCTCTTAGTAAAGCTTTGAGATGCTCATTCTCATTTTGTAGATCACTGTTTTTAGATTCAAGATTAGCACTTTTCTTTTCCAGATCATCAATTATAGGCTGGAGTTCCTTTTTGGCATCTATTACCCCGGCTGCATATTCAGTAGCCATCTGTTCTCTGTAGCGACGCTGGCCTTCAAGAAGCTCTTTGGCCTGATTGTCATAATTTAATTCAAAAATCATAGTGCCGACCTCCTCTATCGTAGGATTATCCTTGGCGAGGGCTTTGAATTCTTCCCAAGTCGTGGCTTTGAAAAGATTTGCCCAATACACAAGATTATTATCGATATCTTCTTTTGTGGCTAAATCTGTGTGGTTTAATTGTAGCATGTTTATGCCGAATTTTTCAGTATATATTTTGTGCGTTACTTGATTGGTAAGCAGGTATTTTGCGTAGAATTCCGGATCCGCATCCGGGACCAGTTCCAGATCGGTTATGCAATACAGCGTAGTAGGTTTGAGGTCCGAATAATTATCTCCTGAACCGATACTGTCGAATGCTCTACACAGATACAAAATAGAGCGGAATATCCAGTAATTTGAATGGTACATCTGCAATTCAATATTCATAATCTCATTGTTATTCAACGTGAGTTTGATATCCATGATTGTTTCCCGTGCCGCATTATTGAGTTCGATAGGATTCTCGACGTGAATATCCTTGACTTCAGACGGCGCGATTCCCTTTAGCGCGCATACAAGCCCTGTCAGAGCACCTTTGGATTTCTGCATGACATAGTGAAACATCATGTCGCTTTGCAATGTGTACTCAATCTTGCCTGTGGCAGTCTCGTAAGTTAGTTGTTGATTGTGTGTTTTCTTTTGTTTCATAAAAATTCCTTTCGTATTCATGCTATGGAATCATAGCTTATAGATGGCGAACAACCATATCCGGCATACGCCTTAGAAGTCGGCGAGAATGACTTGATCAAGTCGGCCGACAAAAACTATTCTATCAGACAAATATTAAGAACTACCGTCGAAATTTCTTAAGATTCTTTGTAGATAAAAAATATACAGAAAAAGAGCTGTCGCTTTAATACGACAGCTCCAAAATCATTCAAATAATTATAACCAAAACTCCTTATCCGCTTTTGCCTTTTCACGCTTAACACGTCTTATCGCAAGGTACTTCTTGGCACCCACCGGCAGCCCTCACCGGCACCCCCCATCGACAACCTCGAGCCCCGCTTCTCCGCATCACAAGCTTCACCAATCTCGGCAGAGCCTCGCCAAGCGCACAAAGTCATACCGCCGGTACACAGAGATTGTACCGACGGCACGAAAAATAAGGTGAGTATGAATTTTTCTACCGAATAGGCGTCACTATCCGAATAGAAGCATTTATTTAACAATCATTCCTGTCTCTCTGTCCGCAAAGATTGCAACCATTACGAGGAATACGATACCCATGATAAGCTGCTGAGTTTTAGGTTCGATTCCGAGCATTACAAGACCCGCTGTAAGAATCTTGTAAGTAAGCGCTCCGAGAATGATGTTGTAGAATTTAACCTTGGCACCGCCGTTTACAGGCATTCCGCCAAGAACGAGCGCGATCATGATCTGAGTCTCAAGCTGGTTACCTGCTGTAGCTGTAACCGATCCAACCTTGATACTGTTGATGAAAGCTGCAAGACCTGTGATCATTCCGGCTGCCGCATAAACAAGGATCTTTGTCCTCTCTACTCTGATGCCGGCAAATCTTGCTGCAGTCTCACCTGCACCGATCGCTTTAAGTCTGTTACCAAGTCCTGTATACTGGAAGATCACAAATGCAACAACCAATATAACAAGTGTAAATGTGAGAGCGAAAGGTAATGTATTGTATGTAGTGATGTTGGAAGCACCGTATACAGGTGTCTTCGTTGTCGCATACGCTACAATACCTCTGAAAAGGTACATGTTACAAATAGTAACGATGAATGACGTGATCTTTCTCTTTACATTGAAGAATCCGTTTATAAGTCCGATAAGACCGCCTGTTATCATTCCACATACTACAGCAAGTGCTATATTTATATTTGAAAGATAACATACAACAACGGAACACAATCCAAGCATTGAGCCTTGAGAGAAATCAAGACCACCCATTGTCATAATCATAAACACGCCGACACATGCTATAAGAAGCACATATGTCTGTGAAAGCAATAACTTCAAGTTTCCGACCGTATAAAGTCGACCTTTTGTAAGGAATGCGAACAATCCCACAATGAATATGAAACCTGCAAAGGGCATTAAAGTTCTGATCAGCCCTGCACTATTTTTTGTTTTTCCCATAATATCGGCCTCCCTTTATACCATCTCCGCGATAAGATCCGTATCTTTAAGATCTTCCGCACGCTTAAATTCACCGCTCTGACGGCCGTCCTTCATGATAATGATCCTATCAGCCATACCAAGAAGTTCTGCAATTTCTTCAGATATCATGATGATCGATTTTCCATTCTTTCTCATAGTATCCATAAGCTGATAGATGTCTGCCTTAACCTTGACATCGATACCACGGGTAGGTGAATCCAAAATAACAATATCCGAATCCTTTCCTATCCATCTTGCAAGAACAACTTTCTGTTTGTTACCGCCTGATAATGCTGACATAAACTGATGTACACCTTCCATCTTGGTACTCATCTGTTTAGCATACTTCTCAGCGAAAACTTTCTGATCCTTAGCATGAAGAATATGATTCTTCTTCAATTCCTCCAAAGAAGGAAGACAGATATTATCCTGAATCGTATCATTTATAACAAGAGACTCGTTATCTCTGTCTTTTGATGCATAAGCAATACTGTGATCGATCGCTGTCTTAATGTCATTGATCTGTGTGCCATCTGCAAGCGTCACTGTTCCTTTTCTGTCATATGAAGCACCAAAGAGTGCTTTTCCGACTTCATGCATACCACATTCGGAAAGTCCACCGATTCCGATGATCTCGCCCTTGTGGAGTTCTATACTGAAGTCATCGATTTCTCCGGGCACCGTAAGGTGTTCACCCCTTAATACAACTTCGTCTGAAACTCTTTCGCCATAATCTGTACGATAATAGTCATTACTCATCTCACGTCCTACCATGAGTTTCTTAAGATCATCGGGAGTAACGTCCGCACTCTTTACAGTGTCAATGTAAACTCCGTCACGAAGAACGCTGATCGTATCAGACTGCTCAATAACTTCCTCAAGATCGTGAGAGATAAAGATAACGCATCTTCCGTCATCTCTTGTCTGCTTCATAACTTTAAAGAGCTCAATACGTCCCTTTTCACCAAGAGCCGTTGTAGTCTCGTCAACTACAAGAATCTGGGGCTTAAAGTGTGTAGCTTTAACGATCTCGATAAGCTTTCTATCCTCAAAATTGTAATTATCAATAAGATCTGTGGCTTTGATATAGTTGAATCCGTATGAATCAAGAAGCTCCTGTGCTTTCTTATTCATAGCATTGGTATTCTTAACGCCACACTTTGTAAATTCATCCTCTTTTCCAAGGAAAATATTCTCGGCAACGGAAAGTCCCGAAAGTGTTCCGATTTCCTGTACGATGATTGCAACACCCTGATAGTTTCCGTCTACCTGGTTTCTGGCATTTACTTCTGTTCCGTTTAATGTAAATTCACCTGAATCCTTGTGATATATTCCTGTAAGACAGGATGTAAATGTTGATTTACCCGAACCATTCTCACCGATAAGTGCATGGATCTCTCCCTTGTAGAAATCGAGAGTGACATGGTCAATGGCATGGGTAACACCAAAGTTTTTGTCGATTTTCTCGGCATGGAGTAATATTTCGCTCATGTCTGCCTCCCTTACTTAACAACTGCACCCTTAACAGGCTTGATGGTCATAGTTACGATTGCAAGAAGAACGATACCGGTTACGATATTCTGTACCGTTGTAGGTGCTCCCAAAGCAACGAAGCCCTGGAAAAGGAGCTGAATAATAAATTCACCGATAACGATAGCTACTACCGGATGTCCGTACTTCTTAAATGCGAGTCCGAAGAACGTTCCCATAAGAGGCGGGAAGTTACGGGCCATTGAAGCAAGATTGGATTCACTTGTCATTGAAGTTCCGTATGAAATTGTAAGAACTGCCTCAATACCTACAAAGAGACCACAAAGTACAAATGCCACAACCTTGTATTTGTCTACATTAACACCCATGTTCTTGGCAACAACTTCGTTGGAGCCGATAGCATAGGTATAAGTTCCGATCTTGGTGTACTTAAGAATGAATCCGCAAAGGCAGAATGCAAAAAGTGCCAAGATAAGGTTCCAAGGATAATCACCAAAGGCTCTGTATGAAGTACCAAGAATTACGTTCTTTTCGTTCGTGGCAAAAATTGAAAGAGCCTCATATACAAGGGATAATCCCGCAGTAACAATAAGTGACGAAATTCTAAGTTTAATATATACAAGTCCGTTGAGGAGCCCAACAAGTACTCCGACGATCATCGGAGCAAAGATGAGTCCCGCATATCCGAAACTATTACTCATTTTCACTGCAATCACCGAAGAAAGTACGATGTTTGCGCCCACACTCATATCAAAAGGTCCCATTACACAAATAAAATAGAGACCGCAGCCACCAACCGCATAGATCAGCGCTGTCTTCAAATAGGTCTGTAATCTGTTAAAATCGCCGAATGTCTCAGGAGCAAGTGTTTTGAAGATTGCCCAGAAAACAAACGCGATGAAGATCAAAAGCAGAAGTCCGAATACCTGACTCTGTTTGAATTTTTGAAACTTACTCATAAAATCCTCCCGCAAGAGTTTTGTTATACATACTGTTCTTTTAATACATGTCGTATATCCCGGATGGCGGGATATACGACATCTCCTTAGTTATAAATCAAATTATCTTTTTTATTATTAGTTGCTGTGACGAGAAATAACATCGTCAATTGAAAGGCTTGTAGCTGCCTTATTAAGATCCTCAAAGCTGTATCCTGCCATCTCAACAAGCTCTTCATCTGTATAAGGATCTTCTTTTACGAAATACTTCTCATAGTTTGCGTAATCCTCAGGTGATGATACATAAAGGTAAGGGAACTGGATCTCATATCCGAACTCTCCGTCAGCCTTTACATAATTGCCCTTAACTGCGTTAAGAACAAGGAAGAATGCGAACAAAGGATCGCAGAAGTGTCCGCCTGACTCAGCAAACATTCCGCCTGACTTAAGCTGATCTGCAAGATCATCAAGGAAGTCAGTTGATACAACGTCGATCTTTCCTGTAAGACCTTCGTTAGCATAAGCACCGATAGAACCAACAAGGGGATCTCCGCCGCCGCCTGCTACGATAAGAGCGTCCATTCCGGGATTTGAGTTGTAAAGTGACATAGCTGCTGCTGCACCTTCTTCTGAAGATGTGTTAGCATATACGGGCTCTGTGAGCAGTGCCTGATCATCAGCATGTGCTGCGTTCCACTCATCTACAGCCTTCTTGTATCCCTGCCATCTAAGCTGGAATGTAGCATCACCAACTGTCCAAGCCTCAAGACCGATCTTTCTGTCGCCCTTCTCAAGAAGGAGGTTAACAAGTGTATATCCGTTTGTTATCTCATCTTCATGAACTGCGCCTACATAGAACTTTGAATTGCAAGCTGTCTGATATACTTCAGGGCTGTTATCCTTAGAAATGATACGGAAGAACTGTGCGATATAAACGCCGTTCTCTGTACATGTATTGATTGCTGAAGTCATCTCTGAATCTGCTGAGTTACAAATAATAATTCCCTGGCATCCTGCTGCGCAAAGCTGCTCAACAGAAGCTGTAACCTGCTCAGATACATGTCCCTGATCAACATACTGAACTTCAACGCCGTTTGCCTTAGCTGCCTTATCAACGATCTTCTTACACTGGCTACCAAGAACGTCTGTTGAACTCCAGATGGAAACACCGATTTTAATATTTTCGTTACTGCCGCCACCACTGTTAGCGTTGTCACCGCCTGATGAAGCTGAGCCATTATCTGCTCCTGCAGGTGCCGGTGCCGGTGAAGTTGTGCTTCCACTGTCGTTTGCACAACCCATTAAAAGTGATGATGTCATCAAACCTGCGAGAAGCATTGCGCCTACCCTTTTGAAATTCTTTTTCATAGATACGTAACCTCCTTAAAATTTAGAGAAAATATAATAAACCGATTCGCGCCATCCACGAATCTGATTCGGTACAAGATGGCTATTTGAGTCCTACAACTTCATAGGTTTTGGACTCTTCTTTGCCAAACACCACACCGGCAGATTCTGCCGCCGAGCTGTCATATGATACCGTTACCGTAACCTTGTCTCCGTTTGATAAACCTGTATTCTTATCGATGTTAAGTGTTATAGAAGATACTGCATTGATGTATCCGGTAAGCTCTGAAAGATCTTCCATCTCATTCATTTCTTTGATCTTCTCTTCTCCACCAACCATCTCGGTCTCAATTCCGTCATAGTCGACATTGACAAATGCTGTACCTTCGCCATTCTTTCCGGAAAACTCCACCGTTACGTAGTCAAGAATATTTGTAACGCCATCAGTTGTATCTATTTCAGCTTTTTTATCTTTCCCACATCCCGCCACCGTAAGTGCAACAGTAATTAGTGCAGTTACTATAAAAGCCTTGATTTTCTTTCCGTAATACACCGAGCATTACCTCCCGTGATAGATTAATTCTGTGTTCAAAACAAAAAGCTTCATAAACATGTTTCATGTTCACGAAGCTATTGTAACAATATAATTAAACAATCGAATAGCACAATTTAGAAAAACTGACTATCACATTTTTGAAAAAATTGTGCTAGTCAATTTTTTTCCTGTATTCACTTGGACTTATTCCCTCAAATCTCCTGAATACACGGCTAAAATAGTTATAATCGTCATATCCGACTTCAAAAGAAATAGACTCAAGCTTATTGTTTTCATCCTGCATAAGCTCTTTTGCCTTATCCATTCTGCACCTTGTTATACATGCGGTGATGGTCTCATTGTACTTTTGTGAAAACTTCTTTGATAAATAGCTTGGTTCCACAAAGAACTGCTCGGCAAGTCCCGATAGTGACAGATGCTCCATATAATGTTCTTCTATATAATTATGTATACTGTCAACCTGCTGACTTATCGATGTATGCTCGGATGCTCCGTCACCTACAGCCATCTTTATCGCCAGTACAATATTGTCCAGGATTATATCTTTATTAAGAGATCTGAGTCCGTAATTTATGGCATCCTGAACTTCTTCATAAGAACGGTTGTCTCCGTTCTTATCGGAATCCGCGATCGTATTGAGCGCCCCAGCCGTAAACTGCGTAACTTCGAACAAGCTCCACTTTGATTCGTCGCACTTTTTAAGCCCCGCCGTCTCAAGAATGGCGTTCTCAGCCTGACTTATGTCGTGTTTGGCAAGACTGTCCGAAACAAGAGATTCTATGCGGCCTGTATATCTGTCTTTCAACTCGGATATCTTTTTCCCACCCGTACACATAACTATGCTGTGCTCGCGCCCAAACGGTCTGGACACAAGATCCGATATCATATCCCTGTAGACCGCCGCTATATCATCCAAAGAGCTTGTCTTGTCGTGAACAACGACCGTTATAGGCCCCTGCGTATCTATAGGAAATGCTTCCAGAATATGATCCGCTATAACTCGCAGTCTTGCGGGCGTTGCATTAAGCTCAATAATGAACTCATTTACCTTATCGGTGTAGTTAAATACTATGGTAAGCTCATCACCGACAAGCTCGCGAAGCTTATTCTTAAGATCATAGGACATTCTGAGAACATCCTTATCATAGCTCTGTTTTAGAATCTCAACATCGTGAAACTTGATAAGTATGGTGGATATTTCCGAAAAAACCTTGGTGCTCGGAATATGAAAATCCTTGCCCGGTCTGAATAGTTTTCCGTTTAAAAGAGATGAGAACTCATCATCCTCAAGGAATGACGAAACATAGTTCTCTCTGAGCCTGCTGTCTTCTTTGACAGCTTTCTCCGCTTCTCTCTCTTCCAAAGTTTTAAGCGCCTTACTAAGAGAATCGACAAGCTGTTCCTTGCTGACGGGTTTCAACAGATAGTCGATACCTCCGGACATAAAAACCCCCTTAACCTTGCGAAAGTCATCATATCCGCTCACAGCAAGGGTTATTATATCGGGATATTCCGTGCTGATCCTCTCAAGCAGTTCAAGACCGCTCAAAAATGGCATATTTATATCCGTTATGATTATGTCGGGTTTTTCTTTGGGGATTCGCTCAAGAACTTCTTCACCGTCGCATGCAGGTTCAAGAAATTCTATGGAGTAATCTTCCCATGACAGCATATGTCTGATATTCTCACGGCTCCATAATTCATCGTCAGCTGCCAATACCTTGTACTTCGCCCCCACTTGTTGCCTCCTTTACTATGGGTAATTCAATAATTGCCTTTGTACCTTCTTCAGGATTGCTCTCGTATCGTATTCCGTACTCTCTTCCGTATACGATCTTGAGTCTTGCATTCACATTCATGATACCAATGGAACGTCCCATCTCGATCCTGCTGATATCTGCCTTTTCCAGTTGCTCATTCATCGCGTCGGCGTCCATTCCCGCGCCGTTATCTTCTATTGTGATCCGAAGTTTATCATCCACATGAGTCGCGGATATGATAAGCTCCTTATCTTTTCTTCTTGTCAACCTCAGACCGTGCTGCAGCGCATTCTCAACAATCGGCTGCAATGTGATCCTCGGAATATTGTCTTTTAACGTGTCCGAATCAATATGGTATGTATATTTTACCGAATTACCGTTTCGCACATCCATAACGTACAGATAGTTTCTGACATGTGCCATCTCCTGTTGGAGTGTTGATTTGGAATCGGAAATATTCAAACTGTATCTGAATATAGCGGACAACGACTGGCACAATCCGCTGACCAGATTGCAGTTCTGTGATGCGGCTATACCGCTCATGGTGTCAAGCGTATTATATAAAAAGTGCGGATTGATCTGAGCCTGAAGCGCTTTATATTGAGTACGCTCCACAAGCACCTTGGCTTCGTACTCCTCCTGCACCATCACCTGCATCCTGTCAAGCATCTCGTTGAACTCTTCGCCCATGACTTTAAGTTCTTCCGTCCATCCGTCAGTCTCAGCCCGAAGCTCTGTTTCACCGTTCTTTATCCTTATGATGGTCGCATTCAGCTTTCCTACAGGCTTATATATAAATTCCGATATTGCCGTACCGAATATAAGCGTAACAATAAGGATCAAACCAGCTATCATCGTAAACATACGCGCCAGCGCACTCTGTGTTTTCATCATAAGCGACTGCGGCGTAAGCATCACTATATGTATATTATACTTGTTTGAAGGTCTGCTGTTTAAATAAAAATCCCCGTATTCATCGTCAAACTTCGGAAATTCCTGTGAAGCTGTAGCGATAAGCCTGGATATATCCGAGAATATCGCACTCTCCTCTTTGGTCATATTACCAACCTGAGTTATCGGTGAATCGCCTTCAGGCTGAAGCCATACATACACATCTCTCGAGGAGATATATTTGCTCATTATATTGGCCACTTCCTGCGAGCTGAAATCGCACACCAGATATCCGAACTGCGATCTTCTGTCATCATATGTATGGAGCTTTAAACAGAACCTTACAACATCACTGTTTGCGTCATAATTATGATATCCCGACAGCATAACGGAATAATCATCAGTCTTAAGGAACTTGGTAAGGTGTGACAGATTCACATACTTTCCCGTTTCATGCAGGTCATTGGGATAACTGTAGGGCTGCTTTCTCCACGAACTAACCAGATTATCTTCATTATCATAAATATACATGGCAAGCAGCTGTTCATCTGCGTCAAAACGCTTCTCCGACATATGCCACGCTGCCCAGTAATAATCATTTAGCGTATTACTTCCTGCGGGAGACACCCTCATGTCATATATCATATCAGTTTCCGAATATATGGTCTGCATCTTTGCAACAATTCCCGTAAAATAGGAATCAAGCTCAGCCTCAATACGTTCGAGCGTCTCATCATTGTTCAAAAGAGATTCTCTTCGTATCTGCTGCCTTGACGTAAATTCAAACACAACGGTCTGAGCTATAATTGCAAAAATCGTACATCCGAACACCAAGGTCAAAATACCCCGGCGCATTGTCTTTTTTATTTTCTTCATACCTCGTTTATCCTATATATAATGAAGCTCCGAACTTATTGGTTCGGAGCTTCAAATTCAACGAAACAAAAGAGCAACCTCTTTGTATACCGCGATCAGCTGTGCTTAGCTCCTTTCAACGATTCCTCAGACATAACAGCCTTGTGAAGAAGCACTATCTCGCCCTTCTTGTGTTTTTTAACCTCATAAAGCGCATTGTCTGCCGTATACATGTAATCCCAGAGTTTGGTAGTAGCTTCAGGAACAAAGTTCCTTATACCCTGAGAAATACTTATCTGCGTATCAATAGTTGTTTCGGAGGATCCTATATGTAATTCTCTGACATTACTTCTGAGCTCGGTTGCATGGTCCATTACTTCATCGTCAGTCATGTCTTCATAAATAATGACAAACTCATCTCCGCCGTACCTGAAACCATGTATCTTATCATCACCGGCACACTTTTCTATTATTATCTCCGCAATCTTCTTAAGGCATTCATCTCCTGCCTGATGTCCGTAATTATCATTGAACTGCTTGAAATTATCCACATCAAGGATCTCAACCGCAAGAGACTTCCTCTCATTGTATGCCTCTTCAAAAGCTCTGTCGGCATATTTATTGAGTCCGTACCTGTTTCCGAGCCCTGTAAGCGAATCTGTCTCGGCTTTCTTAAGAAGAGCAGTATTTTCCTGCTCCATATCACTGAGCTTAGCCCTTATCTCCAGGAAGAACTTATAGTTTGAAATACTCTCTTTTTCAAGAGCGATGGAATAATTATAGAAATCCGCAAGCGCTCTTTTCTTCTCTTCTTCATCATCAACAACTTCGTACATCTCGCACTTTATCTGAGCGTGCAGTTTCTTCATGTAAGCAATGTTTACATCCTTGAGCATCTTCTCGGTGTTCTTTATGAAATGAACAACTTCATCCGTTCTTCCTGTTTCTATAAAGAAACGGCAAACACCCAGAACATCTTCCAGACAATCAAACGGGAACTTCTTATCCTGTATGATCTGAGAAAGGACATTCGAATATCGCTCATATTCTTCCATATTTCCAAGCATGTAATTTCCGCGCATCCTCACATCGAGAACCGGGATATCTTTGAAGTATTCTCGTTTTACTCTGGGATCGGACTCCAACCTGTCGATCGCAAGAAGACATTTCCTGACTAAATCAGGCTTATCCAAATGCATATAACAATCTGCTTCGAACGAATAGCAAAAGAGTATGTTTCTGTAGAACATACTATCTCCCTTATCCCTTCGCAAATGTCTGTGAGCAGCATTTATATAAGTAAGTGCAGTCTTTGCATCCGCGATCCTGAAATAGATCTGCCCTATATTGTACTCAATAAGTCCCGAAGCAGGACTCTTTTCAAGTTCAATACTATGCCTTATGCCCGTCATAAAGAAATCCAGAGCAAGTTCCAGATTTCCGTGATTCAAGGCATCGATGCCGAGAAGGTTGTAGCACCTTGCAAGATGCTCATTATCCCCACATCTCTGTAAATATTCGATTGCTTTAAGGATATTGTCATTGAAATTGTTATATTCCGTACTAAGGTCATAACATGCATCCGCAAGATAGTAGTATGAATACCCCAAAAGATTGATATCATCAAGATCCTTAGCTTTCTCAACCAGATTCTTGCATATACCAATATAACTATCTGACATGCTCGATCGAGCCATCAGTAGTTCTCTTATCTCTGTTTGAATTTCATTGCTATAATTCTGGATATCCATGAATTCGCACCCGTTGTGTAGAAATTAGAATCACAAAATACGCAATTCTGATTTTATTATATCATTTTACAACATACATGCGCCTCTCGCAAGAATACCGCCCTTATATGACACGCGTGACAGGTAAGATATTTGGTTTACATAAGCGTATTGACCTTCTCGGTCACACAGTTACTTTTACACTATATTTTGATTAAAATTATCACACCACGTAAAACCCGATTCCTAGCGGTTCTCGAGAATAATTTTTTCTGCTAATCCCCAATTTCCACAGAGTTATCCACATGACATTGACGTCATTTCAAAAGAAACTTTTTATCATTTTTCGTTCAATATGTTGTATTGAGTCTAATATTGACACAATTCGCACCATTGTCAGGCTTACATAAAATCATAATTTTACACTTTATGTTACCATGCTATTCCTTTTTTTATAAATATTTCATTAAAATCATGGATTTTTAATCATTAAAGCCGCTCCAAAACTGCGATACAGCGTTTTTGACCGTATCAGTTAATACAACTGCCGTTTTCTTCCATTCTCTCGGGAAAAGCGCTCTGTATCCGGCTTGCGTGAACCTATCGTCCAAAAGAGCCACCACTCCCTTGTCTTTTTCCGTTCTGATAACCCTGCCCGCAGCCTGAAGCACTTTATTCATTCCGGGATATCTGTAAGCATAATCAAAGCCGTCAACGCCTCTCTCTTCAAAATAATTCCTAAGTATCTCACGCTCGTTGCAAACAAGCGGTATTCCCGTTCCGACAACTATAACGCCTATCAGACTGTCATTCTTTAAGTCTATGCCTTCACTGAATATTCCGCCCATAACACAGAAGCCGAGAATATTCCTGTCCTCCTCGACCTCTATATCCATGTGGATATATTCAGCAAGATTCACATTATTTCCCGCAGAGAACCTGTCAAGGAATATCTCTCTTGCTTCCTCCGTCATATAGCTCTTTTGAATAAGAATTTCCGTAGTAGCGGGGTTATGGAACTCACTCTCATAAATTTCATATACCTCATCCAAAAAGCTGTGAGAAGGGAAAAATATAAGGTAATTCCCCCCTCTTGCTTCCACCACATTGTGGATATATGAAGCGATATTGTAATACTGCCCGCTGCTTCGCTTGGAATATCTGCTTGTCACATCTCTTCCGATGAATATTCCGAGCCTGTTTGGATCAAACACTGATTTGGCATATATCTCAAAGTCCTCGTCCGTTCCTCCCAGAAGCTTCTTGTAATACTGTATCGGAAGAAGAGTCGCGGAAAAAAGAATCGACGAACGCCCTCTTCCCATGCATTCCGCAAGATTAACAGAAGGATCCACGCATGAAAGCCTCAGGATAAAGCTTCCGTCCTCCGAAAACTCGCTGTAAACAACATAATGATCGTCCACCTTGTCATATATTGTAAGAAACCTTGATATATCAAAATAAAACTGCAGAAGGTCATCTCTGCAAGGACCGGTGGCATGCTCCTCTAGATACTCCGAAATGATCCCGGATAAGCGATTCAGCGGATTTATAAACTTCTCGATGCTATACAGAACAGTACAGCCGTCGCAATTTCTTTTCAGCTCCAGAAGCTCCTTGTTGCACTTATCAAGATGCCCCGCTATCCTTGGGTGAAACTCCTTTATCGTGCGCTTAAGCTCCAAAAAGCTCTCTTTTCTAAGTGCAGCGCTGTACATATCCCTTCCCCTGTCAAGAAGGTTGTGAGTCTCATCCACAAGGAATATGTAATCATTCTTAACTCCGTCTGCAAAAAATCTCCTCAGATAAACAAACGGATCGAATACGTAATTGTAGTCGCATATAACTCCGTCAGCCCAGAGACTCATGTCAAGCGACATCTCAAACGGACACACCTTGTGCTTTTCGGCGTATTTTACTATCTTTCCCCTGTCAAAAGAGTCTTCGTTCGTAAGAAGATCGAATATTGCATCATTTATCCTGTCATAGTGCCCGTTTGCATAAGGACATGCCTCAGGATTGCATTCACGCGCATCCTCGTTAAGAAAACATATCTTGTCCCTGGCAGTTATTGTTACAGTCTTGAATCTGAGCGCCTGCCCGGTTCTCAAAGTATTGTAGGCATCTTCTGCAACTGTCCTTGTTATTGTCTTTGCAGTCAGATAAAAGATTTTGGACGTTTTGCCCTCTCCCATTGCCTTAACAGCAGGGAATACCGTCGTTATAGTCTTGCCGGTTCCCGTAGGAGCTTCAAGGAACAGCTTTTTTCCGTGAACGATAGTCCTGTAAACACCTGCTGCAAGCTCTTTTTGCCCATCTCTGTAAGGGAAAGGGAACTGCACAGCCTTAACAGACGCAGTTCTTATCTCATTCCACTCATATTCAAAATCCGCCCACTTTATGTATTTGTCTATAAGTTCGTTGAACCATGAGGTTATCTCCTCAGACGAGTACTTGAAGTCAAAATACTTCATTTCCTCGGTATCGATGTTGCAATAGCTCATTCTTACTTTGATTCCGGGACATCCCTTCTGTCCCAGATAGATCGCGGCATAGCACTTTGCCTGCGCAAGATGGACTTCAACCGGCTCTTTCATCTTCTTAAGGTCTCTGTAGGTTCCCTTTATCTCATCGATAAGAGGAAGGTCCTTACCTGCTTCAAAAAGAGATTCCTGAGCATCGTATGAAGTCTCATTAAAGAATTTATCGAGTATACCGTCAGCACGCCCCTCAATTACAAGGTCGTATCTTCCGGTATTATAAGTATATTTAAGTTGCACCTCCGCATGGTAATCGGGTCCCATGCTCTTTTGGATCATGCGATGTATCCTGCTGCCCTCCTGCATTGCATCGGAAGGCACCTGATGTATTCTGTTGTCTATGTTTCCGCTTCTTAATATGAATTCAACCAGTCTGCGGACCGATATTTCGATCGTATAATTTTCCATAACAGTAAAGCTCCCCATGGCATATTGTATACCATGGAGAGCTCCACCACCACAATGAACAATTATTTAATTATTTAAGGTATTGGCAAATTTAGGTAAATACTGAATTTGTCAGTATCATCTCAGCTTGCTATAGCAAGAGTCTTTAAATAATTCTCAAAATCACTGTTGTAACCACGGTACTCTACTGTGAGAGTCTGTGTGAGATCAAGTCCGAAAACACCAAGTATTGACTTAGCGTCCACAACATATCTGTTATAATATATATCTATATCGAAGTCACACTTAGTTGCGGCATTGACAAAGTCTTTTACCTGGTCAGGACTAAGCATTATGCTTTTCTTATTAATTCCTAACATTAATTGTTACTTCCTTTCCTTGCTTTTCCAAACTCTTAAGAATATACCTTCTACCGACTGAAATGTAAATGGAAATTTGTTATAAAAGTGTGAAAAAATTGCGAAAGATTTTTGTCCTGTATCACTTTTAAAACTTTTTATTCACGAAATATTCTCTTTGTGAACTGCGAAAACATTGACAAATACTTGCTCTGATAGTTTAATTGAAAATGAAAAATACCGAGTACGGTGATGAGTAAGAGGAGGAAACACAATGAATATTTTTCTAAAAGTAAAGGAAACCACGGGAGAGAATCTTGAATATGTCCTAACTCCCGCAGGATATGCCCTTTTGATCTTTCTTATTATCGTTGCTTTGGGGATAATGAGTTATTTTGTAAATAAAGACGGTAAGGGAAAGCTCAGTATCAAGCAGATCACCGTTTCGGGACTCTGCCTTGCTCTTGCTTTTGTTCTTTCACATTTTAAATTTGCGAAGCTTCCAATGGGCGGATCGGTAACCATGTTCAGCATGTTCTTCGTAACATACATCGGCTATCTGTACGGCCCGAGGGTAAGCATTTCATCAGGTATCGCATACGGTCTTTTGCAGCTTATAGATGACCTGTACTTCGTAAGTTTCCCGCAGATCTTTTGTGATTACATACTTGCGTTCGGCGCACTGGGACTTGCAGGATTCTTCTATGAACAGAAACACGGAATGATCAAAGGCTTCCTTGCAGGAGTCTGTGGACGATATTTCTTCTCGGTACTGTCGGGCGTAATATTCTTTGCATACTATGCACCTGAAGGAATGTCTCCGTTAGCATACAGCCTTGCCTACAATATGACATACATCGTGCCTGAAACGTTTCTGACCGTAGGAGTGCTTTGTATCCCTGTAGTAAAGAGTACTCTCAAGAGGATCAAGGCAGAAGCCAATGAAAAAGACATAAGAAAAGCTGTTCAGCTAGGCTGATCAGCTTTCATTAACAATATAATCACTGTACACAGATATATCAGCCCTTTGGAGCATCGCTCTTATGCGAATTCCGGAGGGCTCATATTTTGTCTCTTTTACAACTCCCCTATCCTGCAGGTCCGCCACTATCCTTCCCTCGGTATAAGGAAGCATAAGCTCGCATTCCTGCTCTCCCTCGCTGAGCTTCTCCTCAATAGCGCAGACAAGCGCTTCGAGCGAATCGTCGTCTTTGGCACATATATAGACACGGTCGGCAGACGTCTTGGGGATGTCCATGACGAGATGCCCGTTCTCCTCCTGCTCTTTTCTGACAATATCTGCCTTATTAAATACGTATATCACGGGAATATCTCCCGCACCTATCTCCGCAAGAGTCTTCTCGGTAATCTCCATATGAAATCTGTACTCGGGATCCGAGAAATCTATTACTTCCAGAAGAACATCGGCATATTTAGCCTCTTCAAGAGTCGATCTGAACGCCTTTACAAGGGCATGCGGAAGTTCACTGATAAAGCCTACGGTATCCGTAAGCAAAAAAGGTCTGTGTCCCGAAGGTGCTATCTTTCTGACAGCGGTATCAAGCGTCGCAAATAGCATATTCTTTTCAAGAACCGTCTTGTCATCCGCGCTCTCCGTCCCGTAGAGCCTTAAAAGATTGTTCATCACCGTCGATTTTCCGGCATTTGTATATCCAACCAGAGAAACTCTTGCCACATTCGAACGAAGCCTTCTGTTTCTCTGAGTAGTTCTCTCTTTTTCAACATTCTTAAGTTCATGGGAGAGCTCGCTCATCCTATGCTCAATACGTCTTCTGTCCAGCTCAAGCTGTTTCTCACCTGAACCCTTATTTGAGAGGCGTCCGCTACCGCCGCCCTGTCTTGAAAGCGAGTTTCGCATATGTGCAAGTCTTGGGAGCATATACTGAAGCTGTGCAGACTCAACCTGGAGCCTTGCCTCCCTTGTTTTTGCCCTCTGAGCAAATATCTGAAGAATAAGCCCCGTCCTGTCTATTACTTCCGTATCAAGTATCTTCTCAAGGTTTCTTATCTGCATGGGAGAAAGAGTGTCGTTGAACACGATGATATTCGCATCAAAGATGTCCAAAGAAGCCTTTACTTCCTCCACCTTTCCGCTTCCGATATAAGTACTCTTGTCGGGATATGAAAGTGACTGAGTCGTAACCGCGGCAACTTCGAGGTCAAGCGCCTTAACCAGCTCTTTAAGCTCATCCATAGACCTCTCAAAATCGGCCTCATTCCTGTCAACATTAAGTCCCACAAGGATTGCTCTTACTTTATCAAGTTTTGGTGTGTTGTCGTAAATCTCATTTTTCATACTTGAAGCCAATTATAATATATTATTTTTTTCTTGCAATATATGGAAAAAAGATATTTAATTGATTGTAGACAATTTTATCAAAAAGAGAAAGTGGCAAATATTATGGAAAACCTTAAAATACCCAAGAACTACAAGTCAGCTCTCGACCTCCATGATACACAGGTTGGAATCAAGACTGTAAAAGACTTTTTTCAGGGCATGCTGTCCACAAAGCTTAATCTTCAAAGAGTAACCGCTCCTTTATTCGTTATTCCCGAATCAGGACTTAACGATAATCTTAACGGTGTGGAGAGACCCGTTTCTTTTGATATTTTGCACGATAACGGCAAAACTGCCGAGGTTGTGCACTCTCTTGCAAAATGGAAGAGATATGCACTCAAAAAATACGGCTTCCTTCCCGGTGAAGGTTTATACACAGATATGAACGCCATCCGCCGCGACGAAGTTACAGACAACATCCATTCCATCTTTGTAGATCAGTGGGATTGGGAAAAAGTTATAGAGAAAAAAGACAGAAACATGGATTTCCTCAAGGAAACCGTTAAATCTGTTTATAAAGTACTCAGAAAGACTGAGAAATTCATGTCTATCCAGTACGATTACATCGAAGAAATCCTTCCTGAGGATATTTTCTTCATCACAACTCAGGAACTTGAGGACATGTTCCCGGAATACTCTCCCAAGGAGCGTGAATACTATATTGCAAAGGCAAAGGGTGCCGTTTGCATCATGCAGATAGGCGATCTTCTTGCTTCAGGTGAGAAGCACGACGGACGTGCTCCGGACTACGACGATTGGGAACTCAACGCAGATATCATCGTTTACTACCCTGTTCTCGATATTGCTCTTGAGCTTTCAAGTATGGGTATCCGTGTTGATGAGAATTCATTAAAGACTCAGCTTGAAAAGGCAGGTTGCCCCGAAAGAGCAGATCTTCCTTTCCAGAAAGCTATACTTGATAAAGAACTGCCTTACACAATAGGCGGCGGTATCGGTCAGTCAAGAATCTGTATGTTCTTCTTAAGAAAGGCTCACATCGGTGAGGTTCAGTGCTCAATCTGGCCCGAAGATGTAGTCAAAGAAGCTACCGAAAAAGGTATCCAGTTACTGTAAATTTTATGCCCCACAACCGCATGGTTGTGGGGCTTTTCTATTAGACGACTGTCACACTTCTCAGCTCAGCTTTATTTCCTTGCCCAGAGCAAACGAATAGATGTACTTTTCTTTTACTTTCTTACCTGTTGCGGATTCAAGGGCTCTTTTGTAATAATCAAGCTGAATCTTGTATTTATCTGTCAATTCTTTTTCATCTCTTGCTCTGTCGGTCTTATAGTCAAGAAGGATAATACCATCGTCCTCCATGAACCAGGCGTCGATGATTCCCTGCACCAGAACCATTTCTTCGCCGGGGAACTTATCGTCAAGTTCACTTGCAGATACCCCTAGCATAAACGGCTTCTCTCGCATAAGATTGTCACTTCTGAAAGCCTTGCCCATCCTCTGCCCGATTGATGATGACAGAAACGCCGCTATATCAGAAGTTCTGACTGCTTTTGCCTGATCATCCGTGATCTTACCGCTCTCTACCATAGTCCTGAGCCATTTATAGACATATTTGGCAACACTGTCTTTCCTGCTCTCATCAAGAGCTGTTGTCATGAAGCTCTCATCTCCGTAGATACTCTCGTCCAAAAGCTCCATTATCCTGTGGTATGCGGTTCCTCTCTCGGCTCCCGTAAGACCCGTGCTGTCTTTTTCCTTAAATTCGTTATTTATGATAAACTCAGCGTCCGCCGCCTTTTCAAACCTTGCATCCTCTTCTTCAAGAAGATGCTTCTTAAGCTCCGTAACCGTAGTCTTGGTAAAAAGACCTCTCAGCATATCATGAGAATATGTCGCATCAAGCTTCTCTTTTATGCGATCTGCAAGCTCGTTGTCATAGTCACTGCCTACTGCGTCTCTTCTGATTATCCTTGTCACATCTTCAGACATATCACCCGCCAAAAAGTCGGCTGCATTTACAACTCTCACAGACAGATCAGGCGGATTCCCTTTATCCGTATATGAATCAAATATCGTTCTGTCGAGCTCAAGCTTATCAAACACCTCTCCCATCGCTGGATGCGCTATAACCGAGAGAAGCACAAGGTCAAGATAAGACGAAGCAGAGCTTCTTCTTGAAAACGGCAAGAGCTCTTTATCCCCTGCAAAAGATGGCAGAAGCTTTGCCGCAGCCGTGATCTCATCAGCAAGTTTCTTGACATTAGCGGTCATAATCAGCTTTTCTTTTGCTCTTGTAAGAGCAACATAAAGAACTCGAAGTTCCTCTCCCAGACAGTCATCATTCATCTTATCTGCGATCATTATGCGCTTCAGAGTATCATATTTGACTCTGTGCTCGGAATCTATGCACTTTACGCCGATGCCGAGATCAACATCGGAAATAAGGTCTCCCTTGGAATCTCCTTTATTGAACATCTTGGAAAGCCCGGCCACAAAGACAACAGGGAACTCAAGTCCCTTACTCTTATGGATACTCATTATCCTGACAACATCCGCGTTCTCATCGATGATTCCCGCCTCGCCGAAATCGACTTGGACAACCTTGATATTCTCGATATATCTTACAAAGTGGAATAATCCCTTAAAACTTGTCTTCTCAAATTCCTCAGCCTTTGAAAGAAGAAGCTCTATATTAGCTCTCCTCTGTCCACCCGCAGGCATCGCCGATATCAGCACTTCAAAGCCCGTTTTGTCGATTATATATTGCAAAAGCTCATGAACAGGCGTGTACGTTGACATCTCCCTGCATTCTTCAAGCAAGCCCACAAATGCCGCCGCTTTCTTAAAGAGCCCGGGTGACAGTACTCCTTCTGCCTCCATAACGGCTTTCATACCAAGATAAAAAGAATCTTCGCCAACACCCGACTTGTTCATGACAATCCTGAGTTCTGCCAACTCTTCATCGGAAAAATCCCCGATACATGAGTGCATCACGCTCACAATCGGAATATCCAGAGTAGGATTGTCAATTGCGGTCAGCATATCCAGCATTACAGACACTTCCCACGCATCGAAGTAACCCTTTTTTGACTCCGTATAAACAGGAATTCCCTGTAATTCAAGCACCTTCTTAAAGTGCTCATCCCATCCCGCAGGACTTCTTAGCAGAATAACAATATCTTTATAGGACAAAGAACTGTCTTCAAGCATAAGCTCTTTTATCCTCTTTCCTATGGCATACGCCTCGTTCTCGCAGTCCTTCTCGGGATCGTCTATAAAAATAAGCTCGGGTGTAATATCCATTA
This sequence comes from Butyrivibrio sp., assembly GCA_017615275.1. GTDB lineage: Bacteria > Bacillota > Clostridia > Lachnospirales > Lachnospiraceae > Butyrivibrio. The sequence goes on from JAGAAO010000005.1 coordinate 41,777, forward strand.
CAGGCTCATCAAAAGGCAGACCATGCACAAGCTCCGCGTCCTTATCATAATCAACTCCGCCAAGATCGTTTCCCATGATCTTGCGGAATATGTAGTTCGTTATATTAAGGACTTCTTTTCGCGATCTGAAGTTCTTGTGAAGGTCTATTCTTCTGTCCTTGGCGCCCTCACTCTTATCATAACTTACAAACTTCTCCATAAATATCTCTGGACGTGCAAGTCTGAACTTATAAATGCTCTGTTTAACGTCTCCTACCATGAACCTCTCGGATATCCCCGCTTCTTCACCGGAAATAGCCTTAAGTATCATCTCCTGTACGTTATTACTGTCCTGATACTCATCTATTAAAACTTCTTTAAAGAAACTCCTGTATTCCACGGCAACAGGCGTCGGTTCTCCCGTCTTACCGTCAACCAGTATATTCAGCGCATAGTGTTCCATATCGGAGAAGTCTATGAGCTGCATTTCCTTCTTTTTTGCGTCAAAAAGCTCTATATATCTGACTGTAAGCCTGCACAGTTCCTTAACAGCCCTGTCACACAGCTTCATCTGGGCTGCGATAATATCCGAAGTAAGTACAAGATACTTCTCAAGCAGCTTCTTTCTGATATCCTTTACTTCATCCCTGAGTTTCTTGGCATTTTCCTTCTTATCGGGATCCACGCTGTCATCCTTCTTGGCAGGAAGCCTTCCAAAATTCAGCGTCCTGACGCGGTCATAGAGTTCATCGTAAGTGTCATACTTAAGAAGGCTCAAAAAAGCCTCTTTTTCCGCCTCAAGTAGTTCTCCGTACATGTACGGTCCGTCAGGCTCATTGCAGAGCAAAAGCGCCGCCTCGAGCTTGTTTGCCGCTTCACTCAGATATCTCTTCACGGTATTCACACAATCTTTTACCCAATCAAGCTCGTCAAATACGCAGTCCTCAATATCGTAGTCTTTAGCCCTCTCTTTTACCCATTTCTCGGGCCATGGCATACTCATGGAAAAGCGATAGAGCTGGTAAATATACTCTTCTACGTTTTTATCGTCTCTGCCCGTTCCGAAATACTCCGTACAGAATATGAAATCTTTGTTCTCGCCCGCCTTTGCTTTCTCGTATTCCTCCTCCAACATGTCCTGCATGATCTCATCCTGAAGGAGTCTGAACTCACCATCGTCTCCAACGCGCATTTGTGGGTCTATTCCCATAAAATTAAAGTTATTTTTAATAACATACTGACAGAATGAATCTATTGTTGTGATCTGTGCGTTATGAATGAGGGTCTCCTGCTTCTGAAGGTGCTTGTTTTCCGGATCTTCCTTCAATTTGTCAACGATAGCAAGAGTTATTTTTTCTCTCATCTGAGCTGCTGCCGCCTTGGTAAAAGTAACGACCAGAAGATGGTCGATATCGAGCCCTTCGTTTACAAGCTTAATTATGCGCTCTACAAGAACAGCCGTCTTACCCGATCCGGCTGCCGCAGAAACCAATATATTGCAGTCCCTTGCATCTATGACCGCCTGCTGTTCCTCGGTGAATTTTACTCCCATCTTATTGTCCGTCCCGATCCTTGTTGTATTCTTCCCTTATTATCTCCATAGCGTGGCTTTCATCATCCACAAGTTCTCTCTTCTTAAAGCCGGGTATCTTGTCGTCAAATCCGCATATTCCCTTATAGCTGCAATAGGTGCAGGAGTTTCTCTGCCCCATCTCATAAGGATTTACGGATATAGATCCGTTCAATATCTCTTTTCCTATATTCTTTATCTTCTTGTCGACAAAGTGTGAAATAGCGCTGTAATCCTCAAGTGAAGCTGTCTGCGAGCGTGCCGATAAGCTTCCGTCCTTCTTGTACTCTACAGGAATTACTTCGGACTTGCTTGAAAACTCAGAATCAAGAAGTCGTATTACATCGGCGCTATCATTGACCAGCCCGGTCGTTCTAAGCTTGCGAATTATCTCGCGATTGATATCATCCGGTTGTAAATCTGCAGAACCCTCAGCCATAGGGTCATCCACGTGATAGTACAAAACAGCTGCCGGCAAAACCTCCTTGTTTCCTGCCATTTTCTTCCTTACCGCAACCGCAACATTCATATACATCACTAATTGGAGCTGTAGACCGTAATACAAAGATGCAATATTAAACTTATGAGTTCCGGATTTAAAATCTATTACTTTGACATAAACATTATCCTCATCTTCGCATAAATCGATTCGGTCAATTCTTCCTTTCAGTTTCATTCGCTCCGTGATATTTTTTCTCTCATCTTCCGTGAGCGCAATATTAATTTCATCCAATTCGCCCGCGTCTCTGAAATCCATTTCCACATAAGCAGGCTCGAATTTTCCTTTTGTTATCTGGAGTTTAAGAGTATCAACCGTTCTTGTAAGTATCCTTCTGATCCTGTCGACCATGAATTGATTTCGCGCGTTACTTAAAAGCACGGTATCTCCGTAGCTATTAACGCATTCTGTTAAAGTACGATTTAATAATTCGTCAGATTCTTCTTTACTGAGGTCTCTCCACGATCTGTTGCTGCTTATGAGCTCACCTGTGAATTTTTCGAGCACTTCGTGAAAAACATTTCCCAGATCCGAAACGTCAAAATCATATTCTTTTCTCTCTGTCAAAGAAAGTCCATACTTTATAAAATGCGCATAACAACACGAAGCATACTGTTCAAGCCTGCTGACACTGTTCTCAAGATTTGCCCCGTAAAGCGAAAGCGCTATCATCTTTGCAAGCGGCTTATCTTCATAGTGCTTAAACGCAGCATTCGTAAGTGCCGATACAAAACCGCCTGTGCCGCTCTCTTTTTCCAGCAAAATCTTGTACAGAGTCGAAAGGTTCCTTGACTCCTCTTTGTCTGTAAGTCCCATTGCATAGTCCCTTAGCATATCGGACAAATTGTACATACTGTCCTTGACACACGCTGTCTGTGAAATAAAGTCGTCTTCTTCGGGCCTCTTCACACTTACATTTGGGAAAAGAGCCGTTATCTTGGAAATAAGATAAGCGGGTCGCATGGACTTACTGTCTCCGTCAAGTTCCGCATACGACAAATAGAGCCTGTCTGTAGGCTTTGTAAGGTTCATATAAAGGTATAACCTCTGAATATACATCTGCTGCCTGGGAGTCGGTGCAAGTTCTATTCCCGTGCTCAGATCCGCAAGGAACTGCCTGTCAAGATCTGACAATATGCCTCCGCCACCTGCTTTTTTCGGTATTGCTCCGTCGTTCACCCCCATAAAGAACAGGACTTTAACCTCTCTGAGCCTTGTTCTCTCTATGTCTCCCACGATTATCCTGTCAACGTCCTGCGGGATCGTTCCGATCTCTATATCCGCGATACCTGCGCTCAATATATCCTTGTACTCCGAAAGAGTGAGCTTGTCATCTCCCACAAGGTCCGATATCTGCGTAAGTATGCGCATCACCTTCTCGTATACCTGATCGTATTCCTTGGATCTCTGCCTGTCTTTTTTATCTTCAAAACGCTTTTTGTAAGCGGCAAGCTTCTCTTCGCAGTTATTGCTCTCTATCACGCTTATGAGCGCATCTGTTATTTCCTTTGCGGTTCCCGTCTTGGCATCAAAAAGAGGCTTAAGCTGCGTACTTATCACATTCCTTATGCCTTCAAGCTTTTCTGTAAGTTCAAGATCTTTTTGTTCTTCCGTTTCCTTCTTCCTACCGGGCTTAAACCTTGAGGGCATGCGCCTCATGAACTTATCTTCCCACTGCTTTCTTCCCTTTATTCCAAGGGCTCTTACGTAGTTCTCAAGTATATCCGCATCCTCCAAGGATACGTCGGTCATTCCGCTCCTGATATAATGAAAAACATCTTCATACTTATAGCCCGAAATAACCACGTTTATCGCACTTGTGATATATTCCGTAAAAGGATTCAGCAAAAGAGCCGTATTTTGATCTATATATACGGGTATCCCAAACTCAGCCGCCTTCCTCTCAAGAATATTCACGTAACTTCCAAGCGAGCCGCATACAATGGCTATATCTCTGTACGCATAGTTTTTTTCCCTGATAAGGCTTTTTATCTTGATCATGGTCTGCCTTATCTCTTCAGCTACAGTGCTCGCTTCATATATCTGCACCGCATCCTGCTCTCCTTCGTATTGCCTCGAATCAAATCTAAAGAGATTCTCTTCAAGAAATGCAAGCGGAGCATTGCCGGAAAGCCTCTTTACGGGTTCTTCCGATATGAATATGTCGTTGTTGTCCCTGATCCTAAGCTCTCTCCATGTGCCGAAATCGGGGATGTTTTTATCCTGTCCCTCTTTTTCCTGCATAACTTCATATTCGAGCCTTAGAATATCGGAAACGGTCTTTTTACTGAGCATAAAGAGCTCGTGCTCATCGAAATCCGCGGCATAAGGATCCTCTCTTCCGCTTATGGTAAGAGATACCGTAACTTCCCTGCACACCGACATAAGCTGCTTTATTACCCTGTACTGGATAGGCGTAAAGCCTGTAAATCCGTCAAATACAACGACACTGTTCTTGAGCCTCTCTGACTTTAAGATGGCCTTGCACAAAAAGTCCAAAGTCTCCTCGGTTGTAATGAATTTGCCGTTTATATAGTTCAAAAACTCACTGTAAAGAAGCCTTAGATCCTTTATCTTGAGATTGAGCGCGCCCTTTCCCGAGCTTTTTACCTCAAGTACGGACAGATCCTCATCTCCAATTCCATACTGCATAAACTCTGATATTGTGGACTTTACTTCGTCAATATAGCCCGGTTTATGCATATTCCCGCCGACAACTTTAAGTTTGTCTCCGAGAATATCCGCTACTCTCCTTACAACAAGACTTTTTCCCACATCATCAAGCACAGAAAAAGAGCCAAAGGCAGTCTCTTCAAATATCCAATGTGAAAGACGCCCAAAGCTCAATACATCTATGTTCATTATGGCATGTGAAGGATGCATCTTTACCACATCCTTCTGCGTTTGCATTGTAAACTGATCCGGGACGATCAATAAATAATCCGTCCTCGCATCGTAAAAACTCCTGTCTATTATCTCTTTTATAAGTCCGGTACTTTTCCCCGCTCCGGACGCCCCAAAACAAAACCTCAGCATCTGTAATTATGCCACCTCTTCATTTCCCTAAAAGTCTGCCTCCAATTCATCAGCATATCTACAGCTTGCAATGAATTTCCACCTACCATTATAGTAGAAAGGAAGTATCATGTACATCAGGATTGTACCTTCATCTCCAGGCATCGCCGACCTGTAATAATCGACAAGGTAATTTTTGCCCGACTCTTTTATCCTTTCATGCATCGTTTTCAGATCAAAGAACTTCCTAAATCGCGTCCTGTCATGCTCTTCGATATATAAATTCGAATACATCTGTACGGCAATTTCAGCTCTTCTCTCAACGTCACTTATCGACTTCTGATTTACATTAAGAAATACATTCTCGACAGTACCTTCCTCATCAAACAGATCTACGCGGTTATACTGATTAAGCATATGAATTATCAAAGCGCTGTAATCATCCGCCGAATGTGCTGTCTTTTCTACGGTTATATTCCTTGAAACAATCGCAAACGCTGCTTTATCACCGTGTCTTGAAAGGAAACGTATCTTGAAATTGACAACATTTCCGTTTATGACAATATCCGACTCGCTTGTCTGATCATAGGACACTTCCGCAGCCTTCATGATATTCACAAACCCGTTAATATTTTCTATTTCAGGTGAACTTGCCAATGCACTTGCTTCCTCTACACCTTCAGCCCCTATTACATGCATAAATTCAACACACGCCTCATTTGCATATATAAAAGTCACTGACTCGTTATCAAGCTCAACTATGGCAATGGGAATCCTTATCATGATCTCCATTGTCTTTGGGCGAAGCGGCGCGGTACTTAAGAAATTAACCATACCTATATCGTTATAATACGAGCAAAAATCGAACTCTTCGCATTTATCGAAGCTGAAATCCTCACTCTTTACAAAATCATCGATAGGCTTGGGCTTACCGAAAAGATATCCCTGCATCTTTTCACACCCTATTTTCAAAAGAAACTCGTACTGCTCCTCTGTCTCAACGCCTTCCGCAAGAGTATGGATCCCAAGCTCTTTTGCCATATTGACTATGGCAGCAAGAATTACCTTCGCTTTCTGATTTGTCTCAAACTCGCGAAGAAATCCCATATCAATCTTGACTACGTCAAAGTCATAGTCTTTTAAGTTGTTAAAAGAACTGTATCCGGCTCCAAAATCATCCATCCAGACTTCATAACCGGCATCCCTGAACTTCTTTATATGCTTGCCCAAAAAATCCGATCCGCCGGCGATCGCACTCTCTGTAACCTCAATGTGCAGAAGTTTCTTGGGAATGTCATACTTCGCCCTGCACTTATCAATCTCGCTCATAATATCGCACAGCTCAAAATCAAGTCTTGAGAGGTTTACAGATATCGGCTCCACTGCATATCCCGACTCAATGCAGTCCCTAATGTCATGACAAACCTGGTCTATTATGTATGTATCAAGCCTGTGTATCAAATGAACGCTCTCAAGCACTTCCACAAATATTGCAGGAGATATTATTCCGTATTTGGGATCAAGCCACCTTGCAAGCGCTTCGTATCCGCACACTTTTCTGGTGACAGATCTTATTTCTTTTTGATAATAAACCTGGAAATAACGCTGTTTAAAAGCATTCTCGAAATTATCTATAACATACTGCCTGAGCTCATTTCTTTTTACAAGCTCTTCAGTGTAAAAATTGTTGTCTCTGTCATACACTCTTATGATGTCGTCACACGCCATCTTGGCTCTGTCGACCATAATAACGGAATCTTCCTCATCGCCCTGCGCACGATAAATACCGGCTTTAACCTTAGCGTTAATGCCCTTCTCATGCTTATGCAAAGCCATTCTGAGTTCTTCCAATTTATCAAGTAATTCTTCTTCGGGGATTGCCCTTCCAAGGACGATAAACTGGTCGCCACCTGTACGTGCAACCAATTCATCAGGGAATATATCATTAAGTTCCTGAGCCATTCCTCTCAGAAAATCGTTGCCTCCGGCAAAACCGTATTTCTGATTGAATGTCTTGAAATTCATTACATTCAGATAGATGATCACTGTATCTTCGGATGCAGAATATTCATCATGTCCCTGAAGATGTTCAAGGACACCCGTAAGATTGTGCAAACCTGTAAGTTCATCTATATGACTATTCTCATTGAATACTACAACATCATCCATTTGCTTCATATATCTCTTATAGCCTCCACCGGTCAATTTTCTGATATGTGACACAGTAACAACGGTATAAAAAATCGTAAAAACAAACATCAACTGTCGTAAAGTCATAAATATTATACCATATCATTTATACAACAATCGATGTTTTACATTAATTTTATGATTCGTGCTATAGTAGTTTTTGGTTGTTTTCTATGCAATTATCTATATAGCAAACAATATTTACTAACAGAGAAGTGATATAAAGGATGCAGAATTATGAAAAACATTGAAAAAACAAATGTAATGAGAATTCTTGACGGTAAAAAGATTAAATACGAGAGTCATTCATATGAGCCCGATCAATCACTCACAGGAGAAGAGATTGCAGGAATTTTAGGCGAAGATCCTAAGAGAGTGTTCAAAACTCTTGTAACCAGAGGAAAAACAGGACAATATTACGTTTTTGTAGTTCCTGTACAGTCAGAACTTGATCTTAAAAAGGCTGCCAAGGCTGCAGGTGAAAAGTCCGTAGAAATGATAAAGCAAAAAGAGCTTCTTCCGCTTACGGGATATATTCACGGAGGCTGTTCACCAATAGGCATGAAGAAGGCTTTTACAACATTCATCCATGAAACAGCCAAGGACGGTGAAAAAATATTTGTTAGTGCCGGTAAGGTTGGCTATCAGATTGAACTTGCACCGGAAGATCTTTTAAGAACAGTCCGTTGCACAATTTCCGATATAACTGCATGAAGTTAGTAATCCATTTAAAGTATTCAATTACATTAAATTCTCATCATAAATAGCTCTCTGTCCGCCGACATACTTGGGACGGTGACGTGCGCATATGATAGGCGCCTCCCCGATTTTTCTCAAAGATATTCTCATAGGAACAACAACCGAATGCATATGCATACCGATCATGGTTCCTCCAATGTCTATTCCCGCATCAGCTCTGCCGTTTATGGATTCGACAAGCACGGGATCTTTGAATCTCTGATAACAAACGGTTGCAAAAGCACCGCCGGCGTGATTGGGCTGCGGAATTGCATTAACCTGCTCAAAACCGTACTTCTCCATTGTCTGTCTCTCAACCACCAGCGCCCTGTTCAGGTGCTCACAGCACTGAGCTGCTATGAATACATTGTTTTTCTCAAGAACCGGCACGATTCCGTCAAACACTGCATTTGCAGAATCAAGATTTGTAGCGGTTCCTATCTGATCACCAAGTATCTCACTGGATGAACATCCAACTACAAATAGTGCCCCCGGCGTAAGCTTCGCCTTTTCAAGAATTTCTGTAACAGCCTGTCTGCTCTGCTCTGTTATCTCGGTAAAATCCATAATCTTTTCCTCTTTTATTCAAATTCCATTCTCTTAAATATTTTCATAAGTCCCAGCTTATAGCACAGCACCAGCGAACCCACAACTCCGAGGAGCGCCTGCGCTATCTCATAGGGAAGTTTAATCATTGCATATTCAAATGTGCTGTACACATATATCTTACCCAGTGTATATCCAACAACCATTATAACAGCGCCGATAAGCGTTGCAACAACAGATGCGATGAAATGTGTCTTTTTGTTCCTTCCGAATTTTGAATTGACTATAATCGAAATGACGGCTGCCTGAAGCCCATGTGTCACAAGCGATACAAACATTGGCGCCGGGTAAAAGAGAAGGTCTCCCAAAAATGATCCTATTCCACCCACAATAAACGCTGATAGCGGATCAAGCAAAAGCGCCGCCGTGCATATTATAAGATCGCATAAATACAGATGCCCGCCGGGAACCGGTATTCCGAAACTCGACATAATGATGTTAAGCCCCATAAACAATCCCGTCACCGCGATCCATCTCGCATATTTAAAGCTTTTCAAGTCGTTGTTCTGTGTCTGAGTCATATTTTATCTCCCATTCCTCTCTATAATTCAGGATAAAATATATCACTCCTCTGGTATTTGTATAATACACAATTTCATTTTATTTTCTAATACCAGTTTTTACAAGCATTCCTTTAGTGCATTCAGCGCATGGGGCAAAAGACTCACATCAAGATTCGAGTAATCTATTATAAAGTTACCCATCAACTGCTTTTCAGGTGTTTGCATGCAATAATCTGAGACAGCCGAGATCTTTATCTTCCGCTTTTTTAGCGCATTTTCAAGATCTTTATCCGTATGTTTCGTAAAAAGATGCAGGATAAAATGCAGTCCCGAATCATTTTCAATTATTCTGTACTCAACACCCTCAAGCTCTCTTTTTATTATTTCAAGTACGCTCTCTCTCTTCCTTGTATACTGATGTCGCATCCTGTTTATGTGCTTCTCAAAATATCCCTTTTTAATAAAATCCGACAATGTATATTGGTCAAAGGTCGGAACCGTGCAGGAATAAAAGGCAAGCTTCTCATAAAACCGCTCTGCAAGATGCTCAGGGAGCACCATATATCCTATTCTTATAGTAGATGCAAGGGATTTTGAAAAAGTGTTGATGTAGATGACCTTCTCCATGGTATCCATGCTCTGCATGGGAGGTATAGGATTACCTCTTAGCCTGAACTCACTGTCATAGTCATCTTCAACTATATATCTTCCCTCTTTTTCATATGCCCATGACATTATCTCATTTCGCCTTCCGATGGGCATTGTTATTCCTGTGGGAAAATGATGTGTAGGACTAATATGCGCAATATCAGCCTTAGTCCTTACAAGCTCGGATACAAGTAGTCCAGATTCATCCATTCTGCCAAAAGCGTGTTTTACACCCTCCGCCTCATAGATCTGACTTATCTTGCGATATCCCGGATCTTCAACGCAATATTTTTTATTTTTACCAAGAAGTTTGATTATAAGCCCGTATAGATACTCTGTTCCGGCTCCCACAACAATCTGGTCGGGCGACGCATGAAGACCTCTAAACGACGACAAATGCCCTGCTATCGCCTCTCTGAGTTCATATATTCCGCTGCTTCCCGATACTTCAAGGAGCTTCTCGCTTCTTCCCGCAACATTCTCCCTTGTAAGCTTTGCCCACACCGAAAAAGGAAAAGACTCTGCAGCTGGGCGACTAATCGAAAAGTCAAAGTCATACTCTTCCTTTTTCTTCTTAGACTTTGCCTTAAATTCGCTTCTTTTTTCCACAGAAAATGAAGCCGTCAGATTCTCCGCAACAAAGTATCCTTTCTTAGGAACAGCCGAAATATAGCCTTCTTCCGCAAGCTGGTCATACGCATTGTCAACCGTAACCGTGCTTATTCCCAAATTGTCCGACAAACTTCTTCTGGACGGTAGCTTTTCTCCGGGCAAAAGAACACCTTTAGAAATATCATCCTTTATAAACTTGTACAGCTTTTGATAAAGAGGGCCTTCCCCTTTAGTGAAATCGTAAGTAAGCATAACTGCCCCTTCGCTATCAGATTTCTGCGCATCCCTGCGGAGTTTCTAAGGAAATACTGATATAATCAGTATTTCCTTAGAAACAATTATGCACTATCGTTCTGATTTTTTGCAACGGTAACCTAGTGCTCTACATAAAAAACGGATATGCTACTTTTCAGATTTCACTCAGAAAAGTAAACATATCCGCAATTTTAACAGTCAATTATATCAATGGTGGAACAGACGAAGTCCCGTGAATGCCATTACCATATCGTGGCTGTTTGCTGCCTCGATAACGTTGTCATCACGAACAGATCCGCCGGGCTGTGCAACATACTTAACACCACTCTTGAATGCTCTCTCGATGTTGTCTCCGAAGGGGAAGAATGCATCTGAACCGAGCGCTACATCAGTGTTCTTGTCAAGCCATGCTCTCTTCTCAGCCTCTGTGAATACTTCAGGCTTCTCCTTGAAGATGTTCTGCCACTTGCCGTCTGCAAGAACATCCATGTAATCTGCTCCGATATAAAGGTCAATTGCATTGTCTCTGTCAGGTCTCTTGATATTATCAAGGAAAGGAAGGTTAAGAACCTGAGGAGCCTGGCGAAGGAACCAGTTGTCAGCCTTAGAACCTGCAAGTCTTGTACAGTGAATTCTTGACTGCTGTCCTGCTCCGATACCGATTGCCTGTCCGCCCTTTACGTAGCATACAGAATTGGACTGTGTATATTTAAGAGTAATAAGTGCAATGATAAGATCGATCTTGGCAGACTCAGGAAGTTCCTTGTTGTCTGTAACGATGTTTGTGAGCATATCGTCACCGATCTCGATAAAGTTATGTCCCTGCTCGAAAGTTACGCCGAACACCTGCTTCTTCTCAACAGCATCGGGAACATAATTCTCGTCAATCTTGATAACTGCGTAGTTTCCGCCCTTTTTAGCCTTTAAGATCTCAAGTGCCTCGTCTGTGTAGCCGGGAGCGATGATTCCGTCTGAAACCTCTCTCTTTACAAGCATTGCTGTGTCCTTGTCGCATACATCTGAAAGTGAAATGAAATCGCCGAATGATGACATTCTGTCAGCGCCACGTGCTCTTGCGTATGCATTTGCAAGAGGTGAAAGCTCACCGAGATCCTCTACCCAATAGATTTTTTTCTCAATATCCGAAAGAGGTGTTCCTACAGCCGCACCTGCGGGTGAAACGTGTTTAAAAGAAGTTGCTGCGGGAAGTCCTGTAGCTTTCTTAAGCTCAGAAACAAGCTGCCATCCGTTCAAAGCATCGAGAAGATTGATATATCCGGGTCTTCCGTTCAATACTTCGATGGGAAGGTCGCTTCCGTTTTCCATATATACCCTTGAAGGCTTCTGGTTGGGGTTACATCCGTATTTAAGTTCGATTTCGTTCATATTGATTCTCCTGTTTTTGCACCTTATTACTGTTTGTTTACCTGTGACAATTACTGATTTTTGTTGACAATCCTTGACTCGTATTTGCCTGTCTCAATATCAATAAATCTTGTGAAAAGAGATACCTTGTTATCTTCATTAAGAGCATTCCATACGTTCTGTGTGAATGTATCGATATCTCCTTCGATGTTAACAAGTGTAGGCTCTCCCTCATAACTTGGAAGAGGATTTGCATCCTTCATATATGTGTGAATGAAGTAGCCTTCACCTGCCTTGGGATTCTCATATGAATATGTAAATCTCTGGCATGAAGAAGGGTCTCCGTTATTGCTCTTTAAGATAGAAAGTGCGAAATCATACTTTCCGCCCTCAACATTCATGATGCCTGAAATACGAGGTGTGTAGTTGGGCGCGTCGGGCTCGAACTCTCTTGTTCTGAGAGCTTCCTCAAAAGTATTGCCCTCTTTCATAAGATCGTAAACTGTATCTGTCTGGTCGCCGTTTGTAACGATGGTTGAATAACCAAGAACACGTACAGGTGCGTAAATGATAAGACTGGGATCTTCCATCTTGGAAGGATCAAATGCCTGTGTGCGGATTCCCTCTCCGTCCTCAACAAAAACTCTGTTTCTGCTGTTCTCGCTTCTTCCCATAATGAAATAAGCGCATGCTGCTTTCTTACCATCGGGTGTAAGACCGATAACAATACCTCTTCCGGGGTAAGTTGTGCGTGAAATTTCCTGTTTCAAATCTACCATCATTATTCCTCCGTATTATATATGCTCACACTAGGCTCGAAAATGAACCATATGAAGTTCCGCTCTCGCATTCGCTCGCCGGAACTAAGTAGTACACTACGGTTCGAAAGAACCGAACCTAGTGATTACTTAAAAAAAACCGCCCAGGTAACCAAAGCGGTTGCCCAGGCGGTCGACATTCATTATATATTTCCATACTCCCATGTGGTTACCCACTTATCCGCCAGTTGTATGAACACATATAGCGTACACTTTTACCCGAAAAAAATCAAGGCTAACAATCCGATATCACCCTTTAACCGTTTCAGGTACATCTTCTCCGGTATATTCGGGATCGTTTGTATATAGCTTGTCGCTAGTGCTGTTCATGTCACTGACCTTAAGTCTTAAATATATCCTTCCGTCATCCATAAGCACAGCACTGTACTCCGTACCATAAGTCGGAACAAGGCAATGAACAAATCTGCATTTCTCACCGTCTTTGGTCTCGGTATCATTATAGCTTACTGCCCCGATCTCCGTTCCATACTTGAAGTAATCCTCATACAACTCATCGTCACCTATCAGCTTTTGAATCTCCGATAATTGTGACTCTGTATAAGCTTTATTCAGTATGTCTTCGTTTTTGAATTCTTGCTTATCTTGTGTATACTCTCCTTCTGCCGTTACGTTCAAGCCCATACCAAGTAAGCCCTTCTGAATAACATGCAAGGTATCACCGTCCATATAGAAGCCCAAAAACTCACCTTCCGATTCGGTATACTTGTAGACCGCAACATTATCATTTACAAAAAGCGCGTCTCCTTCTGCTTCTCCGGTGTGAAGGTAGTAATTAAAAAATCCCGAAAAATGAAATCCTTTTGCGCTCTGCTCCGTTATTGCAATATCCCCACTGAAAGACGAATGTTCTCCGCTGTGCCATTCTCCTTCGAACTTAGCGGCATTCTGACATTCTTTTGCCTCATTATACAAATTGGACAGATCATCTCCTGTAATATCCAAAGCACCTGCACTGCCTGCTTCTGCCGACTCATCGGAAGCACCGGTTACAGCTTCCACAGAGGTTTCTGCACTTGTGCTTCCCTCACCGGCTTCGATATTTACATCGCTCTTTCCGCATCCTACTGCAGAAGACATAAGCAATACAAGCATCAGTCCCAAAACACTTCTCTTATTCATCAATACTCTTAACTCCTTTTACTTAACTC
>JAGAAO010000048.1 GCA_017615275.1 Butyrivibrio sp.
AGATGAGCGTAATTCAAATAAAGCAACTGTAGATTGGCAATTCAAAACATCTGATGCAAGAATCAAACTCAAATCGCTGTACCCTGTCCTTTAAGGCAGGGAGCGACTTTGATTAATTGTCAACGTGTCAGTACACTAGTGCTACTATTCCCAACAGAACTTTTAATATTTTACTCATCCCCTCACAACTCCCTTTTCATCGATTTCTCCAATATCTTAAGCCCTTCCTCCAAATCGTTGCCAAGGACATCCTGTATCTTCTCGAATTTATACTCTTTGCGGAGATAATCCATAATTTTCAGCAATTCCTTTTTGCCATATTTTCGTATAAATAATGCCATTGCTTTTATAGCATTTATATCATCATATTCGTAGAAACCATTCCTGCAGGTTACAAGTCCATCACACTCATAGCAACCGTCGATGTTCTTTTCTATGCAACATGAAGTATTGGTGCACACTTTCTCAGGATGGTTCATTGCATCAGAACAAGTATTATAAGCTGTTCTGCATCCTCCGCACCAATCCTTTAGAAAGCAGTGATTGCATGACAACCCGCAGCGTGCAATCGGATTGGCTCCTTTTCGCGCTTCCCGGCACAATCTATCCTTAATCCGGCACATCGCTTCAACGTGCATTATCCAATGCCTTGAAAAAGGCATTTTAATAAGTCCCCTGATATCCTTATCGCACCAGTAATCGACAAGCCAAATGGCGTCTTCATCTGAGCTTACACAATGGCTATCCTTCACCCTGTTCTTATCTTCTTCAGAAAAACTTTGCTTTAAATCAGCATATGCCAAGCCTCGGAGCAGTACATCAGTTGATTCCATAACTGCTTTGCAGTATTCAAACAAAGCATTTATATTCAGCTTCTTTGAAAATTCTGCAATTTCTTCTCCTTTTAATTCATTTCCCGTAGTGACGATAGGACTTCCAATTTTCTTCTGCCATCCACCGGAAAATAAAACCTGCTCATCCCCACCAATCAGAGTATGTGCCACAATATCCTCTATCCTGAAGATGTGCCACATGGAGTACGCAATCGTTTTACTATGATAACCATTGGCTCCTGCAAAAGGCATCCGGTAAAAAGCCTCCCCCGGAAACGCATTCACAATATATGATATCTGAGAGAACAGGTCATTTCTCAAATCTATCAGCACCTCTATTCCCTCGGCAAAGGTAGTTTCTCTGCCAATGAGCGATTGCATCCGTTTATTTTTATCTGACCAATCTTTATTCATTCAAAGTCCTTTCCGTAAACGTATGATTCTGTTTGCTTCTTTGAATCCAACTATCCAAAAAAGCCATTTGTTCCTCAGTATGGAACCAATGCTCTCCGTTTTGCATAACAGTAAGATCAGCGCCGACTTCTTTTGCAAATGCTTGAATTGTTTCAATAGGCTGCAGGTTATCCTTGCTTCCATACAGAACAGATGTCGGAACCTGCCAGGAAATCGGATGCTTACGCCCCCAGGAAAGATACTCCCAGGACAGAGTTTCACCAAAAGCGGTTTCAATGCTTTCTTTTTCTTTCAGATCCTCTTCTGTAACGCCTGCCCACTGCATCATATCTGCAATGAGTTTTTCCATATCTACAATAGGCGAAACAAAATAAGCCTTTTCAATCTGTACATCATGAAGCGTATTCATTGCAAAAAAGCTCCAATACTATTCGCAACGATTATTATAGAATCATATTCTTTTGAGAGAAGTTTAAAGTAATCAGAAAACTCATCCATAGCGTCCCACGGAGTTTCCGACTGATAATCAAAACCAATCACCTTGTATTCAGGAAACAGAGGTTTATAATGTTCTGCTTCTCCTGCGTTTCCACCTTTTCCATGTATATATACAACAACTTTACTTATCATCACACCACCAAATTCGAAGTTATCGGGTTCTTTCCTTTAGCAAATAGCTCGACAAATGCCGATTTATCGATTTCTCATATTATAAATTTCTTATCATAAAAATTGCAACAAAAAGCAGCCTCGGAATGAGCTTAATTCCCTGCCCACGCCAAAAGGCTGCCTATTTGGTGCATTATTTACTTATCCTCTTTCAAACTATCCCACTCACACCACTCTAAATTCTTTCTGGCTGATTGGCTGTATCTTTGATTCTTTTCTTAGCTCTTCCCTTGCCATGTTAAGCTCCTGCATCCTGATCATCTCTTCTTTTGCATCATCAATACTCCTGTCACATTGCATCTTAATCTCTCCTTTTTCTTAATCTATAATTCGTACCAGTATTTATCTTTTCCCCACGAACAGCCGTTATTATTACTTTGATGTTCCCCTTCACTTAAAAAGCTATTCGAACACTTATCATCCTCGATTGACTTTTTTAATGATTCTACATCCCATTCTCCATCACAGAATTCAGGCATAAACCTGTCAAAGCACTCTTCGCACAGACCATGTGAAGCCAGCTCTAATTCTTCATCCAAATTTGGATGGTTATCTCTAAACTTATAAAGAAGATCATAAATTGAATATAATTTTTCTCCCTTTGGAACGAGCTTAAGGCACTTACCACATCTGCATTTTAAAATGTAATCAATAGCCTCATAGCCATTCCCATCGCACCAATTAACTGCGCTTTCACAACTTGCTATTATCTTCTTAGCCGGTTCCAGTGCTATTTCATGACGATCATATAAAGTAATTGTTCTCCTCACTACGTAATTCATTCCTCTTCCAATATCATGACAACTCATATTCTTTTCTCCTTTGAATAGATATTTCTATAACCATAGTATTCCTTCACAACGCTGTTGTCAGTTAACTCGTGGTTGATAACGCATCAAAAAAGGACCTCCCCGCCTTTCCGGATAGATCCTCAGTATAAATTCCTTGCTTCTTCATATTTTCTAGTTGCAGTATCTACGATATATAGCTTTTGATTTCCGTACGCATCTCCATTTGAATATGTTGAAAAAAGATCCAACGTCAGCACACCTCCTAAGTCAAGAGGTTCCTCTACAGGAGTATGTCCTACTACCTGATAAAAGATACTATCTGCCATGTCATAAATCCATGGCTTTAAATGCACGTCCGGAATTAC
>JAGAAO010000049.1 GCA_017615275.1 Butyrivibrio sp.
GGGCGGATTCGAAACGATCAACTCAAACGGTTCATCATCCCAATGCTGGGGATTTGTCAGGGTATCCTCACATTCAATATCGAACTTATCAAAACCGATATCGTGTAGGAACATATTGATACGGCAAAGGTTGTAGGTTGTAATATTGATCTCCTGCCCGAAGAACCCGATTTCCACAGCATCCTTCCCGAGGATCTTCTCTGCTTTCAAAAGAAGAGAACCGGAACCACATGCCGGATCATATACCTTGTTGATCTTCTTTTTCCCTACTGTCCCTAATCTCGTAAGTAGCTCCGATACATCAGCTGGCGTAAAGAATTCACCACCGGATTTGCCGGCATTGGAAGCATACATGGTCATCAGATATTCATATGCATCACCAAACGCATCGATATCATGATTCTTCACAGAACCGAGATTCATAGCGGCCACGCCGTCAAGCAGCTTTGCCAGTCTCTCATTACGCTTTGCCACTGTGCTGCCCAGTTTATTGCTGTTCACATCAAAATCATCGAACAGCCCGGCAAAACTGTTTTCAGACTCACTTCCCTTTGCCGATTCCTCTATATTACGGAAGACCCTTTCCAGGGTTTCGTTCAGGTTCTCGTCATTTGCTGCTCTCTTCTGTACGTTACAGAAAAGCTCGCTGGGCAGGATAAAGAAACCCTTTTCAGATACAAGACCGTCCCTTGCCTCTTCCGCATCCTGATCAGACATATCCGCATAGCTGAAACCTTTATTACCGGCGCTTTCCTCGCCGCTGTCTATATATGCCGAAAGATTCTCAGATATATAACGATAAAACATCGTACCGAGAACATAATTCTTAAAATCCCATCCGTCTACAGCGCCACGAAGCTCATCAGCGATCGCCCATATGGCACGATGAACCTCTTCCCGCTCCTTTTCCTTCTTGCTGTCTACAGCCATTACCCATTCCTCCGATTCCTAATTTGCCACAACAGGCTTTTTTGTTTTTGTTGTATTCTGATCAGGCATGTTCTTTGCCTTTTTCGCTTCTGCTTTTTCTTTTCTCAGTTTTTCATCTTCTTTATCTTTTTCAATCTCATGATTGATTTCTGTTGCAACGGATGACAGAAGGATCTCCAGATACTTTTCCGGCTCCGCATACGTATTTTCCCTGCTGCGGTATTCATACAAAGAATTTATCAGCCTTCTGATTGACATAGGGTGTCTTGCAATATCAAGGAAAAAGCCATTTCGTTCTCCTTCACCGGGATACCCCATGGGCATGCCTGGAGACATAAAATTCTCAAAATAATGAATCACACCCAAATCCCATAAAACATACACGCAATTTACAATTTTTCTCCCCTCATCAGGGACCGTGTTTACAAACGATATATTCTCATCGCCGTAATACAATCGTTCAATACTTACACCAAGCGCTTTTGCTATCTTGGCTATAGTAATAAGATTGGGGATCTTCTTTGAATTCTCATATGCACTAAGCGTAGAATTTGATATTTCGCACATATTCGCCAGTTTTTCCTGCGAATAACCCAACCCTAGCCTGACTTCCTTTATATTGCCGCCTATTCCCGATTCATAATTTTCCATATTCAACCGTTTAACCTTTTCAATAAAACATACATTCAACGTTCGATAACTTTATGCAACGAAAATATAATATCACTTCAACTATCGTTACATTTCATTTATATCATAATCCATCATGCAAATCAACAAAAACCTTAGATAAAGTGGGAAGTTTTTCACCCTCAGTCGGAGGGCGAAAATATGATCAGAAGGCAACAGTGCCGCACTTTACAAGGAGGATTTGTATTATGAAAAACTTAGAAGAACTACTAACCCAAGGAAACTTACCAAAACAGCACCGACCCGGCTGTAAAGATCTATGGAATGCTTTCATGGTAGAAGGAGCCAGCTTCTCTTCTCACGACATACCGTTATGTCCTACCTATATTCCTGAGGGATTACCTAAAGAATTGATTTCTTTTGCAGAAGCCAAAACGCTCTACAATAAGGAGATTCGAAATGGTAACAAGGACTTCTGCCATAACGCTTTCATACATTTTTACTGTGACGATCAGCATTTTGATAGTACGCAAAACAGTATATGGCTTTTCCCGGAGAAAGCTCTGGCAATTATCCAGCATTTTAAGGGAATAATCACACCTGACTTTTCTACATATTCCGACTTCCCGGATCCCATTAAAAGATACAACACCTATCGTATGCGAGCTTTCGGATACTGGTGTGAATCTATGAACATTCCCACGATCAATAATGTCCGCTGGGGGACACCGGAAACCTGGGAATACTGTTTCGATGGTATCGAAAAGGGCAGTGTGATCTGTATCGGTACTGTTGCAAGCGGTCTACGTGAACTTGAAAACAGATCTGATTTCTATGACGGCTTCCATGAAATGATTCGCGTACTGACTCCCCAAACAATAATCATTTACGGATCATCTCGATACGAAGTGTTCCAAAAAGCCCAGGATATCGGAATAGAAATAATCTCTTTTACAAGTCAAACAAATGCAGCTTACCAGAGCAAGAAAGGAGGCGATAACCCATGAGCAAGGCATCCAGCGGTCTCTTTTCGGGGACTACAGGCGACAAAAGCAGAAATACTGCAGAAAAACGCAAAAACAATGCTACCCAAAATCGGCGTCATGTTGTATTATGGGCACAGAATAAGGTAAAAGAACTGGAGACTGTCTCTAAGCGACAGCGTGAAAAATTCAACACCGCTTCCGTAGCGTATGATGAAAGCACCGGCAAATACTATTACGGAAGAAACAACGGTATTGAAAAAAACGGTACGTCTAAGAATTCCATATTGTTTGGAGACAGCACCCACGATGGTATATTACCCAAGCACTCTCTCAACGATTATAAAATCGGCAACTGTGCTGAAGTTGATGCCATAAACAATGCGTTAAATGCAGGTGCCAAACTTGAAAATCTGCATTTAACCACCATTCACACAACATCTGGAAGCATGGGCCAAAAGAAGCCCGCCTGCAAAAACTGTACTTACTCGTTCAAAGGCAGGATAAGAAGAAACTATACCGGATGGTACAAGGAGGATTGATCATGAATATATCTGATTTTAATAACATTTCTATGAATGGCAGAATGGCCTACGCTATACTCTGTATTGAAAAATATTTAAAAGAGAAGTTCCCTGATAACAATTGGGATGAACTCTCAAAACTGATGTGGGAAGTCACATCCATCTACTGGGACGAATGGGATAATAAGTTTATTGAGGTAATTCCCGAATACCTATTTGAGTTTAACACATATGCCGAATCAGGTTTTGAAGAGATTTCCGAAGAGGAATACAACTCATTCGTCATGCTTTTAAAGGATAAGCCTGCCACTGTAAACAATCTGCTGATGAGTCTCCACCGGATACAGGAGGTTTACTGTTATTCTTCCATACCCGATAATGGAAAAGAGGCATCACAGATAGTTCTCGACATATGCGGTATCCTGGAGCAAAACAATGTAGCATTACCTGATATCAATGCTGTTACCTTCTCCAGCTTCTCTGAAAGGGACGGATGGGGAAACAAGTTTGATGGAACTAAGCTGTCATTAATTCTGAACCGATAATGTAATAATCGAAGACCCAGAATGCTAAACTATATGAGGTGACGAAAAATATGGATATCATCAAGTTCAGAGAAATAATTAAAAACATATCCTCGCTTGATCCTAATGCATACAGTGAAATTGAAAAATGCTGGAAGTCTGAAGTTTCCATACTATCTGAAGATATCCCCGGCACAATCAATTTCCTCAATAGTGAATGCACTGAGGATGAATATGCCTGGATTAGTGAGATCATAGACGATCTTATAGCAACCACACAAAACAAAGATCTTCTTGAATGCTATAAGCAACTAATGGTCAAATTTCCAGACGCCTGTTCTACTTATAACATCGCATATACTGTTGAATGCGCGGAGAATGCGCTGGAGAAAAAAGAATAGGCCCTTGATCATTGTAATTGTGGGGTGTAGATTGCATACACCCCATTTTACACTAAATGCTCTCTATCGCCTTCTCTATAGCATGGCAGCCTTCCAAATGACCTACACCTTCGCGCCGTATGCACTCGCAATTCTTATATTCTATTGCATCGGGCGATATGATACGGATCATGCGTATTCCTGCATTTACACAAAGCCAGTTCTTTGCATTCTCCCATCGCCGGAGTGGACCATGATTCTGTCTTTTGTCAGAGAATTCAATCGCCACGCGCTCCTCGGGAAAGAATATTGCCAGCGGGACACCTATTTCAGCCTCATTATTAAGCGATATCTTAAGGTTTTTCTCCCTTGCAAAGCTCTTTACCAGCTCAATCATAAGACGCTCGTCAAATATCGCGAC
>JAGAAO010000050.1 GCA_017615275.1 Butyrivibrio sp.
ACTATCCCGATCCCTTCGCGAAGCAATTCTTCTGGGTCATGTATAAAATTTCTGGTATTCATACACATAGTCCTCCCATGTATATGATACCATATTTAGTAAATGGCTAACAGGCAATTATCAATGTCGTTTACTATAGAAAAGCACTGGTTGTTCCAATGGTCACATCGGATGAAGAATATATTAAGACGTGGAGAGAAAGCCATCCCGGTGGACTAAATCCGTTTCCTGAAGAAGGGAAATATCTTACTATAAGAGGAGAGAAAGTTCGGTCAAAATCAGAAAAAATACTGGCGGATTATTTTGAAAAGCTTGGAATACCATATAGTTATGAGCCGCAGGTGAAATTGAAGGATGGAAGAACATTTTATCCTGATTTTGTACTTTTAAATGTTAGAACAAGAAGAACCATCTATTGGGAACATTTTGGGCTTATATCAGATTTTGAATATGCCAAAAACGCATTTATCAAACTAGGTTTGTTTGAAAAGGCAGGATTGGAAATTGGGAAAGATATATTATTTTCTATGGAAGATGCAAGACAACCTTTAAATTTGAAACAGATAGAAAATAAAATCAGAGCAAATATATTATAAATAATTACGAAGAGGTTACCTGTAAAAGAAATTTCTATGGATAACAAAGACATAATTGAAACTAATAAAAAATATTGGAACGAACATGCTGATTTATGGTTTGGAACAACAGCGCTTCCTGAATACGGAGTTTACTTTCCTACAGAAGATGATCTTCATTTATTTGGAGATATTAGAGGAAAGAATATGCTTGAGATATGTTGTGGGAGTGGACATTCTTTGCTATATAACGCCGAACGAGGTGCAGGAGAATTATGGGGAATTGACCTGTCTCAAAAGCAGCTCAACACAGCACAAGCGTTACTTAAAGAAAATGGCTATTCCGCAAACTTGTTATGTGCCAAGATGGAAGACGAGTTAGATGTTCCGAAGGACTATTTTGATTATGTATATTCCATTTATGGAATTGGATGGACAACCGATCTGCAAGGTACATTAAATAAGATCGCATCATATCTTAAAAAAGACGGAACTTTTATTTTCAGCTGGCATCATACTTTGAATTATTGCATAGCATGGTCTTGTAAGGATAGACGAGTAGTTGTTGATGACAATAAGCTTGTAATGTCCAAAAGTTATTTTGATGAATCCTATTTTAAAATGCCTGTGCACGACAGTGAAATAGTATTATGTAACCGAAAAATATCCACGTATATAAATGCGCTGGCTAAGGCGGGATTTTTTGTTGAACAGCTTATTGAGGCTAGTGATGACACCGCTTTGAATTCTGAAGGAGAACTCGATTTAAAGGCTCAAAAAGCTAAGATGCTACCGCTTTCATTTTGTATTAAGGCAAGAAAAATGTAGAAATAAAGGCAAGGCAGATTATCCTTTCAAGGAAAACCGCCTTGCCTATTAATCTTATGTGTCGTATTAACGAATATCTACAGTGCAATCACTAATCTTACTGAGCTGTGTAACCACCGTCAACAACAAGATGTGTGCCTGTTATAAAATCATTTTCTGCGAGGAAGATGATCGCATGTGCAATTTCCTCAGGTTTAGCGAAACGTCCGAGCGGATGCATAGCTACGAGCGCATCATGAAGTTCCTTACCAAGTGCCTCAAGGCTAACCAGAGGTGTGTCTACATAACCGGGATTTACGGTATTTACACGGATACCATCTTTAGCCAGTGAAAGAGCAGCAGATATTTTAGATAATTCTGCCGCTGCTTTTTCACCACGCTCAACATTACGGCCTACAATAACAACTTTTGCACCCTTCTCAAGAAATGCCTTCGCTGTTGAAAAAACAATGCCTTATGTACCACCCGTTACAATCGCTGTTTTGCCTTTAATTTCCATATATAACCCTTTCCTTTACACAATAATATAGTGAAAAAAATAGTACTATTATATAACGAATTTACAATAACATGGATCAGGTATTATCATATATTCTATTGCGATATTTTATACAGAGTATAGATGGAGGAGTCGGAAAGTGAACCATGTCGGAACACAGCAGTTAGAAACTGATAGATTGATCTTGCGAAGATACACAAAGGATGATGCTGTAGCTATGTATAAAAACTGGGCGTCTGATGAGGCGGTTACGAGATGCTTGACTTGGCCTACACATGAAAATTTGGAAGAAACGCAGCAGATTGTAGATGAATGGGTTAAAAGCTATGCAGATAAAAAATATTATCATTGGGCTATAGTGTTTAAGGAAAATGGAGATGAGCCTGTTGGTGATATAGCTGTGGTCCATATGAAAGAAAAGCCATCGGTAGCACATATTGGATACTGTATAGGAAGAAAATGGTGGAAGCGCGGAATCACTTCTGAAGCTTTGCAGGCTGTCATGAAATTTCTATTTGATGTTGTAGATGTAAATCGAATAGAAGCCAGGCATGATACCAAGAATCCTAATTCAGGAAAAGTTATGAAAAAATGCGGCATGAAATACGAAGGTACTTTGAGAAGTTCCGATTGGAATAATCAAGGGATTTGCGATGCTTGCTATTATGCATTACTAAAGTCAGATAGATGAAAGCATTCTAATAATACTGGGAAAAGCTATTTTAGAAGAATAGGTCAATCTATAAGTCTGGAAAGCGTGTTGCTGTTCCAAAAAAGATTGTAGAGTGTGTAGCTTGTCCAAAGTATAAAGGTTGCATGATAGATTTTGTTTGTCATACAGCACCTCTTGAAAATGCGATAAAGATTTTCAAGAGTGGAGCATTGCAGGCACCTACTAAATGGAGAGGAGTTCCGGCATCTGTATTAAAAGAAGAATTTGGAGTTGGTCAGAGAAGGTTTATGAGTTTGTAAAAAATCGAAGGTAAAAGGAGTAACCACCATGCGGACGAAACACGTAGTAGTGCTTCCATATGATGAGAAGTGGAAGCAAGATTTTGAGGATATAAAGAATGAACTTGTAGAAGTGCTGGGGGATTTTGCAATTGCGATTGAGCATGTGGGCAGCACGTCTGTTGAGGGGTTGGCGGCAAAGCCGATTATTGATATTGATGTAGTGGTAAAGGCAAGTGATGTAAAAAGAGCTATCGAGGCATTGGAAAGCATCGGGTATATTCATGAAGGAAATCTGGGGATCGAAGGGCGTGAAGCGTTTGCATATGAGGGAAAAGAGCATTTGCAGACACATCACTTGTATGTCTGTCCGGAGAATTCAGCAGAACTAAAAAGGCATCTTGCATTTAGGGATTATCTGAGAAGTCATCATGATGCCAAAGAAAAATACGGAAATTCCAAACTTGAGGCTGCAAAGCTGTATCCCGAAGACATTGATAAATATATTGAGTATAAATCGCCTGTAATAGAGGAGATTTACGCTGCAATGAAAATGAAATTTAATTGAAAAATAGAGGAAGCATTGCTACAATGAAGCGTATATACATGAAAGGAGAGCAGAGCTATGCTTGCATTTTGGATTATGAAGTTAAGAAATATCTGATAGCATGAAACTTTATTATTAGTTTCATGCTAAAGATTCACCGATTAGCAAACTAAATAATAAAGGAGAATTACTATGATATTTCAAGACAATATTATTAAAGAATATTTGAAGAACGTTTATTTTATTACAGGAACACCTTGTGGAGGAAAAACAACCGTATCTCGGGAATTGGGAAAGAAATACGGAATAAAGGTGTACGATATTGATGAGATGTTTCCCGTACATCAGGAGAAATCGGATGCAAAATATCAACCTGCAATGAATAAGTGCTTTAAGGATGCGGATGAATTTTTCGGTCGCAGTGTAGAGGAGTATAGGAACTGGCTTATACAGAATACGCGCGAACAGTTGGATTTTGTATTGCTTGATCTAATGAGGCTTTCGAAGGATGAAAAGATATTATGTGATTGTCATCTGACAATCGAACAGGCGGATATGATCTCAAATCCGTCGCGAGTTGTCTTTATGATCAAGGAACCGGTTGAACTGGTTGATGAATACTGTGACAGAAAGGATCATCAGGATTTCAGTGAGTTTATCCACAGCGCTACAGATTATGAGAAGGCTAAAGAAACCTGTAACAAAACGCTATATTCTCTTAACCGTGAGTATTATGCGCAGATAAGGAACAGCAATTACTTTTGGCTGGAGAGAAGCTTCAAAAGAAGTGTTGAGGAAACGGTTGGCATCGTGGAAAAGCATCTGAATCTCTGCTAAATAAATGAACTTTAATATTTAATATAAAAGGTTGCTGTTGCATTAAGTGATGTTTTCATTTGATGTGACAGCGACTCTTATTTTAGAGACGGCACAGTAAGCGACATAGGAGGAGAATATGAAATCAGTAGTTCTTTTGTTCAATAATTGTTGTATATATGAGATAGTCATCTTGAATTATTTCTTGAAATTTACGGGAAAAGATGTTGTTTTCGTTTCGCCGGACGGAAAAGGAATAACAGCAATGGAGGGATATTCGATCAATGTGGAAAAGAAACTTGAGGATATTCCTGCAGATGATGCAGAACTTGTAGTCATTCCCGGAGGAGAAATTAAAGAGATAGACAATAAAGCCGTGTGGAAATATTTAAATGCAGCTTCCGAAAAAAACGCAGTAATAGCGGGGATTTGTGCGGGCGTGGACGTGCTTGACCACGCTGGAATCCTGAATGGAGTTAGATCGACACATTCGACAGAGGAAGACGTGGTCTGCGACGGAAATGTGATCACGGCAAGAGCAAACGGATATGTTGATTTTGCTATAGAAGTTGGAAAGAAAATGGAGCTTTTTAAGGATGAAGCAGATCTTCAAGAGACAATAGATTTTTGGAAGAAGCACAAAAGAATGCAGTAATAAGTGACCGGATAATTATTTATGCAAATATAAAGGAGGCAAACATGACATTACTTGTAATTGACACACAGAAGGGAATTACAGACGAAAGGCTCTATGAATTTGAAAAAGTGACTGCCAATATTAAAGAGTTGATTGAGCTGGCGCGTAAGAGTAACAAAGAAGTCATATATGTTCAGCACGATGACGGTCCGGGATCGGGATTTACCGAAGGAGATGAGGATTACGAGATTTATGATGAGTTTGCACCAAAGCCGGGTGAGAAGATTTTTACAAAGAATCTTAACAGCGCGCTTCATCCGTCGACAGGTCTTTTGGAGTATCTGAAAAACAAAGGTGAAAAAGAAATCATGGTTGTCGGACTTCAGACTAATTTCTGCATAGATGCAACAATACGAACAGGTTTTGACAACGGATTTGAAGTGATCGTTCCCGAGTATACCAACTCGACGGTAGACAATGAGTACATGGATAAAGAGGCTTGTTACAACTATTACAACAAATTCATGTGGCCCCCGAGATTTGCAAAGTGCATCACTATGGACGAGGCTCGTGCAAAATTTAATATTTAATCTGTTTGGAAAGAAAAAAGAATTGTGTATAATTGAATAAAAATTCAAACTTGTTTTGCAGCGCATATGAAGCGGAAAGGACAATATGATGGAATACAGAATTCTTAAGAATGTAAAAGGACCTGCAGATGTTAAAAAGCTTTCAGAGAGCGAGCTTGTTGAGCTTGCAGCGGAGATAAGAGAGGCTCTTTTTAACAGAACCACCAAGATTGGGGGCCACTTCGGACCAAATTTCGGTATTGTTGAAGTGACGATCGCGCTTCACTATGTGTTTGAATCGCCAAAGGATCAGTTTGTTTTTGACGTGGCGCATCAGACATATCCGCACAAGATGCTTACAGGAAGGGCGCAGGCGTATATTGATGATGAGCATTTTAGGGACGTGTGCGGTTTTACCAATCCGGTAGAGTCTGAGCACGATATGTTTTATATAGGGCATACTTCCACATCTGTCAGCCTTGCTTCAGGACTTGCCAAGGGCAGAGATGTTTTGGGCAAAAAAGGCAACGTTGTAGCTATAATCGGTGACGGATCCCTGAGCGGTGGCGAAGCTCTTGAAGGTCTTGATTTTGTAGGAGAGATGGATACCAATTTCATTATTGTTGTAAACGATAATGAGCAGTCGATTGCTGAAAATCACGGCGGTCTGTACAAGAATCTCGAGGAACTGAGAAATAGCGGCGGTAAATGTGAGAACAATCTTTTCCGCGCGATGGGACTGGATTACAGATACGTTGAAGAGGGCAATAATATCGCAGCTCTGATCGAAGCTTTTAAAGAAGTAAAGGATATCAATCACCCTACGGTTGTGCATATTCATACACAAAAAGGAAAAGGATATCCTCTTGCCGAGAAGTACAGGGAAGACTGGCACTATGCCATGCCTTTTGACAGGGAGACCGGAAAGCACCTTCATGATTACAGCGGAGAGTCATATTCGTCCATATTTGCAGAGAAGATGCTTGATAAGATTGAAAAAGATAAGAGCGTAGTGGTTGTTACTGCTGCAATTCCCGGTGTTGCGGGACTCAGCCAAGAGGTTCGCGGCAAGATGGGAAGGAACTACGTGGATGTAGGTATTGCCGAGGAGCAGGCTGTTGCCATGTGCTCCGGTATCGCAAAGAACGGTGGAAAGCCTCTTTTTGTAACCACTGCAACGTTTGCGCAGAGAGTGTACGACCAGATGACTCAGGACGTTAGCCTTAACAGCAATGCTGTTACTATGCTTTTATTCTCTGCATCCATATACGGAATGGGAGATGCCACACACATTGGTATATCTGCCATGAGCATGTTTACGAACATTCCCGGCGTTGTATTTCTTTCGCCGACCAATAAGGAAGAGTTCGGTGCGATGCTTGATTACAGTCTTGAGCAAAATGAGCATCCTACAATTATCGCTGTTCCAAACGATGGCGTTAACAGCGCAGAATATGAAGTTGCAAGAGATTACAGGAAACTAACATATCAGGTATGTGAGAAGGGTGAAAAGATAGCAATCCTTGCGCTTGGGGATTTCTTTGCGATAGGACAAAAGACTGCAAAGTACATTGAAGATAAGACTTCATCCAAAGTTACTTTGATCAATCCAAGATTTGCTTCGGGCGTTGACAAAGAGCTTCTTGATGAGCTCATTAAAACTCATGATGTTATCGTTACGCTTGAAGATGGAATCCTTGAAGGCGGTTTTGGCCAGAAGATTGCTTCTTATCTCGGTTCAAAAGATGTAAAAGTACTTAATTACGGCTTTGAGAAGAAGTTCTATGACGCTGTGCCTGCGCCTGTAGTACTTGAGGAGTGCAGGATTACACCTGAGAAGATATTTGAAGATATAAGTTCTTGTTGAATAAAACTTGAAAAACAACTCTACTTTCCGTAGGTACCCTTGTGGACGTGAGCGCTATATTATTGTGTCATGGAGGTGGATGACATGAATCAATATGTAACCGGCGCAGTTATTAAGAATCTGCGAGAAAAAAGTAAAATGACACAGTCACAGCTTGCGGAAGTGCTGGGAGTAAGTGATAAGACGATTTCAAAGTGGGAGACGGGAAAAGGATATCCTGACATAACTCTTCTTGAGCCCATAGCCGAGGCGTTTGGAGTATCCGTGACGGAACTTATATCGGGAATTCAGATTCATAACGAAAACGTATCTGCCAATATGATGCGTTCCAAGTTCTGTATCTGTCCGGTGTGCGGCAATGTGATACATTCCATGGGAGAAGCGGTCATTCAGTGCCATGGAGTGCAGCTCCTTCCCGAGACGCCTGAGATGACTGACGAAGATCACATGATCTTTATAGAGCGCGTTGAAGATGAATATTTTGTCCGCATAGATCATGAGATGACTAAGGCGCACTATATATCTTTTGTCGCAGCTGCATCGGCGGATCGCATGCAGATGGTCAAGCTTTATCCCGAAGGAGAAGCGCAGGCTCGTTTTAAGATAAGCGGAGTTCGAAGAATCTTTTTCTACTGTAATCGCGATGGCTTGTACTACATCGATGTGAAAAAAGGAATCGATGATAAGGACAAGTCTTATGATGATACTGAAGAGAGAAGAGCACTTGAAGAAACAGCAAAGAAATTGTTTGGGTAAAAAACTATTCTACCCACATATCCATGCCTGAACCTGCGGTGTCGTTGGGACGGGATGTGAATCCAAGTTTCTCATAGAATTTTTCTTTTCCCTTGGAGGATACGATTACGATCTTGATCTTCCAATCATCACGAAGCTGGTTGTGGATATAGTTTTTGCACTCAAGAACCAGCTTTTTGCCTATACCAAGACCTTGATATTTGGGATCAACCATTACATCGGCGAGATATGCGATGTAGCCTTTGTCCCAGAATATACGGGCGCAGCCGACGGTTTCTGAGCCGTCTTTGCAGGCGATGATAAAGTCGGAATTATCAAGCCCTGACTGCGCCTGATCTAGTGCAATGTCGGGCCATTCTACAGAAGTTCTCAGTTTGCAATAATCTGTTGCAGTTAATTCGTTACAATATGTAAGCATATTTTTCTCCGGAATATATGTGTTCTTGGATTTCATATTCAAGAACACGTAGTTTTTGGGAATGATATCTGCTATATTCTACCATAAAGACAGGGGGATAGAGTATTGATAAAAGCAGTTATATTCGACATGTTCGAGACTTTGGTTACTTTGTTTGAAGGAAAGCCGTATTATAGCGAAGACATAGCGGAAGATGTCGGTGTTGATGTTGCGGCGTTCAGAAAGGTCTGGCATGCTACCGAGAAAGACAGGAGTATAGGAAAGTACACTATTGAAGAAGCGCTTGAAGTTACACTTAAGGAGCTCGGAGTTTATTCGGAAGAAAAGGTGAAACTGGCAGCAGGCAAGAGAGTTGCGGCTCTTAATAACACCTTTGCCAATATCCCGGAAGATACATTTCGCTTATTAAAAGAGCTTAAGGCGAGGGGAATAAAGATTGGACTGATAACGAATACTTTTTCCGATGAGAGAGAAATCATAAGAAAAAGTCCGCTGTTTGATTATTTTGATGTGACGCTCATCTCATATGAGCAGGGCATGTGTAAGCCTGCGCCGGAATTGTTTGATATGATGGCAGAGCGTTTGAAACTGGATCCTTCGGAGTGTTTGTATGTCGGAGATGGAGGCTCGAGAGAGCTGTACGCCGCAAGAGAAGCGGGAATGTATCCCGTTCAGTGTACTTGGTTTCATGAACGGGCATTTGAACCGCATATTCCATGTCCTATCTTGGATGAATTCAATCATGCAGATAAGCAGATGGATGTTGCCAGATTTTTATAGCTTGACATAATCGAACTGAATGATAATATATCAATTAGATATATCTAATTGATATATCTATAGGCGTGTGCATATGCGTCTGTCGATAACCAATTTCAGGAGGTTCGAATTATGAGGCAGAAGATCAGAAAAGCACTTTTGATTTTTTCATTATTGTTATTTCCGGTGACGATATGGTATTTTTCACCTGCTCTTATCATACAGGCGGCAAGCGAACATATTATCAACGGAAGTTTTATTGTGTTCATGGTGATGCTGATGTTATCCACAATATGTGGAAGAGTGTGGTGTGGATATCTTTGTCCTGCCGGAGGACTGCAAGAGTGCATATTTTCGGTAAATAATGCTCCTTCAAAACAAGGAAAGCGTGATAAAATCAAATATATAATTTGGGTTTTGTGGATAACTATGGTGATAATCACCTTCTTTTGTGGAAAACATAAAGTGACAATTGACCCGTTCTATATGACCGATCATGGAATCTCGGTTGCGGAAATTTTTAATTATATTGTGTATTACGGAGTGGTTTTGCTTCTCGCGGTTCCGGCTATCGTACATGGCAGAAGAGCTGCATGTCATTATATATGCTGGATGGCACCATTCATGGTGATAGGCAGCAGTATCGGGAGATTTTTACATATTCCACAGCTTCACGTGGAGGCGGATAAAGATAAATGTGTATCGTGTGGAAAGTGCAACAAGGCTTGTCCAATGGGACTTGATGTAAAAGAGATTGTTGCTGCGGGGAAAACTTCTAAGAGTACGGAATGCATACAGTGCGGCGCGTGCGTTGACGAATGCCCCAAGAAAGCTTTGAAATACAGTTGGAGAGTGTGATATGGCAAAAGACAGAAAGATAGATGCGGTCATTTTGGGACTTCTTTCGCATGAAGATCTGACCGGATATGAGATAAAAAAGAGAATCGATGGGGCTATTGGTTTCTTCTGGAAAGGAAGCTTCGGAAATATTTATCCCGCGCTTAATGACATGGAGAAGCAGGGACTTGTGGAAAAGAGCGGTGGCGATAAATCTTCGGGACGCGAAAAGTTTTTTTACCATATTACCAAGAAGGGGAGCGATGCTCTGAATGATTGGATAGCCGATGAACATGCAGTCAATGAGCTTAAGTACGAGACGCTTCTGAAGATTTACTTTGGCGGAGCAGCTGACAGTAGTGTATCCGTAAGGAATATCGAGGTCTTTGAGGAACAGGCGAGGCAGAATCTTTCGATTCTTAATGTATTTAAAGAGAACTTGGAGAAGGTGCTTGATACAGGCGACCATCTGCACTATTACCTTACAGTTACGTTTGGTATTGAGACTTATGAGGCGTATCTTAGGTGGTGCGACAAGGCAAAAAAGATTTTGTCGAAATGAAATTAACCGGGGATAATTGAGAGGAGATTTTTTATGGCATTTTTACAGGTAAATTATTTTTCTAAATCACTTTGGAGGCAGACGGCATTTCATCTGTGTCTTCCAAATGATGTGCCGATTGAATGGAGGGAAGGAAATACTTGTTATGAAAGACCTATGAAGACGCTTATGCTTCTTCAGGGGTATTCGGGAAATACATTCGATTGGCCGCTCGGAACGCTTATAAGTGACATTGCAGTCAGGCACAATATTGCTGTGATCATGCCTTCGGGAGATAACAGTTTTTACCTGAATGCAAAGGGATGCTGCTTTAAATATGCGGATTTTGTCGGCTTTGAGCTTCTGGATTACGTGAGAAATACGTTTAATCTGTCAAAAGAGGCGAAGGATACATTTATCGCAGGGCTTTCAATGGGAGGCTTTGGCGCGATACATTCAGGACTTGAGCATCCTGAAAGATACGGTAAGATCATAGGTTTGTCCTCAGCGCTTATAGTTAACAGACTCAAAGATATTAAGCCGGGCGAGAAAGATGATATAGCCGATTATGATTATTACTGTCAGGTTTTCGGGGATCTTAAGAAGGTAAAAGAGACAACGAACGATCCCGAATTCATAATAAACGAGAGACTTAAGAAGGGGGACAAGATCCAGCCTATATTTATGGCATGCGGATCGGAGGATTATCTTCTTGATACAAACAGGGAGTTCAGAGATTTTCTTCTTGAAAAGAATGTTGATCTCACGTATAAAGAAAGCCCCGGAATACATGATTGGATTTTCTGGAATGAATATCTTGAGCCTGCGATTAAGTGGGCACTGGATGAAGAGGTATAAGGTAAAGTCGCGGAAGAATTTAATGTTTTCCGCGATTTTTTAATAAAAATATTCTAAAAAGCGTGTATTTTTCTCGAAAATCTAATAAAATAGATGTATATAGTTTGATTGATTCACATTGTTTACATGTAAAGATATAGTTTCATTGACTAACACAGACGCGGAGTGCCAAAGGAGGTTTTTGAAATGAAAAAGCAAGTATTATCAATGTGTTTGGGACTGACTATGATTATTTCAGCTACTGCAGGCTGTGGAAAGGCTTCGGATGCGCTTCAGACAGAGGTGCAGTCGCAGTCAGAGACTCCTGCAGGGGCAGAATCTGCAGATTCTGTAGAAATTTCTTTTTATACAACTGATACCGGTAAGGATCAGATGTTCCAGGATATCATAAGCGATTTTGAGAGCAAGAATCCCGGTATTAAAGTCGAATATATCCCCGGAGGTGACGATCAGCTTCAGCAGTGGATGGCGCTTTACGCAAGTAATGAAGGCCCGACTGTTTCTCTTATGGATCCCATAAATATTTGGGAGAACCAGGAAAGAATGCTTGAGCTCACCAATGAGTCTTTTATTTCCAATATTGAAGAGGGTGCGCTCAGCACAATGACTTTTAATGACAAGATCTATGCTGTACCGCAGACGGCAGCAGGTGTCGGACTTCTTTATAACAAAGCAGTGTGCGACGCGGCAGTGGGCGGCAATTTTGATCCCACAACAATAAAGACAAGATCGGATCTTGAAGATCTGTTCAAAAAAATCCAGGCTACGGGCGTTGATGCAACATGCTTTACAGGTGTCAACTGGTCACTCGGATCTCATTTCCTTTGCCAGGTTTACGGCGCAGCAATCGGTTCAACCAAGGAAAGAGTCGATTATGTAAACGGAATCATATCGGGTTCGAAAAAAGAGATCGATAATGACGTGTTCAACGGCTATATGGATACGTTCGACATGATGATCAAGTACAATCACAATGCGGCAGATCCGCTTGTAGGTGATGTAAATATCGACGCGGCAGCTCTTGGAGCAGGTGAGTGCGGTACATGGTTCATGGGTGACTGGGCATGGGCATTCCTTGCACCGGTTGCAAGTGAAGGTCAGGAATTCGGTATTCTCCCGATTCCTCACAGCGATGATGCCAATGACAAGCTGAATCAGAGTATAGCAACGCTGTATGCAAAGGGATATTGCATTGATAAGAGCCAAAATACGGAAGAGCAGCAGGCAGCAGGTCTTAAATTTGTAGATTACATCACATCGGATTCTTATGCACAGGAACAGATGGCCACTGTTTGCGGACAGGCACTTCCTTTCAAGAATTCTTCCGTTAAACTTGAGAGCCCTTTGGGACTTTCAACCGCGAACTACATCACGAAGGGACTTACATACGATTTCTACGGAACTCCCAATCTTTATCCTTCAGATATCTGGTATGAGTGCGGAGCATTTATGTGTGAGTATCTTGCGGGCCAGACCGACAGGGCTACACTTGCTTCTAAGATAGACGAATACTGGACTAAACAAGAAGCTCGATAACGACAGAAGGAAATCATGATGAGGCGTGATTTTAGAAAAAGATTTGGTGATATCTTATGCTTTGCCGGATTTGGCCTTCCGGCGCTTGTCATATGGATAAGCGTTGTACTGATACCGTTTATCTTTGGAATATGGATCACATTGACCGACTGGAACGGTCTTGCG
Source organism: Butyrivibrio sp. (assembly GCA_017615275.1). Taxonomy (GTDB): domain Bacteria; phylum Bacillota; class Clostridia; order Lachnospirales; family Lachnospiraceae; genus Butyrivibrio. The sequence continues at coordinate 13,160 of JAGAAO010000050.1, forward strand.
ATGCAAATACATTTTGTGGGCTTTGAAAACTTTCATGATGTTTTTAGTGATCCCACGATGGGCACTTCCTTTATAAAAACGGTTATATACGCTTTCTTTACGGTTATAGCAAGTAATATTATGGGGATTCTGTTGGCACTTGCGGTAACAAGCGGAATAAAGGGACAGAATCTTTTCAGAATAGGATTTTTTACGCCCAATATCATTGGTGGAATCATTCTGGGATATATTTGGAGATTTATATTCCTCTATGCTTTTACTGCAGTGGGTAAAGGATTGGAAATAGAATGGATGAAGACGTCATGGCTGACGCATCCGACAAGAGCGCTTATAGCTCTTATCATCGTCAGCTCATGGCAGCTCAGCGGATATTTAATGGTAATTTATATTGCCGGTCTTACAAGTGTTCCCAAAGATCTTATAGATGCAGCATATGCCGACGGCGCAAGCGCTCTGCAAATTGTCAGTACAGTCAAGCTTCCACTTATAAGAAACTCAATCGCAATCTGCATCTTTCTTTCGATTTCCAGGGCGTTTATGTCATTTGATATGAACCTTTCTCTTACAGCCGGAGGTCCGTACAAATCAACTGAACTTATCGCGTACAAGATTTATCAGACTGCATTTACCAGCATGGAGTTTGGAAAAGGTCAGGCTCAGGCAATCGTATTTTTCGTGATCGTAGCAATTATCTCGCTGTTACAGGTTTATTTCACCAGAAAGGGGGTTGATGAACAGTGAAAAAGTTAAAAAAGGCGATAGTGTTCTTTTTAACTTTGTTTGTTCTGATCCTCTTTATGGGACCGTTTTTGATCCTGATAATCAATACGTTTAAGCCTACAGCTGCGTTTATAAAGACTCCGTTTGCACTTCCCACAAAATTCATGCTTGATAATTACAGTTTGGCAATTAAACGAATGAACTTCTGGGTTGCCATGATAAATACAGTTATAATCACGGTCAACACTGTGCTTATCAATATGGTCATCGGAAGTATGACAGGATATCTGTTTGCGAGAAAAAAATGGAAGATCAATAGTATCATTTTTGGTATGTTTCTGGCGTTTATGGTTGCGCCATTTCAGGTATATATGATTCCGATGGTGCAGATCTATGCAGGAACTTTCGGATTGTCCAATAATCTTTTTTTGGTAATCTATATTGCCGTTGGGCTCAATCTGCCGTTTGCGGTGTTCCTATATAAAGGGTTTACCGAAGGAATACCGACGCAGCTCGATGAAGCTGCGAGAATTGACGGATGTAGTTTCGGACTTACATATCTGAGAATTGTATTGCCGCTTTTAAAGCCTATAATTGTCACAGTTACCGTGTTTGTTGCACTCGGTGTGTGGAACGATTATCTTATGTCCAGTCTGTTTCTTACCAAATCACAGGACAAGACACTTGCAATAGCAATAAAAACATTCCTTACAAATCACTCTGCCGAGTATTCCCCGATGATGGCAGGGCTTCTTTTGGGTATTCTCCCTATCATTGCGTTCTATCTGTTCGGACAGAAGTACATCATCGAGGGTGTAGTCGCAGGAAGTGTAAAGGGTTAAAAATTCAGTGTATATCCATCTGAATCAATGTCTGTAATGGTTCCGTCCGGTTCTTCTATTTCAAGATGATCAGGCTCCTTAGTCTTGAGCTTATAATACACGGTGATCTTCCTTCCGCAGAAATAGGGATGATCTTTAAAGCGAATTTCATATTCGATATCGTAATCTATATAGACAGATCCAATCTGAAGCATTTTAGCGATATCTTCTTCTGAGAGCATGTTTGCATAGTACGTTATAGAGCCGTTTGAACGCCATTTATTTATGTATGTTGTCAAAAATTTGGCTGCGAATCTGCGTGCGTTTTCATCAAAGCTTTTTTGGTCTTTGCATAAGGAGTCAAAGGTTTTCAGAAATTTATGTGTTTCTTCTTCATTTGGATACTCTACGGAGAGGTCAATGGCATTTCCCAGCCAATTGTATTTTCCTTCCAATACATATTCTGATTTATTGAGTGTGAAGTCACCAAATTCCTCAAAGTTCACAATTTCCGGCTTTTTGTATTCTTCAATAAGGCTTTCAAGGAAATCATTTGAGAGTCTTTTTTCGAGTGTTTCAAGACAAAAGATATCCGAGAATGTAGAAAAAATAATTTTTTCTTCTGTAAGAACTTTGATATGAGTGTTAGGCTCTTTTGTTGTGAGAGCCTTAATCTTATATACGGTAAATTTATCGTATCTGTTCTTGTATGATTGATTCTTCTTTTCTTCGTCGGTAGGAATAAATGTAAAAAAGCTTAGAGTGTCCCTTCTTTCACCTGTGGTAAGATTGATGTATCCCAAGATATCTACATTTGCGCAAAAAGGCATGTCCATTTCTGAGGAAACGATTTCAGCGTCTGCTGTTATTACAAGATATTCCTGTGGCTCCGGATTAAAATATGGTTTCCAGCAATTCGGAAGCCCGTTTGGTCCCACTGCGTAATAATGCGGATGCTTCTTAGGGTCTTTGAAAGTTATGAGCGATGATTCTTTTTTTCCAAATAATTTATTTAAAAATCCCATATGAACCTCTTTCTATCAAATCAAAAAACATGACCATATTATAAAATTTGGTGTAACAATTATCAAGATTCGTCAAACTACGTATATGATACTTGACCGGAAAAAGAATTACAGGCTTGACTAATTTCAAAATATGACTGTACAATGACAGCAGAACAAACATTTTAAACGAGGTATTTTATGTTAAGTGTGGTGAGATAATCACCTGTATTTAATTTAATTACAGGTACATTCGTTAATCGAATTTGATTATGAGTTTTCGACGTAAGTCGATAGCTTGTTTCGCTATGCTTAATATCGTGGATGCAGGAAAGTGTTTGAACGACACTTTGTTTTGCATACATTACTTCGTTTTTTTGTTGCAATTTTTTAGGGTGAAAATTTATCTACGAAGACCATGATATCTTTGCATTTAGGTATCATGGTCTTTTATTGAATAGGAAATTTCTCCGAATTTCCTATTCAATTTAAATGCTCCGCATGAGCTAAGCACTTAACGAGGTATTATCGAGCCTAGTGAAGCTTGTTCCACACGAAAAAAGGAGGACTAACATGTTAAAGAACTTAATTGTAAGAGCAGAGACACCTGCTGATTATAAAGATACAGAACTAATGGCTATGAGGAGCTTTTTTAATAAATATGAGCCGGCAGCTTCGGAGCATTTCCTTATTCGGATTGTCAGGGAGTCCGAAGATTATATTCCGGAGATCAGCCGTATAGCTGAGTACAACGGCAGGATTGTCGGAGCGGTGTATTACACCAAGGCGTGGATTGTTGACGGAGACGTAAGGCATGAAATTGCGACTTTCGGTCCGCTGGCGGTTGAGCCCACACTTGAAGGAAATGACATCGGCGGAATCCTTATGAGAGAGACTATCAGGCTTGCCAAAGAGGCAGGGATTAAGGGAATAGCACTTATGGGAGAGCCGAATTATTATCCGAGATTTGGGTTTGAGCGCGGTGCGAAGTATGGTCTTACAGACCCTGAAGGTAATGTTTTTGATGAACTTATGTGCCTTCCGCTGAATGATGATTTTTCCGGTATTAAGGGGAAACTAATCGAGAGCAAGGATTTTGAAAAGCTTGAAGATGAGGAAATGCTTGCTGAGATAAACAAGGAGTTCCCTGTGTACAGAAGAGTCAAAGTTCAGGAAGGCTTTATGCAGATTTTTGAGCAGCATTTGGGAGTTGTTGAAGATATCATAGGTGATACATATATGGTCAGATACTGGGAATTGCTGATTCCTGCGAAACTTTCAGACAAGGTAAAAGAGAAAGTGGAAAAAGGCAGCGATGTCATTTTTACGTGGAATCACAAGGGCGGCGATTCTGTCATAACCAAGATCTTCAAAAACTTGCTTGAATGCTGAGTTTAAGGAGAAGAAATGAAAACTGAGATACAGATAGAATTTAATAAGATAAAAGAAATATGGTCAAACCTTGCATATACCGATTATGCAAAGGAAGAAATCATGAACGCGGCAATATATACTGATGAAACAGAGCTAAGGAGTAAGCTTCGTGATACGACAAACAGCAGAGATTTAATAGAGAGAATTGGCGAGCCGCCTTTTCAGAATGTCACGGAGATGAAAGAGATTCTTGAGATATCAAGGAAAGGTGATTGTCTCACACCTTATCAGCTTACGAGAGTAGAGAAAATGCTGGTTGCGGTTGAGCGGTTAAAAGATTATCTGAGCAGAGGAAGACAGTACGGGAATCCGCTTGCCTACTACGATGAGAATCTTGATGAATTAAAAGAGCTTAAGGAAGAGATTCAGATGCAGATTAGAAATGAAGCTGTGGACGACAGGGCAACGCCAAATCTTGCGGATATCAGAGCTGCAATAATTCGGGCTGAAGAAGCCATGAAGCAGAAGGCTGAGCAGATAATGAGAAATAATAAAGAGTGCATGTCCGATTCCTATTGCACGCTTCGAAACGGCAGAATGTGCGTGCCTGTTAAGAAGGAGTATAAATTCAGGATTTCGGGAAGCGTGATCGATAAGTCTTCTACGGGAAATACACTTTTTATTGAGCCGACAGGAGTTTCCAAGTTTCACGAAGAGCTTGAGCTTCTAAGGATTGATGAAGAAAACGAAGTATATAGGATTCTTTATACACTCACGGCGCTTGTTTCGGACTGTATTCCTGCAATGGAAGAAAACATCAGGATGATGGAAAAGCTGGATTTTATTTTTTCCAAAGGAAAGCTAAGTATTGATCTTGATTGTACGCAGCCAAAGATCAATACGGAGAGACGCATGACTCTTGATAAAGCAAGACATCCGCTTATGAAAAAAGAAGTAAATGTACCGCTTGATTTTTCTATAGGCGGTGACATCAGAGGAATCGTGATCACAGGTCCCAACACGGGAGGAAAGACGGTATCGATAAAAACAGTGATGTTAAATGCTTATATGGCTCAGTGCGGACTTCACGTTACCTGCAAAGCAGCGGACATATGTATGAATTCAAATTATCTTTGCGATATAGGTGACGGACAGAATATGTCCGAGAACCTTTCGACGTTTTCAGCGCATATAAAAAACGTGTTGGAGATATTAAAGCTTGTTAACAGCGACAGTTTCGTTATCATGGATGAGCTTGGTTCGGGTACGGACCCTGCGGAAGGTATGGGAATAACGGTTGCAATACTTGAAGAGCTTAGAAAGAGCGGTGCGAATTTCCTTGTTACAACGCATTATCCTGAGATAAAAGACTACGCGGACAGAACCGAGCATATAGTGAATGCCAGAATGACGTTTGATAAAGAGACTCTTTTGCCCACTTATAAAATGCTCATAGGTGAAGCGGGAGAGAGCTGCGCGTTCCATATAGCGGACAGACTCGGCATGCCTGCCGATATGCTTAGAACTGCGGCAGAAGCAGCATATGGAAAAGAAGCTGCAAAGAAATACACATTTAATAACAAGGAAGCGGTTAAAAAGGAAATTTCAGGCAGGATTGTCAAAACAAAGAAGCATCATGTAAATGCATCTCTTGAAAATATGTATTCGATTGGGGACAGCGTGATGGTCTATCCTGACAAGAAGATTGGCATAGTGTGTGAACCGGTAAACAATAAGGGAGTTATGCGTGTTCAGATTGCGGGAAAAAAGATATGGATCAATCATAAGAGGGTCAAGCTTCATGTCAAAGCAAAAGAGCTTTATCCCGAAGATTATGATTTTTCCATTATATTTGATACAGTCGAAAACAGGAAGAAGAGACATGACATGGAAAGAAAATATACAGAGGAAACGATTGATCTTGATGAAGATCAGAGTTGTTTAAAATGGTAGGAGATATGCTAGAATATTGTCTGTGCGCCCCTTTGGGCGCACAGACAATAGAAGTTAGAAGATAAGAGGGAAATGTTGGTGAAGAATAAGTTCGGCATTATTTATTTAGCTCTTTTACTGATGCTTACAGGATGTGCAGGAAAAAGAGCTGTAGAGGGTAGTGTAAATGAGGGTGATGTTGGAAGTAGTGATGATGTTACAGGTAGAGAATTATTTGAGAAATTCCTCGCTAATGAAGAACCGGTGGTCTTTGACCTGGACAATTTTGTGGGGAATGTCCCATACAGTTTTGATTATGGTAAGGAAAATAAAAGAGATTATTTGTTTTCTGAAATTATCCAGCGACTAATGGCAGAAGCTGATTTGGATGAGGATAATAGTGTAAATATAAATTATGCATATATATACCCGCTGGAAAAAGAAGCAGAACAGTTATTAATATCAATAACAAAAACGGGCTCACTAGGCTGGATTGATTATATATTAGCGATAGGTAACGTTGATGGTAAGCTATTGCTTATGTATGAAAATGAAAGTTGTTTTAGATACGAAGTACACATTAATAAATTTGGATATATAGATGAATGCCAATATCCCGGTTACTGTCCTCCGACAGATGAATATAAAATCCTCACAGAAGATGGGTGTAAGCTTATTTATGGAAAAACCTTTGAGTGTGGATATATTATAAAGCCTACGCAGCTTCAGTCATTTAGCGATGATGGGGGATATATCTGGAATTACTGGTTTGAAGATGAGTATTTTTGCTCATATTCCTTCGTGAATGAAGAAGGAAAACCTGATTATATAGGTCTTGAAGAAAAACTGTACGGAAAAAATAGTCCTTACAGGAAAGCATTTGAAGATGCCGGAATCAGTTTTTATGAAATGTCAGAAATTGAAGATATTATTTCAAAAAGAGAAGAAGAGCTCGGTATAACAGATGAGATAAAAGAAGCTGATGAGCCTGAATGGATAGAAATCAAGGACGTATCGGGGTTATTTTAGGTTAATCTATAACTGTAACTTCTTCAATTTATATGATATGGAGAATAATCTGATAGTGAGAAAACGGATATTATTTACAACAATTATTGCTTCCATCGTGCTATGTGCATGTGCTAAAGAAAACAAAACGGTAACCGATGACGTGAGTGTAGAAGATGGGAGTACCACAACCACTGAAGAAGCTGCTACGGAAGAGTCTTCTGAAACAACGGACACATCAGAATATGATATTGTAGCAGAGTACAATTCATACGATGAATTTATTGAAAGTATAAAGAAAATAATGGATATATATGAGAATCATGATTATGATCCTCATGATGTAGAGCAGTATGGAAGGATTCCATATTCAATATATTGGTCAATTGATCAACATGCTGATGAATTTGGATATATACAAATGGATATTGACGGAGACGGAGTAGATGAGCTGCTCCTAGGTAGGATTGGCTCAGAAGAAGCTCCAGATGAAACGGATATTGACAATATGTATACCCTTAAAGATGGTAAAGTTGTTCCTGTATTTGAAAGTGAGTACTACGCTTACTATCAATTATATGAAGACGGTATGATTGATTTGCATTTTAGCGATTCAACGCGCTATTGCTGTGTTGAACATTTTAAGTACACTGCGGGACGCATGGAATTAAAAGAGGGCATTTATAGAGAAGGTCAAGATACTGATGGCAAGTATGGTTTTCATTACTACTATTCTGACAGTGCTTTACAGAAACGTGAAATGACTGAAAAAGAGTATGATGATTTGCGTGATGAACTTGATCATAAATACAATAAACAAAAGTTCAAACTACATCTTTTTAAGGAAGAATAGTAAAAACTTTTCCTTAAACTGAAAATCCAAGTACGATACCTTGTCACCGTGTTGTTAATTCAAAAGGAGAACTTGCCGGTGAGTATGCCTTCGGCGAAGCCTGGAAACAGGCGCAGATACTGGAGAGCGAAGGCGTCGAAGTTATCGAAGGAAAGGTGAATCTGGAGAAATACGAAATACAAAATACAGAATTAAATTGTGATGTGTTTGAGATTTGATATTTGCACTTTTGAATTTTTATAGTAAACGACATTAACTTATGCTGATTAACACCCAAAATCAAACGAGCACAATGACTTTAAATATTCGTTAGGCTCAGAATAAATACTGTAGTAATCATCTAATGCTACCTCGAGTTCAACAGCACTTGAGAAAAAAC
>JAGAAO010000051.1 GCA_017615275.1 Butyrivibrio sp.
ACAAAGAGGAAGGAAATTATTATACGGGCTTGTATCACCCCAAGCGGACAGGAAAACGATTGTATGGTCTCCTTCGCCCTCGCTGTAGATGTGCATCTTGTGTCCGTCAACTTCTACCATCTGTCCGGGTGGATTCTCCCAATATTTTTTTTCCTGATTCATTTTTACTTTGTTATATATAAATGCGCCTGATACAAGTAAAATAATGCATGCAAGCAGCCCTAAAAATATGTTCCTTAAAATCTTAAAAAACTTACGCATAATACCTCCTGTCAATACTCCTTCTTTTGATTTCTCTTTTATTGAGAACTGCTATCAGTAAGATAAGTGCGATCACTCCGAAGATTGTGTCGGGAATTGCATCTTTTATTCCTTGCATTATTGTTGAGTCTGCTGTTGGAAAACCAATTCCTTCCGCCTGACTTGCAAAGCATGACCAAACACTTGCAACGAAATCATAAATCCCGTGTAAAACCACAACCAGCCAAAAATTGTCTGTAATATAGTAAATACATGCAAAAAGGACTCCACCTGCAGTCGCATATACAACCTGAGAAGTGGTCCATACTACAAGATTAGGATAGACAAGAAGATTAAGAAAATGAGTAAGCCCAAAAGGAATCGCAGATAAAAATACTGCCAGGATTATTCTTCCCTTGCTTTCCCCAAAGCAATTTCTCAATGTATTGAAGAGTACACCTCTGTAGATAGCCTCCTCAAATACACCTACTGCCATCATAAGCAGAAACATAACGATTGCACTTGGAAGTCCCTCCTTGAAACCAATATCAGTGGGAGTCCTCATAGCTATCAAATTATGTATGCAACAAACTACTCCAACCAAACCGGCAACACTAAAGAGTCCCTTGAAAAATCCTTTAATTTTAAAATTTACTCCATATATATAAGCCATAAAAACAACGCCGACTATACCTATAACAAAACGAGCAATCATTCCGGGAAGCCCAAAATTCCCCTCGCCTAAAAGCGCCAATCCTACTGTCGATATCAAAAGCATAATGATAAAAAGCACCAATCCAGGTGCAGAACTTCTTCTTTTCATATTTTTTCTCCTCTTAAAATTCATAAACTAATTAGCTGTTACCTCGTATGTAAGACCTGATGTATACCGCATCTGTCATACTACTACAGACATAGTATAATAAAATAAAGGCTATGTACATATACCATTGGTATAAAAATAAACACAAAAAGTCACCCTAACCGTACAATTAGGGTGACTTTTATATTGAATTCTCAAAAAAATTGCGGCTTATAATGCAAAATTAAACTCGAATTTCGCTCCGACAGATAGCAGATCATTGCTACTCTCCGTTACCTCGAAAGAAGCTCCATTCCAACCATCAAGACGGATAGTTCCTTTGATGTCGCCATCAATTGATGTAAACTCCAACTCGTCGTTTCCTTTTTCAGTGAAGTTCCCCTCCAAAGTAATCAGTCCGTGAATTGAAATTTTGGCATCGATATCATCATACTGCCCCAGAACCTGTGTTGAAAGATAATTGTATACTTCATTGGTTCCATGATTGTCTATATATGTGCTTTGAATAGAGCGTTTCGGCATAATGAAATCTTCGCCTTTGATTTTGGCAAGTTCATTGGCTATAACGTTACATCTGTTATAGGCCATTTCTTCAAGAAGGGCTCCCGCCAAGCAAGGATATATGCTTCCACCTGTTTCACTTGGTCCGAGAGTCTCCAATACAATTTCATCTAGTATAGAGTCCCAGCATCTTTGATCAGCCAAAACTACTGCTTTGGTGTCTTCGTCAGCAGCTTCGCTGAATCTGCTCCAAAGGCTGTTTAATTCTGTATCCCAAATAATATAGAACCAGTCTGAAGACATATTCATTTCGCTCTGAGTTTTGGCTTGCTTTGCCCATTCAGAGTACTGATCAGAAACTTTCTGAACATTTTCGATTTCTTCCTGAAGTGTTGAAGATGCGTTAATTGCTTCGTTAACTTCTGTTTCGATATCGGAAGTGTAATCCCTGAAAAAGTCTATCTCCATCGAGCTATCTTTAGATTCGGTGTCGGACTCCTCAAATGTCGCATCAGCAACATCGATATCCTCTTGCACTGATTCGCTTTCCTCTTTAGAACAACTATCTGTAGCATCTTCTGCGCGCTTGCCTGTGCACCCATTCATTAGCAACAAAACCAAAATAAGTCCGTAACATATAGATTTCTTTACCATGATTATCCTTCCATCTCATATCTTTCTATACACTTCTGAAGCTTCGAATCTCTGATAAGGAAAAGACCTACAGCAATGCCTACAACCATAATTGCTACTCCCTTAAGAATGAGAGCATCATATCCAAGCCACTCCGCAACTACACTTCCTATTCCTTTAATTCCTATATTTCTAAAGATACAGAAGTAAATCATTACTGAAAGATCAAAAGCTGCATGAAGCAAAGAGCAGACCCAAATATTACCGCAACGCACATAGAGTGCATTGAAAAAGAAGCCTATCCCGATAGCATAAATGAACTGTGTGTAGACAGGTGTCGGATCACCACCTCTCGAAAGATGTGTAAGATGTATTGCTCCAAACGCTATGGATGAAATTAGCATGGCGGTAATGATACCTGCCTTGGTGTTCCCGATTGCAGATCTTATAAAGTTAAATAGGACTCCTCTCGCAAGAAACTCTTCTCCCATCCCTGCTCCAATAGCGACCGCTATCACAAAAATAATAATGTCTTTGGTTCCCATAAGAGGTGTTCCGTATTCTTTTATTCCTTTTATCATGTAGAATATAACATTAAATACAGTCCACACAGTAAAAGCTCCACCTACTACAATACCTTCACCACAACTTTTCAGACTGAAACAAAGTGATTTCTTTAACCCAAATGCAAGTAAGAAAAATATATACATTGCTACATCTGTAATGCGATGGATCATGTAATCACCCATGACAGCACCTGTTTTAACAAAGCCACTCAAAAGTATATTTTCGAAAAAAAATGCCACGATAAACAGAATTATTCCTATCCAATACTTTGTTTTATTCATAATCTCTTTCTCTCCTCAAAAAATTACCAAACTAAGATTCTGTCTTCAGGTGCAAGGTACATATTGTCGCCCTCTTTGACGTCGTATGTCTCATAGAACTCATCAAACTGCTGCACAGTTACATTTGTTCTGAGATAGAAAAGCGGATGTTCATTACGCGCAACCATGGACTGTATATATTCCGGCGCTGTTATCGCAAGGTAGAATTTTGTACTGTATTCAAAAAATTTCTTATAATCAAAGTCTTTATCGTTCTTGGCAAGACTGAGCATTACCTTCATTCCGCCCATATCGGCAATAGCTTCGGTGTCGATATTGGAGCCTTTCACCTTAAGTCCGTCCCATACCGTGATCGTATCATAGTAGTCATCAACTTTTTTAACTCTTTGTCCAAAAGCTTCAAAGTCCGCCTCTGTCCACCAATCGTTCATATTTCCATTCTTGTCAAACTGAGCGCCGTTGGGATCGAATGCATGGCTTATCTCGTGACCGATAACGCAGCCCAAGATTCCGTATAGTTCTTCTTTGGGCATTCCGTCGTAATAAATATCACCGTCAAGGAAACCTAGAGGAACAGTCACTGAGTTCTCATCAGGTCTATAGTACATGTCTGTAAGAAGGCAGCCCCATCCCCTATCCCACTTTTCTCTGTCGGCTTTACCGGCTACCTCAGCCGCATCTATATGAGCCATATACTTTTCAATATTTTCAAGTGACTCTAAAAGAGATGTGTCGGAAAGCTCAAGATCTTTGCAATCGCTGTACCACTTATCGGGATATGCTGCTTTGATCTGTATATTCTCCAGCTTCTCGATAGCTTTTTCCCTGGTGTCTTCTGAGAGCCAATCTTCGCCCTTGAGCATCTCTTCATATCCGGCTATGATATCTTTACAAAGCGCATTGATCTCCTTTTTTGTTTCTGTAGCGTCATATTTCTGCAGATACGCTCTCTGTAAGGGCTCTGAAAGTTCCTCTGAAATAAGCTTTACAGCCATATCATCGTCAGGAAGCGCTCCTTGTGATCCATTAACCATATTGTTTGCTTCGTTTGCTGCATCATATGATTCTTTATCAAGATACTGACTGACTTTGTTTACATAATTAACTATCAAAAGAGCTTTGATATCCTCGAGGTTTTCAGCGGTATATACCTCATCGACTCTCTTGAGTGCGTCGGGATTTTTAACCATAACGTCTTTCGCCTTATCATAACCGCTGTTCTTTACAACATCTTCAATGGGATAATTCTTAAACAGCTCATACGCTTCTTCTTTTGAATAATGATTGTTTGTCTTTTTATAATAGTCTGACTGAAGCTTATCATCTGAAGTAAAACTCTTTTCAGCGATCTTTGCTTCAAAAGAAATGGCATCGTCAAACATCTTATCTGCTGCTTCCTTGGTATAACCCATCCTTACGAGGGCCTTTTCATTCAAGGTTTTGTATGCGTTATAAACAATTTCACCATACTCCGATCTATTGCTGTATTCCTCTGCACCTCCAAGTATAAAAGCAGGCTGATTAAACTTAAGCACGTTGTTATCGGAATCAAAATCCTTTGCAGTTTGGGGCTTAATAATCCTTGTAACAAAGATATTCTTATCAAAATCAGAGATAAAAGCATTAAGCTCATCCATATCTTTGATATTTGCTATTTCTTCAACCGTTTTCTGAGCGGGTGCGATACCTTCCGCATTTCTTGAATTCCAGTCCGTGATCTGATTGTAAAGCCCATTTACGAGCTTCTGATCGTGAGATGTTCCCGCCTCGTCTTTAATAACATTCAGCTTCTTCTCTGAAACTATTTTTACAACATCGAATATGGTTCCGGCGCTGGCTTCACCTTCAGGGATCTCAAGTTTACTCAGCTCGTCGTAATTGCTGTATAAGTAAAAGTCATCCTTGGGAGATGTGCTCATTCCCTCTGTAATGTTCTCCTTGATCATGGAGTTGACCCAGGGCTTTCCGCCGAGGGTTGACGCGATCTTCTCACCGCCATCCTCTGCGGATGCTGTATCGTTTGATGCTCCGTCTGCGGAAGTTATATTTGCAGTTGCTACTTCGCTCTGCTCATTCGCCTGCGCTGTATTATTTGCTCCACAACCTGTCAGCGCTGCCGTGATCATACTTGTTGCAATCAACATTGCTACTACTCTTATTTTCATTTAATCTATTTCCTCTCTTTTTATGTATTTTCTTATAACATTCAAAATCTTTTCATTCTGAGCGCTCCATCGCTGCAATCTCATGCACTATATCAGAGAACTCTCCTGATCTTATCTCAAAGAGTCCGTGTGCCATATTCACCACTACGGCAATCAATGTACATAGAAGCGCTTTAAAGAATCTCCCCACAATTCCAAGGGGTGTAGAAATCTTCTTGGTTTTCATAATATTTCTCTCCTCAAAAACTAATTACCAAACTGAGATTCTGTCTTCAGGTGCAAGGTACATATTGTCGCCCTCTTTGATACCGTATGTCTCATAGAACTCATCAAACTGCTGCACAGGTACATTTGTTCTGAGATAGTAAAGGGGATGAGGATCACTCGCAACCTGGCTCTGGACATATTCCGGCGTTGTTTTAAGAAGATAAGCGTTGGCATTACTTTCAAAAAATTTCTTGTAATCAAAGTCTTTGATGTTCTTGGCAATACTAAGCATTACCTTCATTCCGCCCATATCGGCAATTGCCTCGGTGTCGACATTAGAGCCCTTCACATTAAGTCCGTCCCATACTGTGATCGCATCATAGAAGTCATCAACTTTTTTAACTCTTTGTCCAAAAGCTTTAAAGTCAGCATCTGTCCACCAATTGTTCATATTTCCGTTCTTGTCAAACTGAGCGCCGGTGGGATCAAATGCGTGGCTTACCTCGTGGCCGATAATGCAGCCCAGGCTTCCGTATAGTTCTTCTGTTGACATTCCATCGTGATAAAAATCACCGTCAAGGAATCCCAAAGGAATAACTATTATGTTTTCATTAGGAAGATAGGCAATTCCTGATATAAGGCAGTTCATTTCCTTATCCCACTTTTTGATGTCAACTTTACCGGCTGCCTTGGCCGCTTCAATATGAGCCATGTGCTTTTCAGCATTTTCAAGTGACTCTAAAAGTGATGTGTCGGAAAGCTCAAGATCCTTGCAATCGCTGTACCACTCATCGGGATATACCGCTTTGATCCGGATATTCTCGAGCTTCTCGATAGCCTTTTTCTTAGTATCTTCGGAAAGCCAGTCTTCACCCTTAAGCATCTCTTCATATCCGGCTATGATATCTTTACAGAGCGCAGTGATCTCCTTTTTGGTTTCTGTAGCGTCATATTTCTGCAAATACGCTCTCTGTAAAGGCTCCGAAAGTTCATCTGAAATAAGATTTACAGCCATATCATCATCGGAAAGCGTTCCTTGCGATCCAGTAATCATATTGTTTGCTTCGATTGCTGCGTCATATGATTCTTTATCAAGATACTCACTGACTTTATTTACATAATTAACTATCAAAAGAGCTTTGATATTCTCAAGGTTTTCGGCTGTATATACCTCATCGATTCTCTTGAATGCGTCGGGATTTTCAACCATAACGTCTTTCGCCTTATCGTAACCACTGTTCTTTAAAACATCTTCAATGGGATAATTCTTTAAAAGCCCATACATTTCTTCTTTTGAATAATGATTGTTTGCCTTTTGATAGTAGTCTGCCTGCAGCCTATCATCTGAAGTAAAACTCTTTTCAGCGATCTTTGCTTCAAAAGAAATGGCATCGTCAAACATCTTATCTACAGCTTCCTTGGTATAGCCCATCTTTACGAGAACCTTTTCATTCAAGGTCTTGTAGGCGTTATAAACATTTTCGCCATACTCTGATCTATTGCTGTATTCCTCGGCGCCTCCAAGGATAAAATCAGGCTGCATAAATAGAAGCACGTTGTTATCGGAATTAAAATCCTTTATGGTTTGGGGTTTAATAATTCTTGTGACAAAGATATTCTTATCAAAATCAGAGATAAAAGCATTAAGCTCATCCATATCTTTGATACTTTCTATTTCTTTAACCGTTTTCTGAGCGGGTGCGATACCTACGGCATTTCTTGAATTCCAGTCCGTGATCTGCTTATAAAGCCCATTTACGAGCATCTGATCATGAGATGTTCCGGTCTCATCTTTAATAACATTCAGCTTCTTCTCTGTAACCGCGTCTCTAACTCCATATCTGGTTCCGTAGACGTATTCACCTTCAGGAATCTCAAGCTTACTCAGCTTGTCGTAATTGCTGTATAAGTAAAAGTCATCCTGGGGAGATGTGCTCATTCCCTCTGTAATGTTCTCCTTGATAATGGAGTTGACCCAGGGCTTTCCGCCGAGGGTTGTTACGACCTTCTCCCCGCCATCCTCTGCGGATGCTGTATCGTTTGATGCTCCGTCTGCGGAAGTTATATTTGCAGTTGCTACTTCGCTCTGCTCATTCGCCTGCGCTGTATTATTTGCTCCGCAACCTGTCAGCGCTGCTGTGATCATACTTGTTGCAAGAAGCATTGCTACTACTCTTATTTTCATTTAATCTATTTCCTCTCTTTAAACTAATTAGTCGTTGTTTTGTATATAAGATCTTATAACACTTCATCTGTCGTACTACTACAGACATAGTATAACATTACAAAGCCTCTGTACACATACCATTGATATAAAAATAAACGTAAAAAGTCGCCCTAACCGTACAATTAGGACGACTTTATCAGTCTACAGGGCTTGCCTGCCGCACATCCGCTAGCCGCTGATATTCATTATTTCTTCACGTTACTGATTATTCTCTATTGCTGCAATCTCATGCACTATATCAGAGAACTCGCTCGATCTTACTTCTAAAAGTCCATGGGCCATATTCTTCATATAATACATTTTCTTTCTCGGAGCTTTTACACTGTCAAAATAATCCTGAGCAAGTCCGAAGTTTGCCTGATAATCCTTATCACCGTTTATGTTGTAATACGGAACCTTGTACTCAGTTCTATCAAGTATGGAAAGGCTATTGAATTCTTCTGATGCATCCCAGTCAAGATAAGGCTCGGCAACACCTTGAGTTGAAGCAAGCTTAAACCACTTTATCTCATCCCAAAGGCTATAATAGGGATTAAAGAAAAGAGCTGCGTACATGCTATAATCACTTTTTTCGTTGAACATGCCATATCCGTATTTTGTCATTATTTCTGTTCTTGCCTTAATACAATCAACACTAAAGTTTGGATTCGAAGCATACTTTTCAACGATCTGTTCATCTTCTTCATTTCCCTTAGCCCACTCTCTGGCTGCTTCCCAGAATCTTCTTTCGTTCTCGGTCATATCAACCACCATTCCTGTTCCGATATAATAGTCATAATATTCGGGATAATCCTGTACAAGCATTGCTCCGTAGATAGATCCCCAGGAATGTCCGATAATCGAGATCTTGTCTTTTCCAAGATGGCTTCTCAAAAACTCAGTCATCTCACGTCCGTCTTCCATCATGATATCAAGATTTATAGGCGTAGTGTCTTTGGGGTTTTTAAACCAGCTCTTTCCGGCAGCTCTCTGATCCCAGGTAACAACCGTATATACATCCGCCCACTTTCTCGTATAAGCATAGTCCACATAGCTGGTCGCAGAACCGGGGCCGCCGTGGAGATATAAAAGAACGGGGTTGTTCTTATCTTTGCCGTAGATGTTGATCCACTGCTTGGTTCCGTTTATGTCAACATAAAGACTCTCGTTTATTCCACCCTTTGGGGTTCTTGAATTAAGAAGTCTTCCTGTTATTCTCACCGCAGAAACTGCTATTACTATGCCTAATATCCCAACTAGAACTCTTTTCAAAATTTTCATTTAATGTATTCCTCCTAAAATACTTCATTCATTCTCATATCTTTCTATACACTTCTGAAGCTTAGAATCTCTGATAAGGAAAAGTCCTATGGCAACGCTCACAACAGTAATAGCTATTCCCTTAAGGATGAGTGCATCATATCCAAGCCACTCCGCAACTACACTTCCTATTCCTTTAATTCCTATATTTCTAAAGATACAGAAGTAAATCATGACTGAAAGATCAAAAGCTGCATGAAGTAAAGAACAGAACCAAATATTACCGCAACGCACATAGAGTGCATTGAAAAAGAAACCTATTCCGATAGCATAAATAACCTGTGTATAGATAGGTGTCGGATCACAACCGGGCTTAAGATTTGTAAGATGAACCAATCCAAACACTATGGATGGAATTATCATGGAAATAATGATACCTGCCTTGGTATTTCCGATCGCAGATTTGAAAAAGTTAAAAAGGACTCCTCGCGTAAGGAACTCCTCTCCCATACCTGCTCCGATAGTTATCGCTATAGAAAAGATAATAATATTTTTGATTTCCATAAGCGGTGTTCCGTATTCTCTTATTCCTTTGATCATGTAGAAGACAATATTAAAAACAGTCCACGCAGTGAAAGTTCCGCCTATTACAAGGCCTTCGCCACAACTTTTCAGACTGAAACGAAGTGATTTCTTTAACCCAAATGCAAGTAAGAAAACTATATATATCGCCACGCCTATAATGGATTGGATCATGTAATCCACCATGTAATCCACCATGCCATCACCGGTACTGGGGATTATTGATAGAAGTATAACGCTGGCAAAATATACCACAACAAACAGAATTATTCCTATCCAATACTTTGTTTTATTCATAATCTCTTTTACCTCTCAATTCCTCTTTTCTTGAATTCTCTAAATAACAGAATAAGTAATATCACTGTAGGAATTGCTTCAACTCCTACCATTTGGATTCCTTCCAATATGCTCATATCCTGCTCGGAAAAAATCTGTGCGCCTGAAACAACAAAACATCCCATAATGGTTGCTGCAATGTCCATAAGCGCATGAAGTATGGAAACCACCCAGATATTGCCGGTAATATAATAAATGCACGCCAAAGATATTCCACCCAATGTCGCGTATGTAACCTGAGTGCATATCGTTACCACAAGATTAGGAGAGGCAATAAGATTCATAAAATGCAGACATCCAAATATAAGTGAGGAAAAAATTATCGCCTTTACTATGCTGCTACGACTTTCTCCCATACGATTTCTGAATGTATTAAATAATACGTCTCTGCAAAGGGCCTCTTCGAAAAGACCTACACCAATTCCCCATATCAGAATAACGATAACTCCGGGGAACGCCTGCAAAAATCCTATTTCCGGTGTTTGCCATGACTCAATAAAATTCTGCACACAAGAAGCCAGATACACCAATCCGGAAGCGGTAAAGATTCCTTTAATCACATCTTTTCCTTTGAAACTAAAGTCAGTTCCATACAACATTGCCATGGCAAAGATTCCGCCAAAACTCAAAACAACACGGATTGCCGTAAACGCAAAGCCAAAATTTTCTGCTCCTCCAAATATAAAAGTCTGTGCTATAAAATACAGAACCATCATAATTGTCGCAACCAGAAAACCGGCTGCTGATTTCTTTTTAGTAACATCTACTATTTCTCTCTTTTCCATCATTTTTCTTTTAATTCTCCTTTTCATATCTTTCTATACACTTCTGAAGCTTAGAATCTCTTATAAGAAAAAGTCCTAAGGCAAAAAATACAACTGTAATAGCTACTCCCTTAAGGATGAGAGCATCATATCCAAGCCACTCTGCAACCATACCACCTGCAAATCCTTTATTTCTAAAGATACAGAAGTAAACCATGACTGAAAGGTCAAAAGCTGCATGGAGTAAAGAACAGAACCAAATATTGCCGCAACGCACATAGAGTGCATTAAAAAAGAAACCTATTCCGATAGCATAAATAACCTGCGTAATGACAGGTGCCGGATCTCCACCTTCTCTAAGATGTAAAAGATGTATCAATCCAAACACTACGGTTGGAATCATCATGGAAGTAATAATACCTGCCTTGGTGTTTCCAATTGCAGATCGTACAAAGTTAAAAATGACTCCTCGTGTAAGGAACTCCTCTGCAAACCCTGCTGAGATAGTTACCCCTATCACAAAGATAATAATATCTTTGGTTTCCATAAGAGGTGTTCCGTATTCTTTTATTCCTTTAATCGTGTAAAAAATAGTATTAAAAACAGTCCACGCGACTAAAGCTCCGCCCACTGCAACGCCTTCACCACAGCTTTTAAGACTGAACCGAAGCGAATCCTTTAACCCAAATGCCAGTAAGAAAACTATCAACATCATTAATTGCACAATGACTTGAATCATGGCATTCACAACTAAATTACCTGTAATAGTAATAACAAGGCTCTCGCTGGCTAAATATGCAGAAACAGCCAAAATTAAGCCTATCCAGTACTTTGCTTTATTCATAATCTCTTTTATTCCTCAATTCCTCTTTTCTTGAATTCTCTAAACAGCAGAATAAAGAATATTACTGCAGTAATTGCATATACCCCTGATGCTTTGATCGCTTCCAATATTGTCATATCCTGATTGCCAAAAACCTGTGCTCCCGAAGTAACAAAACATCCCATAACTACCGCTGCTATGTCAAAAAGTCCATGTAGGATGGAAACCACCCAGATATTGTCTGTAATATAATAAATGCACGCCAACGTCATTCCGATCAATGTCGCGTATATAACCTGCGTAAACGTAGAAACCACAAGATGAGGATTGTCAATAAGATTACCAAAATGCAGACAGCCAAATATGAGCGAAGAAAAAACTATCGACTTAACTATGCCGCTACGGCTTTCGCCCATACGATATCTGAATGTATTAAATAATGCACCTCTGCAAAGTGCCTCTTCATAAAGACCTACACCACTTCCCCATATCAGAACTATGACTACTCCGGGAAGTGCCTGCCCAAACCCTATTTCCGGTGTTTTCCAAGCATCAATAAAATTCCACACGCATTCTGCCAGAAAAAGCAGTCCTGAAGCGGTAAAGAGTCCTTTGATCACTTCTTTTCCTTTGAATCTAAAGTCAGTTCCATACAACTTAGCCATGGCAAAAATTCCGCCAAAGCTTATGGCACAACGCACCGCCGTAATCCCAATATTTAAATCAGATGCTCCTAAAAATGTCCCCACTGTAGCAGCTATAGAAAATAAGACCAACATAATTACCGCAACCCAAAAACCCGCCGCAGATTTCTTTTTAGTCACTTCTACTATCTCTTTTCTTTCCATCATTCTTCTTTTCATTCTCCTTTTGAAATCCATAAACTAATTAGCTGTTGCTTTGTATATAAGGCCTTTTATATACTTTATCTGCCGTACTACTACAGACATAGTATAGCAATACAAAGCCGTTGTACACATACCATTGGTATAAAAATGAACGCAAAAAGTCGCCCTAATCGTACAATTAGGGCGACTTTTTTAGCCTGACAGGACTTGTCTGCTTATTTTCTATTACTTTTACACTTATATCTTTTCTAAATCATCAATTTTTTTTATACGTCTTTATAATATCAACCAAGCCGTTGATTGCTTTATTTCGATGTTTATCCTTATGAATCAATACCTGCGAATAAATAGGGAAATCAGTGCCTTTCCAGGTAAGACGCTTGAGTTTACCGCTCTTTACTTCTGTTTCTGCCGTTATATCCGGAATGAACGCTACTCCTAAGCCGTTTATGGCAAATTGTTTCAGTATTTCTTTACTGCTTGTTTCCAACACGATTTTGGGTGAGAGTCCATGCTTCTCAAGATTGGAAAGCAGCATATTCCTGAAATTACAGTTATGTCCGGTCAAAAGAAGCGGCAACTCTCCAAGCTCTTTTTCCTTAATACTCTTACCTGCCATCGGATGCTCCGAAGATACGTAGAAGCCAAGTTTCTCCCTTTTCTTGTGCATGATCTTAACCCTATCATCCTCTATGAGCGGGTTAAGCGTATAGACCATGTCAAGCTCACCCTTTTGGAGAAGATCAGGAATATTTTCATGAGTGACAAACTGTATTCGGATCTCAGTCCGCGGGTTATTCCTGTTATACTCCATCAAGATTCGCGGAAATCGCGTAATACAAAGAGATTCTGATACGCCCAATTTCAAAATACCCGTAGATTTTTCTTCATCTGCGACATCAAGCAGTATATCCCGCTCAAGCTGCAGCATTTTCTCCGCATAGGCTATTAGTCTTTCACCTTGTGATGTTACAGAGATTGTTTTTCCCAGGCGCTCAAACAAGACACACCCCAGTTCATCCTCCAGTTGCTTAATCTGCGTTGTAACGGTAGACTGCGCATATCCCAGATTGTCTGCCGCAGCAGAAAAGCTATTCAATTCAGTGATTTTCAAAAAAGTGCTTAGCTGTGTAATTGTCATAACTCTTCTCCATATGATTAAGTTATAAATCCCGCGGCTGAAATAAAAACTTGACACACCTGCTATTATAGTTATAGAATTCATACAAGAAATGTGGTTTTGTGCCGTACGGTTTTACCTATGCGGGGTACTACGTTTCTTTTTTTATGTCTATTATGTCATAAAGATATTTTTTACCATCTGCATCATGGCGTATGATCATTCTCCCTTGATAGTAATTTCTCCCTGTTATATTTCCTTTATTACTATGGATGACATAAACACTCCCACATTCAATAAAATTGAATTATATATTTATTTATTTCAATTTTACTGATATTATATTTGGTGTTATTATACGATCAAATCCAACCAAACACAAGGAGGGCTTCACATGAACGAACTATGCAAAATCATTAAAGATACTGTTAAACCTAACTTTTTAAATATCCGTACTTCCATACAAACTTATGACAGAGATGCTCTCTGCTGCGGAGCTCCATGCTGGAGATGGGTATATCACGCTCTTCACTCAGCCGACAAATGGTTTTTCAATCCGTTTGTTTATGAAGAACCTTCATTTCATGAGGAAGGAATGGACAATCCGGATACCCCGACAAGCGTTGTGCTCTCCGATGAACAGCTCTTGTCTTATCTTGACCTTATAGAAAAGAAAACTATGGAATATCTTGATTCACTTACAGATGAAGATCTGTACAAGAAGCCTGAAAGATGTACATATACGCGCATGGAACTTGTCCTTCGCCAATACAGACATCTTTCCTTCCATACAGGAATGCTTAACGGTCAGACAGCGATAGCAACCGGCAAATTCCCTATGTGGGTTTCAGAAACGGATAAATACGTTGATGACGGCATCTTCTTCGGACGTTACCGCAAGGGACAGATTATTACAAAATAAATACACCCCAATAAGTGATATGTACCCTCTTTACTGGACAAACCAGTAAGGAGGGTATTTTTATGCGCTACAGTTATGACTACAAAAGAAAGGCTGTTGAATTGTTTAGACAAGGACTATGGCCTGATACTCCTGATGGCATTAGCGTAAAAGA
>JAGAAO010000052.1 GCA_017615275.1 Butyrivibrio sp.
GCATAAAAAGTAGAAAATACAGCTTATTATTGGCTGATGAAAGTCAGCCTTTTTAGTGTACACAAAAATAATAAGAACAAGGCAAAAAGAAAAACCTGCTGGGGAAAGCAATTTACGCTTGACTTTTCTTAGCAGGTTTTTGTGCCTAATTGCGTGTCAAAATTCAGAAATATGATAAAATGTATATAAATTCGTACTGATATTTTATGATTTTACGTAAAGCGAAGTGTATATAAAGTAATGTCCATATAAGGGTAACTTGCAGGTGATCTTATGAAAAGAATCAAGCTTTTTAATTTTTTCACCAAAAGGAATCAGGTTGATCTGGTGCTTATAGTTGTGGCATCTGTTCTTACTGTGCTCTATACGTACGTTTCCCTTGATGCAGGCGCAAGGCACAGCGTTCTTGTAAATTTACTTATGATTTTTAAATATGTTCCCATCATGCTTACAACGGCGCTTGGGGGAATAATTCCCGGAATGATCTGCGTGGTTCTGGTTTTCATAGGCGGATCTGTTATATCCGGATCTATCATGTATTCTGCATTTGTATATCTGATGGTTGCCTGCGCGGCCGATATATTTACCAAAACAGGTTTTTATAAGAAAATAGGGAAAGTGTTTGCGGCTTCGGCGATACTTCAGCTCCTTGTGGGAGATCTCTGGGGGTTCTTCAGTCTGCTTCTGGAAGGAAAGAATGTATCCGATTTTGAACCCGGAAAACTAATTCCGATGTTTTTTGTTGAGTTGCCGGGATGTCTTTTGGCATGCGTCTTGTTGCATGTCCTGTTTAAGACTGTTCCCGATGAGATCAAGCTTCTGTGCGGAAACGGAATGTACTACGTTGACAGTACGAATCTTGACGAGGATGACAGATATGTTGTCGAAGGAAAGTCAAAGATCGGAAACGTAGTAATGATGATCATTGTTTTTGAGGCTTTTGTACTTGGTATCATCGCGGAGATAGCGTCTAACGGACTTAATGCCGATATGACGATGCAGCGAAGCGTTGAACTTGCCATGCTTATTTCCATTATAATTACGCCGCTTTCAATATTTGTAAATACTTACGCCCAGTACAGGATAGCCGAGCCCATAAGGAATCTGGCAAAAGCCGTTACCGATATTTACAATTCGGAGGATATCGATCTTAACGGAAGTGTTGAGGGTGTCCACAGACTCAGAATAGCTACCAACGATGAGATAGAAGATCTTTATCATGCAATCGATCTTACACTGTACAGGTTTATGGAATACATAGAGCTTGTGCGAAGCAGGAAGATGATCGAGGATCAGCTGAGGGTAGAAAAGAGTGCAAACGAAGCCAAGTCGCGGTTTCTTTCAAATATGTCGCATGAGATCAGGACGCCAATCAATGCGGTTCTTGGTTTTGATGAGCTCATTTTGAGGGAATGTGAGGATGAAAATATATTAAGCTATGCCATGGATATTCAGAGTTCGGGAAAA
Organism: Butyrivibrio sp.; assembly: GCA_017615275.1. GTDB lineage: Bacteria > Bacillota > Clostridia > Lachnospirales > Lachnospiraceae > Butyrivibrio. The sequence goes on from JAGAAO010000052.1 coordinate 1,468, forward strand.
ACTCTTTTGGCACTTATAAACGATATCCTTGATTTCTCCAAGATCGAAGCGGGAAAGATGGAGATTATCCCTCTTGAGTACGGAACCTGCTCAATGCTCAATGATGTCATAAATATGATAGAGATGAAGGCAGAAGAGAAGGGACTTGAGTTTGTTACAAACATCGCTGAGGATGTGCCGAGCGTTCTTTACGGAGACGAGACAAGGATCAAGCAGTGCATCATGAACCTTCTGACAAACGCCGTCAAGTATACGCATACCGGAACGGTTACCATGGTCGTGTATAAAAAAGATTATGAGCCGATCTCAGAGGATGATTCTTTTGACGAGAGGATTGTTCTGGGAGTCAGGATAATCGATACGGGAATAGGTATCAGGGAAGAAGATATCGACAAGCTTACATATGCTTTTGAGAGAATAGATGAAAAGAAAAACAGAACCATTGAAGGAACGGGACTTGGAATAAATATTGTCACGAGCATTCTTAACATGATGGATTCCAAGCTCAACGTTAAGAGCGAGTACGGACGTGGATCGGAGTTTTCTTTTGAGATTGTTCAGACTGTAGTAAACAATGAGCCGATAGGAGACTTCAGTAAGAACTACAGATTGTCCAAGATAAACAGGAAGCGGTATAGAGAGAATTTCCATGCGCCCAAAGCTAAGATACTTGTGGTTGATGATGTAAAGACAAATCTCACGGTCATACAGGGGCTTTTAAAGAAGACGCTTATCTCAGTGGACACCGCACTCAGCGGAAGAGAAGCGCTTGACCTTGTTAAGTCAAATAAATACGATGTGATCTTCCTTGATCACAGGATGCCCGATCTTGACGGTATTCAGACGCTTCATATGATGCAGGATATGGCGGCGAACATGAACAAGAAGACGCCTGTCGTTGCGCTTACCGCCAATGCTGTTTCGGGATCGAGAGAGATGTATTTTAAGGAAGGATTTTCAAATTACCTTTCAAAGCCTGTATCTCCGGCAAAGCTTGAGGAGATGATAGTTAACTATCTTCCTTCTTATAAAGTTTCGGTTCCGGGAGATAAAGATTTCGGAGAATATGAGGGAGAAGATGCAAAAGGCGAAGGCGGATCTGTTCTTGAACTTCTTAAGGCAAACGGAACAGATGTCGACGGAGCAATTGCACGCTGCGGTTCCGAGGAAGTTCTTATAGAAGTTATGAAGGATTTCAGGCTTGCGATAAAAGAGCGTTCGGAACTTATAGAGAAGTATGCAAAAGAAAAGGATCTCAAAAACTTTGCGGTCTATGTGCACGGACTTAAGAGCTCGGCAAGGGCGATAGGAGCAACGGAGCTTTCGGAAAAAGCCGAGTATCTTGAAAAGTGTGCGGATGAAAACAATCAGTCTGAAGTTGATGACAAGACTCCGGAACTTCTTGAACTTTACAGAAGTTATCTGGACAAGCTGTCTGTCGTTTCGGATGACACAGGAGAAAGTGACACCGGTAAGCCGACGATATCGGAGGCGGAACTTGAAGAAGCTTTTTCTTCTATGAAAGAATTTGTGTCTGCTTCTTATTTTGACAGCGCAGACGACATTATGAACATGCTGAAAGACTACAGGATTCCTGATAAGTATGCCGCCAAGTATGACGATGTAAAAAGGCTTATGGCGGCAGTTGACAGAGACGGACTTTTAAATATATTGTAGTAATAGCGCAAAGCGGAAGGGCAGGATATGGAAAAACGCGTACTCTTAATAGGCCATGAAAAGAGCTTTATGGTGAATGCCATAGAGAAGGGGCTCGAGAGAGAAGGATACGGAGTTTTACTTACGGAGCCTGATAAAGATTGTATAGAGACTTTGGAAGAAAAACCACTTATCTATCTCTTATATATGGGTGAGCTTTCGGCAGCCGATCATGAGCTGTTTGAATACCTTAATGATGCGATAGACGGTGAGCGCTTTTTGCTCTATATAATAGGAAATAAAGAGGAACTTGATCTTGCGCTTGATTTTATTGCGAAGGAGAAAGTTCAGGAGACGTACTTAAGGCCACTCGACGTCAAGATCCTCACGGGGAATCTCAACTCTGTTGTTGAATACAGCGAGATCGACGATGAACTCAAAAAGAAGATCCTCATAATTGACGATGACGGAACTATGCTCAGAATGATGAGAACCTGGCTGTCTGTGAAGTATCACGTATATATGGCAAGCTCGGGTAAGATTGCTCTGTCTTTTTTGGCAAAGAATCCGATTGATCTGGTACTGCTTGATTACGAGATGCCCGGGATGGACGGTGCGTCTGTTCTCAAAGAGATCCGAAACACTCCGGCGTACAAAGATATTCCGGTTATCTTCCTTACCGCTAAGGATGACAAGGAGAGCGTTATGAAAGTAGTGGGATTAAAGCCTGAGAAATACCTCCTTAAATCCATGCCGAAAGAAAAACTTACCAAAGCGATCGATGAGTTTTTTATCATCAGATCGAGGAAAAAGACAAATACGAGGAAGGAAGAATAGTTATATGATTTCAAAACTGATTGACAAGATTGTAAACACAGGAGCGCCTATTGTAGTGGGACTCGATCCCAAGCTTGATTTTGTACCCGATTCCATAAAGAAGAGATGCTTTGAGGAAAAAGGCGAGAATCTTGAAGGAGTTGCAGAGGCGTTCTGGCAGTTCAACAAAGAAATCATAGACAATATATATGACGTTGTTCCCGCGGTAAAACCTCAGATCGCAATGTACGAGGAAATCGGAATCCCGGGACTTATAGCTTTCAAGAAGACAGTTGATTATTGTAAGGAAAAAGGACTTATCGTCATCGGTGATATCAAGAGAGGCGATATAGGTTCAACAGCCCAGTCATACGCAGTAGGTCACTTAGGAGGCGTTAAAGTGGGCGATAAAGTATTTAAGGGATTTGATGAGGATTTCGTAACGGTCAATCCGTACCTTGGATCTGACGGTGTTAAGCCTTTCATTGATATTTGCAACAAGGAAGACAAGGGAATCTTCGTTCTTGCAAAGACATCAAATCCTTCAAGCGGAGAGTTCCAGGACAGACTTATAGACGGAAAGCCTCTTTATGAAATAGTCGGGGCCAAGATAAGAGAGTGGGGCGAGGAGTCAACAGACGGTTCATACAGCAATGTCGGAGCTGTTGTCGGAGCAACATATCCTGAGATGGGTAAGGTACTCAGGGAGATCATGCCTCACAACTATATCCTTGTTCCGGGATACGGAGCACAGGGCGGTAAGGGCAAAGACCTTGTTAATTTCTTTAATAAGGACGGACTTGGAGCTATCGTAAATTCTTCAAGAGGAATAATAGCTGCATGGAAGAGCGACAATTACAAGCAGTTCAATGACGGAAAGGTCGGAGAAGCTGCAAGGGCAGCAGTCCTTGATATGAAGGCGGATATCGCAGGTGCGCTCGCAGAGTAACAGAACAAAAGGAATAATATGCATACTGGCAGCGGCTTTCGGCTTCGCGCTTATGACTGCGTTTGTACGCGCGGCGGGAGACGTGCCGGTCATGCAAAAGAGCTTTTTCCGAAATTTAGTGGCAATGTTCATCGCATCTATCGCTCTGGTCAGATCGGGCATTGGCTTTAAGATTGAAAAAAGTTACGGTATTGATATTTTCTTCAGGTGTCTTTTTGGCACGTCGGGTGTTATCGCAAATTTCTATGCAATAGGAAAACTTGGGATCGCGGATGCAAATATGCTCAACAAGCTTGCACCGTTTTTTGCAATAATTCTGTCGATTCCGTTGTTAAAAGAAGTTCCGTCAAAGGTTGATGCCATATCAACTTTGATCGCGTTTATCGGAGCTCTTTTTATCATAAGACCGACAGGTGTTGTCTCGCAGACACTTCCTGCCCTTATTGCCGTGTACGGAGGTTTCGGCGCGGGAACTGCATATGTATTTGTGAGAAGGGCGAGCAAAAAGGGAGCCAAGACGCCGACCATAGTCTTCGCGTTTTCGGCTTTCTCATGTCTTGTGACATTGCCGTTTCTGATATTCGATTATTCACCGATGACCGCATGGCAGCTGTTTAGCCTTATAATGGCAGGTGTATCGGCATCCCTCGGTCAGTTTGCCATCACTTCGGCATATCGCTACGCGCCCGCAAAAGAGTTGTCTGTCTTTGATTACACTCAGGTAATATTTGCGGCACTCATCGGGATCGTTGCGTTTTCGGAGACTCCGGTGCTTCTCAGTATCATCGGATATGCCATAATAATCGGCGTTTCGGTTGTCAGATGGATGAAGAGAAATGATCAATAATATATTAATTGTGAATATGCATTTATGATGTTATAATACTTTGTCAGAGGAAATACAGATACAACAAAGGAGTTTATGAGTTATGGAGAGATATAAAGAAGAGTTTATTGAATTCATGGTTGACAGCAATGTCCTTAAGTTTGGAGAGTTTACTCTTAAAAGCGGTCGTAAATCTCCTTTTTTCATGAATGCGGGAGCATATGTTACGGGAGCTCAGCTCAAGAAGCTCGGTAATTACTATGCAAGAGCCATCCATGATACATTCGGACTTGAATTCGATGTGCTCTTTGGACCTGCATATAAAGGAATTCCTCTCGCTGTTGCAACAAGTATGGCGATCAGCGAACTCTACGGAAGAGAGATAAGATACTGCTCAAACAGAAAAGAGATCAAGGATCACGGAGACAAGGGAATCCTTCTCGGAACCAAGCTTCGTGACGGAGACAGAGTTCTTATCATCGAGGATGTTACAACATCCGGTAAGTCTATAGAAGAAACAGTTCCGATCATTCAGGCTCAGGCAGACTGTGATATCGTAGGACTCATGGTTTCTTTGAACAGACAGGAAAAAGGTCAGGACAGCGATATGAGCGCTCTTGACGAGATTAAAGAAAGATATGGTTTCAGTGCACACGCGATCGTTACAATGGACGACGTTGTGAGCTACCTTTACAACAGACAGATCGACGGAGAGGTTCTTCTTACAAAAGATATTAAGAAGGCGATTGACGAATACTACGCTGAATATGGTGCTAAGAAAGAATAACTCTGACACCCTAAGGAGGTATTTGATATGGACGAACATACATATAAGGTGCTTGGTGGCACAGGGGCTATGAATATAGCGTTGGGAGTAGTTTCGCTCGTGGTTGGAATAACTGCGGGAATACTGCTTATTATTTGCGGCGCAAAGCTGCTTGGCAGCCGTAAGAACATAATTATTTGACGGATAGTAAAAAGTAATTGTTGGGTATGAAAAAAAATAACTTCAAAAAAACTATAAGCAATATTATCAGTATCATTAAACTTACGCCCATCAGGGAAAAGTACATGTTTACTGATAACAGGCATCCGGAGAAAGGAATAATGTCTACCATATTGGGGCTCTTGTCGGATGTATCATTGGCGACTGCTGTGATACTTTCCTACAAGAACGGTGGTAAGGCACTTATGCAATACGCCGCAGCGGCATTTGTTGCGGCGATATTTTCATGTTTGGGACTGGTTCTCGGAATCATGTCCAGATTTGAAAAAGATATTTTTAAACTCTTCCCGAATCTGGGAATAATTCTTAATCTGATAGCGGTTCTCTTTATTACTTTTATTTTGATACTTGGTCTGAGCTGATCCCCGGATTATGAAAGGAATGTTGAAAAATGAGTGAAAACGAAGCAATATTTGAATTTAACGTCGGAAACGATGTCACTGACGAGAGATATGCTCTCGCTATGGAAAGAGTGAGTGGTATTTCCGACGAACATATAGAAAATAAAGAGTTTGATGACTATTTTCACACTGTAAGAGAGTTTATCCTTATGGTTGATGAGACTTATAAATGGTCTGAGAACGGAGGAAAAGACAAGGATTCCCTCGAGGAATTGCAGGCAAGGAACAAGAAACTTTACAGCGATATTCTTCCCGAGAACTACGACAAGAGCTACGGTAATCCTACATATGCTTGTAGCAAACTCGGAGATGAATTCGGTAAGATTCTTTCTTCACTGTACTTTGAACTTAGGGCTATGATCCCATATGCATATGAACTTAAAAAGAATGAGCTCGTTATAAGAACAGAGCTTTTCCTTGAAGTATACGGAGCTTTTGTACAGGCTTCTACGGAGAATAAACTTCCCGAATATGAGAGTATAAGAAATATAATGTACTGGTTCTACAGTGATTATGCCGAAGAGGAGAGAATGCTCAGATTCTCGGGGCTTGTAGCACCTGAAAAAGATTACTTCAGAGATATAATAATGAACAGTGATCTAAGCGATATCAGGTACCTCTATAAATTCGGAGAGTATATTACCGAAAGCGAGATCACAACAGCCAGACACCTTATGGAGATGTCTGAAGAAGAGATAAACAAGATAGCCGATACTTTCACAGAAGGCTACAGAATAGGCTTTGCCGCAACAGGTAAAGATATTACTATCAAAAGCACTGCATCTATAATCTATATTCTGGGATTTGAGAGAGTGATCAGGAAGGCAATACTTAATCTTGAGAAGATCGGGCTTAAATCCGGATTGACACGCGCTGTTATGAGTACCTTCTTTACAGCAGGAAGTGCCAGAAGAATGGCGTGTTGCGGTGCGATTCCCAACAAACAGTTTGATTATGATCACAAGGATGACGACGGATTGTTCCTTGACGCCGCGCTCATAAACAGAAGGCTTGAAGCTGTGAGAGCAGCAGGTGAGAAATACAAGAAGGAGGCTAAGTTGTACGGAGGCCCTGCAGTACTTGAGGGATTTGGAGATGTTCCTTTTTCACCCGTACCCAAGAAAGAAGCTATTCATCTTGATGAGGCTCAGAGTAAGCTCCTTAGCGATTTCAAGGTACAGGCATCGATCATTCAGAATGATTACATTATTGAAAAAGAGAGAAGTTTTACGATCATCTCTTTCCCTGTTCCGGATATAGGGGACGATTATAAGGCAATTTTTGATGAGACAGTCAAGATCAACACTCTTGATTATGTGCTCTATCAGAATATTCAGAAGTGCATAATCGATGCATTGGATGAAGCCAAGTATGTGACCGTTAAGGGCATGGGCGACAACCATACGGATATAAAGGTTATGCTTCACGAGATCAAGGACAAAGAGAAGGAGACCAACTTCGAAAACTGCGTTGCGGATGTAAATATTCCCGTGGGTGAAGTGTTCACATCTCCTGTACTTGCAGGAACAGAAGGTGTTCTTCATGTCACAGGAGTTTATCTCATGGGTCTTTATTTCAAGGATCTCGAGATTACTTTCAAAGACGGATGTATCGCAGATTATAACTGTGCTAACTTTGAGTCTGAAGAAGACAACAAGAAATACATTAGGGATAACATCCTGTACAATCACAAGACTCTTCCTATAGGAGAGTTTGCGATCGGAACCAATACGACGGCATATATGTTTGCAAGGAAGTTTAACATTGCGGACAAGCTTGACATATTGATCGCAGAAAAGACGGGACCTCACTTTGCAGTGGGTGATACCTGCTACTCTTATGATGAGGATAATGAGACCTTTAACTTTGACGGAAAGAGACATATCGCAAAAGAAAATGAGATCTCGGCAAAGAGAAAGACAAGTCCCGAAAAGGCATATTTCAGCTGCCATACGGATATAACGATTCCTTACGACGAACTCGGTGAGATCAGAGCCGTAAGAGAGGACGGAACCGGTATAACAGTTATTAAAAACGGCAGATTTGTACTTCCCGGAACGGAAGAATTAAATAAGCCTTTTGATGAGTAAAATAAACTTCAAGATTAACGAAATAAAATCTTGGTTTATAATAAAAAAGTGGCACAATATATTGTGTTGTGCTATGATACAAGTGGCTAAATGTTGCAATTAAAAAATGGAGGAGAACATGGCAAAAGTTGGAATTGTAATGGGCAGTGACTCAGATATGCCCGTTATGGCAAAAGCTGCAGATATTCTTGAGGAGCTCGGAATCGAGTATGATATGAGGATTATATCTGCTCACAGAGAACCCGATGAGTTCTTTGAATATGCGAAAACTGCAGAGGAAAAGGGATTTAAGGTTATTATAGCCGGGGCAGGAATGGCTGCACATCTTCCGGGTATGTGCGCGGCAATATTCCCTATGCCCGTTATAGGAATCCCTATGCACACAACTTCACTCGGAGGCCGTGATTCATTATACAGTATAGTTCAGATGCCGACGGGTATACCCGTTGCCACTGTGGCTATCAATGGCGGAGCAAACGCAGGTATTCTTGCTGCCAAGATTCTGGCAACAAGTGATAACGAACTTCTTGAGAAGCTTAAGAAATATACCGCATCCCTTAAGGACGGAGTTGTTTCCAAGGACGCAAGACTTCAGGAAGTCGGATACAAGAACTATTAATTTATATTGGCAAAATGAGGAGTTAAAATATTATGTCACTGGATTACAAGAAGGCCGGCGTAGATATTGAAGCCGGATACAGATCTGTTGAGCTTATAAAAGGCTATGTAAAAGAAACAATGAGACCTGAAGTGCTCGGAGGACTCGGTGGTTTTTCGGGAGCTTTTTCACTTAATAAGATAAAAGAAATGGAAGATCCTATTCTTTTATCAGGAACAGACGGAGTCGGAACCAAGATCAAGCTTGCATTCCTTCTCGATAAGCATGACACAATCGGAATCGACGCTGTTGCAATGTGCGTAAACGACGTTGCATGTGCAGGCGGAGAACCGTTATTTTTCCTTGATTACATCGCATGCGGCAAGAACATTCCCGAGAAGATCGCTGCTATCGTAAAGGGCGTTGCAGAGGGTTGCAAGCAGTCTGATGCGGCACTTATCGGCGGTGAGACAGCCGAGCATCCCGGACTTATGCCTGAGGATGAGTATGATGTTGCCGGATTTGCGGTTGGCGTTGTAGACAGAAAAGATATGATCGACGGAAGTTCCATCAAGGACGGAGACGTACTTATCGGTGTTGCTTCAAGCGGCGTACACAGCAACGGATTTTCACTTGTAAGAAAAGTATTCGATATGACAAAGGAGAGCCTTGAGACATATTATGACGAGCTCGGAGCTACTCTCGGTGAGACACTTCTTACACCTACAAGAATCTATGTAAAGATGATGAAGGCAATCAAGAATGCCGGAGTTAAGGTTAAGGGATGCAGTCATATCACAGGCGGCGGATTCTATGAGAACATTCCCAGAATGCTTCCGGACGGAATCAAGGCTGTAGTTGAGAAGAACAGCTATGATGTTCCCCCTATCTTCAAGCTTATGCAGGCAAAGGGCGGAATTGAAGAGCAGATGATGTACAATACATATAACATGGGACTCGGAATGGTTCTTGCCGTTGATCCCGCTGACGTAGATGCTGCAATGAAGGCTATTGCTTCCGCAGGCGATAAGGCTTGGGTAGTAGGTAAGGCAGTTGCGGGAGAGAAGGGTGTAGAACTCGTATGAAGATAGCGGTAATGGTTTCCGGTGGCGGAACAAATCTTCAGGCTATAATCGACGGGATAGCAAACGGCTCTATCACAAATACTGAGATTTCCCTTGTGTACAGCAACAATCCGAATGCGTATGCAATCGAAAGAGCCAAAAAAGCGGGAATTCCCTATGCGGTTAAAAGCCCCAAGGAATTTGGAAGCAGAGAAGAGTTTAATGAAGCTCTTTTGAAGATATTGCAGGATGCAGAGCCGGATCTGATAGTTTTGGCGGGATGTCTCGTTGTTATACCGGAGTGCGTTGTTAAGGCATTCCCAAATAAGATAATAAACATTCATCCTTCGCTTATACCGGCATTTTGTGGTACAGGATTTTACGGACTTAAGGTACACGAGAAAGTGCTTGAAAGAGGCGTGAGAGTGTCCGGAGCCACAGTACATTTTGTGGATGAGGGAACGGATACAGGTCCCATTATTTTGCAGAAGCCGGTTATGATAAGGCAGGATGATACTCCCGAAGTTCTCCAGAAACGTATCATGGAGCAGGCGGAGTGGAAGATTATGCCTATGGCGATAGATCTTATCGCGAACGGTAAAGTTAAAGTTGAAGATCACAAAGTCATTATAGATGGATACGAAGAGGAGAAGATTTTTTCATGAAGGTTTTGATTGTTGGCGGAGGCGGGAGAGAGCATGCTATTGCGGAGGCCGTTTCCAGAAGTTCACAGGTTTCCAAGATATATTGTGCACCGGGTAACGGAGGTATTGCAGAGCTCGCTGAGTGCGTGCCTATAACACCAATGGAATTTGATAAGCTCGTTTCTTTTGCAAAAGAGAAAGAGATAGATCTTACGGTTATCGGAATGGATGATCCGCTTGTAGGCGGAATCGTAGATGCATTCGAGGCAGAGGGACTCAGAGTGTTCGGACCCAGAAAGAATGCGGCCATTCTTGAAGGAAGTAAGGCTTTTTCCAAAGACCTTATGAAGAAATACAATATTCCTACAGCAGCTTATGAGACATTTGATAATGCGGATGCGGCGCTCAAGTATCTTGAGACAGCTACATTCCCGATCGTTCTTAAGGCTGACGGACTTGCTCTCGGAAAGGGTGTTCTTATCTGTAACAACCTTGAGGAAGCCAAGGACGGTGTAAAAGAGATCATGGAGGATAAGAAATTCGGAGATGCCGGAAATCACATGGTTATCGAAGAATTTATGACAGGAAGGGAAGTTTCAGTATTGTCTTTTGTAGACGGAAAGACAATAAAGCTTATGTCTTCGGCTCAGGATCATAAGAGAGCGGGAGACGGAGACACCGGACTTAACACCGGTGGAATGGGTAATTTTTCACCCAGCCCCTTCTATACAGATGAAGTTGATAATTTCTGTCGTGAGAATATATATAGTAAGACAGTTGAAGCTATGGCGAGTGAGGGAAGAGAGTTTAAGGGCGTAATTTTCTTTGGACTTATGCTCACGCCGAACGGCCCGAAGGTACTTGAGTACAATGCAAGATTCGGTGATCCGGAGGCACAGGTAGTTCTTCCCAGGCTCAAGACAGATATTATAGATGTATTTAATGCGTGCATTGATGGCAAACTCGATCAGATCGATCTGGAGTTTGAGGATAAAGCCGCCGTTTGTGTTGTTCTTGCAAGTGACGGATACCCTGTAAGCTATGAGAAAGGTAAGTTGATTACAGGACTGGAGAATTTTAAGGGTAAAGACGGTTATTATTGTTTCCATGCGGGAACAAAGAAAACTCCCGAGGGAATAGTTACCAACGGAGGAAGAGTACTTGGTATCACTGCAAAGGGTGATACGCTTGAAGAAGCTCGTGCAAAAGCTTACGAGGCAACAGAGTGGGTGGACTTTGAAAATAAGTATATGCGTCATGACATAGGAAAAGCCATAGACGACGCAAAAAAGTAATACGACCTAATGAAGTGCCTGTACCATTAGGGCGCAGATCCTAAGCTGAAACGGAGGAGGATAAATGAGAAAGACATTCGGACAGAGAATAGGAAGCGTTTTACTTTCACTTGCAGTGGCAGCTATTATTTTTATCGGATCCGGATTTGTTGCTTTCGCGGCACAGACCGGCACTGTAATAAAAGATGATGTTAAGGTAAGGGAATCGGCAAGCACTACATCCGCACAGGTATCAAGTTTAAAAAAGGGTGATACGGTCGATATCTTGGAAGAATCGAATGATGATTCGGGATATGTATGGTACAAGATCAAAGTTAAGAACAACGAGTATGGCTACGTAAGAAGTGACCTTGTTGAAAAGGGCGGATCGAGCTCGTCAGGCGGAGGTGGAAACAATACCACATCCGTTAGTTCGGGAACAGCAACTATTATACCCGACAGTGCTACAATCAGACAGGGAGCAGGAAAAGATTATGACTCTGTAGGAAAAGCCACAAAGGGTGAATCGGTAACAATCGTAGGTAAAGAAGACGGATCGGACGGAAAAACATGGTATAAGATAACATACGGTGACGGTAAAGAAGGATATATCAGAAGTGACCTTGTTTCTGAAAGCGGTGGAGGAGATGCTTCGGAAAGTCTTGAGGAAATTGTTGATATATCGGGAGATACCGGCGAATCTGAGGAGAATACGGATGATTCATCTGAAGTTTTTCCTGAGGAAGAAAGTTACGATGACACAGAAGAGGCCCCGCAGGAACCCGCTGTAGAGGGTGATGGCAAGTATAAACTTGAGTATGATTCCAACGATGAATTGTGGTACCTTGCTTTCCAGATGAATGATAAAGGCGTGCGTGTCAAAGTTGATCAGCTCGTGGAAGCCGGACTTGATTATACTAATCTTTCGGAGAAGCTTAAGACATATAAGACTATAATTTATGCTCTTGGCGGACTTGCAGGTTTACTGCTTGTCGTTATCATTGTTCTTGTTATCAAACTCAGAGATGCATCATATTATGAAGATGAAGAAGATGAGGATGATGACGAGGAAGACGATTACAGTTATTCCAAGAAACGTTCTAAGAATAAGGACGAGGACAGCGGTTCAAAGAGCAGAAGACGTGCTAAAGATGACGACGATGATGATGACGGCGACAGCCGCGTAGTATCACCGAAGAGAACTATATCTGATGAAGGTGATCCGATCGCAAGAAGACCTTCTGCAGCAGATGTTTATACACCTACCAAGAGGCCTTCGGCATCTGATATGTACGAATCGCCTAGAAGAACTTCGGCTGATATCATGGATTCTATTTCAAGAAGACCTTCGGCTGATGACAGCAGGATGGCAAGACCTTCAGCACCTGAAAGAAGCGTAAGACCTTCTGTTGATGACAGCAGAATGGCCAGATCTTCAAGACCTGCTGAACGTCCTACAAGAAGAAAGCCTGAGAGTGATTTCACCACAGATCGCTATTCTTCAAGAGGTACCGAAGAAAGAAGCGCAAGACCTTCAGCAAGAAGAGATGAGGGATACAGTTTCGAGGATATTGATGATTCACCGAGAAGAAGAGCTAAGAACTTCCTCGGAGATGATGATGACTTCGAGTTTGAGTTCCTTGATCTTGACGATGACAAATAAAATGATGTAATAAATGACACCTATCTTTCACTTGCAGAGTGATATGTACCCTCTTTACTGGACAAACCAGTAAGGAGGGTATTTTTATGCGCTACAGTTATGACTACAAAAGAAAGGCTGTTGAATTGTTTAGACAAGGACTATGGCCTGATACTCCTGATGGCATTAGCGTAAAAGA
>JAGAAO010000053.1 GCA_017615275.1 Butyrivibrio sp.
AGCGGCACGCTTGAGATTTTCTTTGTCAGCCCATCTTGATAAACCGACACTCTGGGCTATATTTTCGTCGGATTTGTCGATGAGATCGGTAGGAATCCGGTAGAAGTTCTGCATGATCCTGTCAAGAGATGATCCCCTTCTGAATACCTGGTCGGCGGTAGATTTTGTATCCGCAAACACTGCTGGATTATCGTTCTTTTCATCCCTTGCCCGTAGGTTTTCTTCTATTCGTTCCCTTATCCGTTCCTTGGTATATTCTGCTCCCATGGTACCGGCTCTTCCTCTTACAAACCTGTCCTTTCCGACAGGACGGAAGGTGATGTATTTCGCAGATCCATCTCCAAATGTTTCTCCGTTTATCTCATAGTTCTTATTCTTCATAAGCTTTATGAAATCGTCATAGGAAAGTGCTTTCTGTATGCATTCGTCTATGTCTTTTTTTATCTGTGCCTTCCACGAATCACCCTTCCGGTAGTGCTGCCATTCATGATAGGTCTTTCCCGTTTCCCTGAAGTCTTTTATAACGGATTTGTTATGCTCCTCGCATAGTCGGTCGCTCAGTTCTCTGATGTGGTAATAGCTCTTTTTACAGTCATGATATTTCTTATAATCTATGTTGTCGGTGGCACAAAACAGCAAATGATTATGGATATGATGCCTGTCAATATGCGTAGTCAGAACATAGGAATATTTTCCCTGAAGCAGCTGCTCTGCAAGCTCGGTTCCTATCTGATGCGCTTCCTCACCGGTGGTCTCGCCGGGAGCAAATGACTGGATCAGATGGAAGGCGAGATTTGGTCCGGAGTCCGGATCTTTTGACAGGGTATACCTGAACTCGATATCTGCTGTTTCCGGTGAACATCCGTAGGAGGATATCAGGACTTTTTCGTCTGTTTTCTTCTCGTCGCAGATGTAATCGATTGCTTTGCCCAGGGTAGATTTGATTGAATGGATCTTTGTAACTGCCATAGCTTTCTGATTTCCTCCTTTAGTTCGTCTATGTCATGCTGAAATATGCTTCTTGTCTCGTTGATCCTGTGGGCAATCTGGTTCACGTTTGTGGCGATATTGCTCATCAGGAAGTTGTATCTTTTTAGCTCGGAGAAGTCCACATCGTAGACGTATCCTTCCAGGATCATCTTTCTTATATAGGCTCCTCTGGACCTACTTTTTGACATCCTGTATTTGATGTCCAGTATCTGTTTTTCTTCTTCTGTCAGATATATCTGTATAGGGATTGTCCTCCCTTCGTTCTGCATAAATGCACCTTCTTTCGGTTGTTAAGTTTCCTGCTGTTACTGTGGAGTTTTTTCATATGAAAGTCTCAGCTACAGAGCATAGGAAAGAGGGGATAGGGGATACTTCCCCTGCAAGCAGATACCGGGAGTTTTCGCATCGGGAAAAATGCCGGGATCGGGCCATTTGAATGAAAATGGCAGTGCTTGCTATTCCCCGAATACCCCGTTACGGGGGATTCGGGGACGGCGCTCTGTCGCAGTCAAAAAGAACGTTGTTTGCCGGTACCGGCAGTAAGATATCAGGCTGAAAAATAAAAAAACTGCTAAGGCTCTCCGAAGCGGAGAACCATAACAGTTTCTGCATTTAATATGATAATCTGGCAAAAGTGATTGTAACAGATATTTTTGAGAATGGCAAGTAGATTATGAATTTGATCTTTCTTTCCTGGAGGCTTCAATCTCGGCATTGATCTCGTCCAGTGTCATCTCTGATAATCCGTTCTTTTTTGAAGCCTCACTTATTTCCTGTAAAGCTCTATAGCCACGTTCAGCAGAGTAGGGTTCTTTGGGTAGTGTCATCCGGAACGGAATGCCATTATCAAGAACAACTCTTTTTAAGAACATTTTGACGGCTGTTGAAGTATCGATTCCAAGATTATCGAATACACGGGATGCGTCGTTTTTGAGTGATTCATCTATGCGAACCTGTAATAATGATGTAGCCATAAATAGCACCTTTGCAAGAAGAATTATTGATGTTTTTTATCTAAAAATTCTGATTCTGCAGCTTCTATAACAGCTTTAATCTGTTCGGTCGTAGGAAGTTGTTTTTGAATCTCCCTGATGTGAATATTGTCATATGTGGCAACCCCCATGGGAGTAGTAATACCTTGAAAGGCATACTGTACTTCGGTATGCTTCATATCCCTGCATATGAGCAGCCCTATGGTCGGGTTGTCACTATCTTTTTTTATTAGATCATTAACTGCATTGACATAGAAGTTGAGCTTACCAGCAAACTCAGGCTCAAATGCTTTGACTTTAAGTTCAATCACAACATAGCAACGTAGATAAATGTGATAGAAGAGTAAGTCTAATTTTCGGGTCTTGCCAGCTATCACGATTTCTTTCTGACGCCCTACAAAAGCCCAACCTTCACCAAGTTCAAGGAGAAAACGGGTCATACGCTGCTCGATGGCATCTTCCAAAGCTGATTCATCATAACCCTCCGGGAGTTCTATAAACCCAAGATTGTAGTTTTCTTTTAATACTTCCTGAGCAAGCTTACTCTGTGGAGCCGGGAGTTGGTCGTTGAAGTTGGTTATAGCACCGCCTGATACATGGTAGAGGTCTGCTCTTATACAATCATCCAGCGCATTTCGGCTCCAGTTTTTTTCTATTGTTTGTTGAACATAAAAGAGGGCTTCAGATATAGTTTTGCATTTTGATATAATCAAAATATGATGCCCCCAAGGTACATAACCAAAGAAAGCAGGAAACGGAAATTCTTCAACAGGCTGTTGAAGTTTTTGGCTTGTGACATCGAAGCCGATATGCTTTAGATTATGTCCTTGCCTATTGAGCGGAATTTCTTCAACAAGTTGTTGAAGTTTTTCAGCCCCTATGTTTGCGGTATAGAAGAGATACCATCTTTTCATGTACCAGAGGTTTGTTACACCAAATCCTTTTACCTTTGGAAATGCATCTTGAAGATCAAGACTAACTTGTTCCACAACGCCTTTCCCCCATTTTTCCTCTGCCTTGAGGATAACAAGGTCTCTTCCAAGTAGCCAATTGAAGAGCAAAGCCTCTGAATTGACCTTGACAGCTGCTTTTATCTGAGAGGCCTTATAACGTTGTTTTATCTCTGAAATCCAGGAAACATACTCTGGATCCTGATGAAAATCATGTGATTTGACAACATATGTTTCGTCTTCCATTGATAGGGTTTCTCCTTTGGGATTTGTTACTTAAGATAAAGAAATGTAACTATTATTTTAAACAATGAAATATTGTATGTCAATAGTGCATCAGATGTTTTTATTGTGAATATCAACCAAAATCGGTTCTGAGTACGGATTATTGGACATACTTTATGAGATAATCAGAGAAGATGAGGGAATAGGAACTTTTTCCCGAAATCATTTGATTGGAGGGGACTATTAAAATGATGAAAAGGTGGATATCAAGAGAAAAGATGAGCAAGAAAAATGATTATAATCCGGGTACTGTTATAAGCAAAAAAGACCATCAGATAACCCGGGAAGCTGGACAGGGTGTCAAGGACGACACTGTTCCTCAGGGGGTATGGTATGAAGTTATATATGCACGGAGGCACAGATTGGTTTGAAAAGAATTTCACAGACATGGGGTTCAATAGTTATGAATCCGATGCCAAGGGGGAAAATTGGGTAAAACTTAATAGAGAATAATATGCATGGGCGCTTGATTCTGTGAGTCAGGCGCTTTTTTTGTTCCCTTTTTTAAAAAAGTTTAAGAATTTTTGGGACATTGGACCGGATTTTGTACCTATTCCCATATAGAGAAGTAAAAAATATGTTTTACGAGAGGTGGGATATCTATGGAGAAGGATTCCCAAAGGCAAAAGGAAAATTCTCAGGATAAAAAGATACAGAATAAGCCATGGCGATATCTGATAAAGCGTAACTTTAAAGATGAAAATGAATATAAGACAGTATGTAAACTCATAAATAATGATAAGAAGGCTTTTGAAAATTTGATAGATCAGTACCAAAAGGTATCTATGAGTGTGGCAAGGGATATAGCTTATGCCAGGTACGAAAAAAAACTGTACGGTTATGAGGAAGATCTTGTACAGGAGATGTGGATAACACTATCTAAAAAGCTTCCGGGTGATTTTGAAAAGAAAGAGACTAAAGAAGCCACAGTAGGTGCCTTTTATAAGTATGTTGAAAGTCATATTGTAAACGAATTAAGGAATCTTATTAAAATACATTTTGGAAAAAAGGGGAAGGTGGAAGAAGTACCTCTAGATGATCAAGAGGAGTATGGTAAGGAAGATAATGGTTTTGACTTGGATATTTATAATATTGAGATTAACAACTATTCCATAAAGGTAAAGAATGAAGAGATATACATGGACCTGGAGGGAGCTCTTGAAGAGATGAGCCCTAAACAGAAGGAAGTATTTGGAATAGCCATCACTACAGATGAGCCATATATCGTTATCGGTGGGATGACAGATTTGTCCGAAAAGACGGTTCGAAATTATATGAGTTCAGCGTATAAGATTTTAAGAAAACGTCAGCAAAATAGAAACAAGAAATACAATCGGAAAGATGAGAAAAACGAAAAGAAAGAAGAGGAAAAGGGAGAGGAAAAAGAAGAGCCTTGATGCGGTAGAGAAAATTTTAAGTGGCATTATCGGTCCTGTAAAGCATACAAAGTATGTGGCTTAACAGTGCCCTGCATTTTGTGTGCTTTTTGGGCTGATAAAACATGGATAATCTGGCAAAAAAGTGTTTTATCGAACTTACTGAACCTTGACAACTGAATAGTAGGTCATGTGGTACATAATCTGGCCATGGAGCCAAGCATGGGATACGCCAGGACGACAATTGTAGTGTGAAACTGTTTTTACCTATATACAATGTCAGAGCGATAACTATCATCCATGCAGGGGGAGAACTGTTCCCTAAGGCGATGATGTGGCAGAAGATAATGATACTTCCGGTCAGGAACCGGTCTGAGAAAGATGGTGTGATTCCAATGAGGTATTTGACAGATAACTGTCTTAGCCGCCACATGGTCTTGTTTTGTTGTATGTCTGTGTGTGTCCAGTTATAAACCAGACATTACAGTGCTGTTTTATAAGTGGATACAAC
>JAGAAO010000054.1 GCA_017615275.1 Butyrivibrio sp.
TCGATCACGGAAATCGAAGATTTCCTATCTCACTTTCCTATCTCATTTTCACTTTTGACTGTGCCCTCAGCGGTCCATTTGACAACTTGTTTCATGTCTGATTCTCAGCATCTCAGACTCTCTGTATTGGCATCATTGCCGTTATCTCCGCTTCAACGGTTTATTTATTATATTAAAATAGATGCTATACCAATAACATGTATGTGTCAAGAATTTTTATGCAAAACGGTATCACCATTTACCCAATTGCCTATCATCACTTTTTTGCTCACATCCTTAAGAGCTGCTTCCCTGTCGCTTTCCGAACTCTCTGCATTTGCTCTTATATCTTCGATCACATTGTTGCTGCAAATAAAGCTTTTAGGCTCGTCGCATATTCCTTTTCCATAGACTGCAAATATGCCTTTTCTTGTTTTAGCGATGCTGTTCCTGCTGTAGACAAGATACGATGAAGCCGGCTCAAAGCTTAAAAGCTCATCATCCGAGCGAACTGTATTTCCATCTATCAGCACATTTTTTATACCGTTATAATTGTGGCCAAGTTCATTCATGTACGCGAATAAGAATTCATATCTATGAGCGATCACTGAATTATTCTTTATCACCACATTCTCACAGCTAAGATCGTTTTGCTGCGAATATCCCGCAACAAGGATCAACACTTCACCAAGTTTGTCATTCTGCGTAGCTTCGCTATCGGTTACCGCGCTGTATTTATAGCACTTTGTAAGAAGCTCTTTATATTTGACAGGTATCTCTGTCAGGCTGTTCCCGCTTACCTCGACATTTTCAAAATCGCACAGGTGCACGCTGTGGGATGTAGCCTCATTTGGAGTTATCAAAGCGCTGTACCTCGACATCTTGGTTATTTTGGCAAACGTTCCGATAAGACACTCCGCCTCGATCTTATTACCGGTCAAAAGAGTTCTCTTGGCATGACAAAAATTGGTGACATCAAAAAGATACTCTATCCTGAACGTGTTGCAGCTTACATCCACGCTTTTAGCCATATAATCTATAGGCAGATTCGACATCGAATAGCAGAAATCATACACATCATTTGCGCTGTCGTAATCTTCTATACTGTAGTCGCTTGCAAATGACCAGCCCAGACTCTTTATCAAAGCAAGTTCTTTGGCGTCGCTGTTTCCGTAATCCGTCGCGTAATCAATTGTTTTTTTCAGCCAGTCACTCTCAACAACAAATGTGTTATTGCGATAGACCTTAACAGAAGTCGTGTCATCGTACCCTGTCCTTGTAAGCTTGCACTTGATAAGTTGATTGTGCGTAGAAAAGTTGCAGTTATTTTTATATACATTTCCTTCTACCAGGACATCTCTGCAATACGCCGTAGCCATGTATGTGGCAAAAAGACTCGCCTCATCATCGGATTGATTTGCCTTGGCGTTTAATCTGACCGCAAGCCCCTCCATGTGATTGTTTATAAACTTCAGGCTGTTGGATCTGGTCATGACCATGCCTGTGTACATGCTTATATAACCTGCTTCAGGTATATAGAAATCGTCATTCTTAAGTATGTTTCCGGAAAAAGTCAGATCTTCTTTTTGAAAGTTTTGCCAGTTTTCATTGTCATTATCCTCAAGCACGTAGAAGCAGTTTTTAAAATAATTGTCTTTTATCACCGCTCTCTTATATCCCATGCCAAACATACGCATAACCGGGTATCCGGCCCCTATTCCTGCGCGGGTATGAAAAATATTGTCTTTGTAAAATTGGTAATGAGCCATGTCAAATCTGCAATTCGTGACCGTAAGGTAGTTGAGCGTTGTTTCCTCATCTACCGCTGTCGACAGATCAAACAAGGTATACGGCTTTGGAAAATGCAGATTATTAAAGGTCACATACCGCATATCCAGATTTGTATTATTTGGATCGGCGACTCCGACCAGCGTAGGTACGTTGTGATTGTTTGTGGAAAAGACATCTATATGCAGATTTTGGATATCTACAACGCCTTTGGATCCCGACGAAATCGTAAACATCTTTACGCATCGCCCCGCAGTGGTAACAAGGAGCTTTCCCTGCCCCATTCCGTCAATCAACACACTGTCACAAGCATTGTCTTTCGAATCGACAGTAATGTAATACGTATCATCAATTACTATCTTCTTTCCCGTTCTGACTGCATTTAACAGACACTTATAATTCTCGGATCCCTTAGTGCTATCCTCTGCAATCGCGCCAAATTCCTTCAAGTTCATCTTCGCACCTCCGATTCTTTCAGTGTGATGTCTTGCTGACTTTTGTCAACAAGACATCACACTAGCATTTCAACATTTACGGGCAGTAATTAAAATCAGGAATCAATTCCTTCGCCAGACGTTTTGCATTTACCATATTGAGCTCAACGCCAAATATTTTTCTTCCGTTATGATCTGTGGCAACCAGGCATAAATCCTGAGGAGAGAACTTCACCGGTCGGATCTTCACATCACATATATCTTCCCTTCTGAAGTATCTTCTTTTGCCCAGGAACGGAACGTAACAGTACTCTCTGCCCTCTCTTATGATATATAAAGCTCTTCGCTTGTATTCTGTAAACAATAAAACAGCCGGAATAAAAAATCCAAGTACCAATCTAAAGTTATATAAACATATTTGTGGCTGGGCGTAATTAAAGGCTACCATACTTTATCAGTGCGGTAGCCTTGTAAACACGGTTGTCTAATAATAATAGTCAAAATCGTCGCGATTTTCGGTTTTATTCTGCTCCCGCTCGCTCGCGATTTCCTTCCTGTAATCCATTTCTCCTTTGTAGACTTTAATCTGCTTGTTCTTCTTAACCTTTCTCGTACTGGACTTGTTTATATAATCATATTTGGAATCTTCGTCCACCTCATCATCTTCTTCGTCGTCTTCATCGTCTTCTTCTTCATCATCGTCGTACTCGTATTCATCGTCTTCGCCTCTGAAGAAAATATTGCTTATCCTGAAAAGGTTTATGACAAATATCGCCGCAAGTAAGAAGAGATGCGAATAAAGCACTCCGACTATAACGAAGTTTTTGTCCAAAAGGTAATTAAGTCTAAATCCTAAAGCGGACATCCCGATTGAAATCGCAAGTCCCATCACAAGATACGGAAGATGTATGATCGCGCCCCACATTGATTTTAAGAAATCCACAAAAGACGCATCAAAGTACACAAATCTTCCGACAACAAGTCCCGGATAATACAAAATTATCGTTTCATATATTTTTTTATCGCCCATTCCACCGTAGCTTAGAAGTGACAAAATAGCTATCGCGTAAAACATTCCAAGAATCCTGATCGAAGCTTTCTGATCCTTAGAGATACGCCTAAGCGGAATAAAAATACTGTCGAGTATAGTATTAACCACACAAGATGCGCATATAAACGCCAAAAGCATATAATCCTTATTGTTTGACCAAAGCGCATAAAACGTAGTTTTATGGGATATAAGATCACTTATATGGTTACACACAACATATGCACTGGCAAAAAATATTGCACAAGTGCCTGTGATTATCATTTCGTAAAAAAGCTGAACGTTTGCCTTTCCTCTCTTTGCATATTCCGATTGTCTCTCCGAACTGTCAACAGCTATAACCGAAAACCTTGTACCTATAGCGATCAAAATAACACTGGCAAGTATTCCGGCTGCTGCTATTCCCAAAAAGATTAGCTTCTGTACTAGGGTAAAATTGGGATTTATATATTTATCAAAAGTCATCTGCCTAAAATTCCTCCGTCATAACTTCCAATAATATGTTAACACATCCCTTAATTTTTTTCAGCTTTTTTTAACAACATCTCGATATCCGCAGCATTATCAAGCGTCAGCACCTTCTTGGTAACTGCGTCTGCTTCTGTCTTGGTCCATTTTGAAACTGCCTCTCTTACCTCCAGAACATTCGCCGGATTTACGCTCAATGCTCTGATGCCAAAAGAAATGAGAATAGGCACCATTGCAACTTCTGCAGCCGCTTCACCGCACATCTCAACGGGTATTCCGGCTCTTCTTCCCGCATCCGCAATAGCCTTTATCGCTCTCAAAACTGCCGGATGGAATGCCGAATACAGATAAGCAACATCAGAGTTTCCTCTGTCTACACTCATAACATACTGAATAAGATCGTTGGTTCCGATTGAGAAAAAGTCAACTTCCTTTGCGAGGATATCTGCGGTAAATGCAGCCGAAGCCGTTTCAGCCATGCATCCTATCTGCACATTATCCTTAAAAAGAATGTTCTCGTTCTTGAGCCCTCTCTTTACTTCTTCCAGAACCTTTTTGGCTTCCCTGATCTCTTCAACACATGTCACGAGAGGAAGCATTATTTTAACATCGCCGTGAACCGAAGCACACATAATGGCTCTGAGCTGTGACTTAAATACATCCTTGTTTCCGAGGCAGTATCGAACAGCCCTGCATCCAAGGAACGGATTATCCTCTTTCTTTATATTCATATAAGCGATTGCCTTGTCACCGCCCATATCAAGCGTTCTTATGATCACAGGCTTATTCTGCACTTTATCAAGGACATCCTTGTATGCGTTAAACTGCTCTTCCTCGGAAGGGAGCTTACCGCTCTCCATATACAGATACTCCGTGCGGAAAAGACCTATTCCCTCGCCATCGGCTTCCATAGCCTTAACGGCATCTTCTGCACCGCCGATATTGCAGAATATCTCAAGCTTTTCGCCGTCTTTTGTAAGAGTCTCTTTTCCCCTGAACTCCTCGTGTGACGCTTTTTCTTTTTCGCTCTGCTCTTCTGCCGTTTTATATTTTGAAACAGTCTCTTCGTCGGGAGATACATAGACACAACCTTCGTTTCCGTCAGCAATTACAAGTTCTCCGTCCTTTACAAGGCCGGTGATTCCGGGAACCGACAATATCGCGGGTATTCCAAGTGCTCTTGCAAGAATTGCCGCATGTGAATTCATTCCACCCGATTCGGTTATGATGGCGAGCACATTGTCCTTCTTAAGTGCTGCCGTAAAAGATGGTGTGAGTTCCTTGGCTACAAGGACAGTATCCTTTGCTAGATCGTTTGGATCTATCTCTTTTATTCCGAGGAGCTTTTTGAGAATACCACTCTTTACATCTGTGATATCCGAGATTCTCTGACGTGTATCGTCATCTTCTTCCTTTGCGATAACTTCTGTAAAAACATCGCAAGCGTTACTAACTGCGGCTTCAGCGCCGTTTCCTTCTTCTATAAGTTCAATCATCACATTTTCAAGCTCCGGATCCTGAGCCATCATAAAATGTGCTTCTATAATCTCTGCCTCTTTTTCACCGATCCTGTTCTTTACATCACGTGCCATTGCAAGAGTTTCCTCTTTAAAAGCCGATATGGCTCTTTCAAGACGTTTCTTCTCCTCCTCTGCACTATCCTTGGACCGGTTCTCAAAAACAAGCTCCTGCTCCTTGATTATATATACATTTCCTATGCCTATTCCCTTTGATGCCGCAACCCCTCTGTAAATAATTTTTTCGTCCACCTTTGTTTTCCTCGTTTCTATTTAGATGATGTTTTCAAACACCCTCATAATATCCTCTCTTGTAGCAAGGTCGTTTGAAAAAGCCGTGGCGCTTCCCGCCGCGATTCCCATTTTAAGAGCTTTTGCAAAGTCGCCGCTGTTTTTGTATTCATATACAAATCCTGCGACCATGGAATCTCCCGCACCGACGGAGTTAAGAACTTCTCCCTCAGGTGCTTTTTCTTTTAACACTTCCCCGTTCTCCGTTAAAAGAAGCGCTCCTGCTTTTCCCATGGAAACAAGCACATTTCTTGCTCCCATTTCTCTAAGCTTATTCGCATGTTCTGTCAAATCATCTTCTGTCTTTAAGTCTTTTCCGAATATCTCTCCCAGTTCGTAGTTGTTGGGTTTGATCAAAAAAGGCTTGTACTTAAGGCAGTTTAAGAGAAGATCTTTGGTAGCATCAACTATGATGTCAACATCCTTCTTACTTAACATTTCCATCATCTTCTCATATGTATCCTCCGGAAGCGACTTGGGAATACTTCCGGCAAGGATCAGCATATCGCCGTCCTTAAGGTCTTTTACCCTGTTAAAAAGAGTCTCTCTGTCCGCTTGAGTAATTGCAGGTCCCTCGCCGTTGATCTCCGTCTCAGCTTCACCCTTTATCTTGACGTTTATTCTTGAAATGCCGTCATCGAGCCTTATAAAATCTTCGGTTATTCCTCGCTTCCTTACGCTGTCGGCTATCGCATCTCCCGTAAAACCGGCAACAAATCCGAGAGCAACACTCTCGGCGTCCAAATTCTTTAACACAGAAGAAACATTTATTCCCTTCCCGCCAAAGTAGCATTCTTCCTTCTCCGACCTGTTCGTCATCCCCAAATGCACCGGGCTGTTCATACGAACCACGTAATCAATCGCCGGATTAAGCGTAACCGTGTAAATCATCGTAAAAATCTCCGTCAATTTATGTTTTACCCTACACTATATCTTATCCATATAAACTTCAAGTCGCAATAGGCTATTTTTAACCGCTTCTACTTCATAATTTACATAATTAACAATATTCTAAAAAAAGAATAAAGCTTTAGTGAGATATCGTAAATGAATCTTTACAAGATTAAGGCAGATACACTACAATATTAGTGTAGTTCCACAAAAAAGCGAAGGAGGCATGAACATTGGAAGACATCATTTTAACCGGTGACCAGGTTGATGCAATTGGTGAGATTGCCAATATCAGCATGGGAAATTCAGCTACTACTCTTAGCTTAATGGTAAACAGAAAAGTCGATATCACTACTCCTAGTGTTAAAGTTATAAAAAGAAGCGAAGCCTTGGACGATTACGAAAAAACCTGTATCTTCGTACAGATTCACTATGTAAAAGGTCTAGAAGGCAATAACGTGCTTATTCTTAAAGAACACGACGTAAAGGTCATGACAGATCTTATGATGGGCGGTGACGGGCATAATACGTCCGGCGAAATCACTGAGCTCCATCTTTCTGCTGCTTCCGAAGCGATGAACCAGATGATGGGAACAAGCGCAACCTCTTTGTCATCAATGCTCGGAATCCCCACAGACATCAGTACACCTGTAGTAAATCAGATCGATGTGGAAAGTATCAAAGTTTTTGAAAAAATGTTTGATACTACATACGATAAATTTGTTAAAATAGCTTTTAGGATGACAATCGGTGATCTTATCGATTCCATCATGGTACAATTATATCCGGCACAGTTCGCCCGGAATATGTGCCAAATATTTTTAAACAAAGGAAAATGACATAAGTTATGAATAAGGCAGAAACACTAGAAATCAAGAAACAGTTCACACCTGACAGGTGCACCATCGATCACATTTGCGGATGCTATGTGGATCACGACAAAAACAAACTCCTTACTTTCAGAAAAGCCTTCGGCCAGCTCCCGGAGGAAGAGATGTTCAAGTATCTCGATATTTTTCAGCATACTCTTGCCGGAACACTCGGCAAAAACCTTATAAGTCTTGAGTTTCCTCTTGACCAGGAACAACCGGGAGGAACTCAAGAATTTCTTTTGACTCTGAGAAATTCCCAACTTCAGGACGACGAACTCATTGATGAGTTCTATGACAAGATAATCGCAAACTACGTAAACGGCGAGAATTACTATATCATTCTCGTGCACGCAGCTTACGATATCCCCGGAATCACAAGCGACGGAATCCAGATGGAGGATGCATCAGAGAACGTATACGACTACATACTCTGCAGTATCTGCCCTGTTAAACTTTCAAAGGCAGGACTCGGATACAATCAGAAAAAGAATGTCATCGAGGACAGATTCAGAGACTGGATAGTTGACGGTCCCACAAAGGGATTCCTATTCCCTGCTTTCATCGAGAGAGACACGGACATTCACAATATGCTCTACTTCACCAAAAAGCCCGATGATCTCCAGCCCGAGTTTGTTGAAGCTATGTTCGGAGGAAGAGCTCCCATATCAGCTCCCGAGCAGAAGGGAATCTTTGACACCGTGGTTCAGAACACTATCGGAGAAAACGCAGATTACGATATCATGAAGAACATTCATGATAACTTAAATGATATGATCGAAGATCACGCAGACGATCCGGAGCCTCTTGAGCTCAATAAGAATGACGTCAAACAGCTCCTTCACGACAGCGGCGTTTCGGACGAGCGTCTCGGATACTTTGAAGAGACCTATACCAAGTGTGCAGGCGATGAGGACTATCCTCTTCTTGCAAGCAACATTGCACACACCAAGAAGTTCGATATCGAAACTCCGAACGTTGTGATCAAGGTAAAGCCCGACAGGACAGACCTTGTCGAATCAAGAATTGTTGACGGAAGACAATGCCTTGTAATCGCTGTCGACGACCACATAGAAGTAAACGGAATCAATGTAAGAACTTTTATGGATCACGATTAAGGAACAATTATTATGTACTATCTTATCAAGAACACTCTTGAAGAATGCAGTGCAGCACAATGCCATGACGCAGACTCACCTTATGTAGCCATTCTCTCTCCCGAGCAATGGCTTAATGAAAGTGAGAATTTTGATATGGGCATAGATTTCGATATGGAAAATGAAGAGATTCTTTCCACCAAAGCAGAAGTAAACTACGACTCTCTTACGGGAACTTTCTGCATTCCGGTGCAATCATCCGTAACGGATTCGCCCGAAAGTTTCGCTTTTGCTCTTGATGAAACGGGAATAATATTTATTGACCAGGGAAACAGTGCTCTCAGTCTTGTCAAACGCATCCAAAGCAATAAGAAATGGCGCAAGCCGTCTTTGGAGCGTTTCCTGTATGACTTTTTGGAACTGATAATTCACAACGACCTGCAACTCATGCAGAGATACGAGCGTGAACTTGACTGTATAGAAAAAGAGATAATGTCTGATGCAGAGAACGCACGCATGTCACGAAACAATGAGATACGCGGCGATATCAGAGATCTCCGCATACATTACGAACAGCTTCTCGACTTTGGACAGGAGCTCGAAGAAAACGAAAACGGCTTCTTCCAGGAGAACAATCTGAGATACTTCCGCATGTTCTCCAGCAGAGTGGACAGATTGTACGATGCAGCGACACATCTAAGAGACTATACAATCCAGCTGAACGACCTGTACCAGTCACAGCTTGATGTTAAGCAGAACCGCATCATGACGGTCCTTACCGTCGTAACTACAATATTCATGCCTCTGACTCTTATCGTCGGCTGGTACGGAATGAATTTCAGATATATGCCGGAACTTGAATCGAAATTCGGCTATCCGGTGATAATTGCATTAAGCCTGATCATCGTGATCGGAAGTCTGATCTTCTTTAAAATTAAAAAAATATTGTAAGCCAAAGCATTTCAAACGGATACTTTGGGGCTAGTACAGCGTTGTCGAAATATCTGGGCTAGGCGTAAAGAAAGGCTATCACACTAAAATCAGTGCGATAGCCTCTCGTTTTTTCAATTATTTTTGCATTTCGATAGCGGAACTATTATGTCTACCCGAATCCGAAGCGGGATCTTCGTACTTTTTCAAAAGACGTTCCCTCATCTCCTCGGGGTGATTGTATAACTGATCCATTATCCTATCAAAAGCTTGTCTCCATTCACCCATAAAAATGTACCTCCAACTGACAAACAACGATAGCGAGTACATCTTATATCTTTTTTGGGCTTTGGCGCAATATCAAATTCAACCAAAAATTGTGAAAGATTTATGTTTTTGTATGGTCAGTAAGACTCAATACCTCATAAATTCAGAGAATTCAGTATTTACTTAAATCGCTGCGATTACCTTCTTAGGACACTTCTTTACACATGTATCGCAGTGAACACATCTGTCCTGATCAATCTGTGCAACATTGTTTTCCAAAAAGATAGCATCTGCGGGACAATTCTTTTCACAAATGTGACATGCTATGCATCCAACCTTACAGTAGCCGTTTACATCCTGTCCCTTATCCTGCGACTTGCAGGTAACAACTTCCTGCGCATCGTACGGTATAAGATCTATAAGATGTCTTGGGCAAACCTCTACACATTTACCGCATGCTTTACATTTATGCTTGTCGACGATTGCAAGTCCGTCATATACATGAATCGCATCAAACTGACAAACCGAAGCGCATGTTCCGCCTCCAAGGCATCCATAGTCGCAAGTCTTTGAACCGCCTCCGGGAACCTGTGCCTGAAGTCTGCAATCGGGAACTCCGTTGTATTCGTACTTCTGAGTTGCCTGCTCGCAGTCTCCGCCGCAATGCACAAACGCAACCATTCTTGTTGTTTTTCTGACTTCTACTCCCATTATCTCGGAAATTGCCTCAGCTACGGCACTTCCTCCGACAGGACACTGATTTACTTCCGCTCTTCCCTTTGCTATGGCAGCCGCACATCCCGAACATCCGGGGAAACCGCAACCTCCGCAGTTATTTCCGGGAAGTGCCTCAAGAATAGCCGCTTCTCTTTCATCAATGTCAACATGGAGTCTCATATCTGCCAATCCCAGAATCAATCCGATGATGATTCCGGCACCTGCGACCACCATAGTCGCGATGATTATTCCACTTATCATAAGTTATTCTCCTTCTTTCGACCTTTATTATCTCAAAGCCGAAAATCCCGAAAACGCAATTGCCATAAGTCCTGAAGTAAGAAGTACAAGAGGCATTCCCTTAAAAGGAGCCGGTATATCGTTGTACTCCATTCTTTCACGAAGTCCTGCCAAAATAACTATCGCAATGGTAAAACCTATAGCTGTTGCAAATCCGCAGACTGTACTTTCAAGTATTCCATATCCGTCTGTAACGTTGTTAAGTGCAACACCAAGAACCGCGCAGTTTGTTGTAATAAGCGGAAGATATACGCCGAGAGCATTGTACAAAGAAACAATGTATCTCTTCAATATCATCTCTACAAACTGAACAAGCATCGCAATAACAAGGATGAATACGATGGTCTGCAAATATGAAAGATCAAGCGGGTTAAGTACAAACTTAAATATAATACTGCAAACAAATGATGCTAGCGTTATAACGAAAATACACGCACCGCCCATTCCGAGCGCGGTCTTCGTATTCTTGGAAACTCCGAGGAAGGGACAAAGACCGAGGAACTGGCTTAATACAACGTTATTTATAAGCGATGCAGAAAGCATAAGTGCCACAAGATCATATACTACGTTATCTGTCATGTTTCTTCATCCCCCTTCTTTTTCTGAACCTTTAATTTGATATTATTCATTGCCGCGATCAGGAATGCGAGTACAAAAAACGCTCCTGCCTGCTGAACAAAAATGCTGATAGGCTGATACAGTGAAAGATAAGCGCCTACCGTTCCGCCAAAGATCGTTCCTTCACCGAGAATCTGTATGTCAAAAGCGGTTCCCGCACCGATCAGTTCTCTGAAAAGACCGATAACAGTGATCGCACATGTAAATCCGATTCCCATTCCGATTCCGTCGAAGAACGAAGGGATCATTCCGTGCTTACTCGCATACGCTTCCGCTCTTCCGAAGATAATACAGTTAACTACGATAAGAGGAATATATACTCCGAGAGCCTTGTTTATCGTAGGAACATACGCCTGCATAAGGAGCTGCGCAAGTGTAACGAATGATGCGATTACAACGATAAAAGAAGGAATTCTGACTGTAGAAGGAATAACCCTTCTGAGCATCGCAATTACCGCATTACTAAGTGCCAAAACGAATGTGGTCGCAAGTCCCATTCCAAGTCCGTTTATGGCTGAAGATGTGACCGCAAGTGTGGGACACATACCGATCATCAATACCAACGTAGGATTCTCAGTAATGAGACCGTTAAAAAATCTTTCGGCGGGAGTATTCTGTCTTAACCCAAGCGCGCCTTTTTTTGCTTCTCTTCTCATCACTGTTCTCCTTTCAAAGCTTGATCATAATACGCAACAGCGACATTTACGCCGTCTGTGATTGCTTTTGATGTTATAGTCGCGCCGGATATCGCCTCAATCTGTGAACCGGAATCAGTGATCTGTCCCTTCTTAACGACGGTAAATCTAAGCGCCATCTTTTCTACGAACTGAGGAACAATGATTTTTCCGGCATTCATTCCAAGTCCCGGAGTCTCAGAAATGGAAATAATAGAGATTCCGTTTATTGTTCCATTTTTTATTCCGTCATGCCTTATTCCCACGGTAAAGACTATGTCATCACCGTATCCTCTTGATTTCATCTGAATTACATATCCAAGGAGCTGACCTTCTAAACTTGTAGCCTCTTTTACACTCTCAATAGTAATTCCGTTTTTTCCTTCGAGAACCGCTTTAAAAGCATCAGGGTCTTTGCCAAGCTCATTGAATGCACCGGCATCCGCAAAAACAGCCTGATTCGCCTTGTTCTGAGCCAAAGTCTCCTGATAAGCTATAGGATCCTTGGTAACCTGATACACTACTCCAAGACTCGCTCCGGCAACCAGCGTTATAAAGAAAAGTATAAAGGCGTTCCTAATCATGCTCATAAAATCTCTCATGCTCTTATCGCCTCCTTCTTAGCTTTTTTTCTGATTCCGAAAGCCTTCGGAAGAGTTATTTTATCAATAAGAGGAACAAGGATATTTCCAATTATGATTGCATATGAAACACCCTCTGCGTTTGAACCGTACATACGGAATATTGCGGTCAAAAGTCCAAGGATGATTCCGTATATATATCTTCCTCTCTTGGTAATGGGACAGGTCACATAATCGGTTGCCATGAAAAAAGCACCAAGCATAAGTCCGCCACCTGCGAGCTGTGCTGAAAGATATGCCCAACCTTTGCCTCCTATAACCGCATAGAAAACACCAAACGTAATGATGTAGCTGAACGGAATAACATAATCAATAACTCCGACAGCAAAAAGAATGATCGCACCGATAACAATACAGATCATTGAAGTCTCACCGATTGTTCCGGGTGTCCTTCCGATTATCATATCCATTACGTTTACCTCTATGGCGTTCTTAATATTTGAAAGAGGTGTCGCACCTGCATATGCATCGGTATTGAAATTTGTCATGATCGCAGGGAAAGATATCATAAGAAAACATCTTGCTCCAAGAGCCGGGTTCATAAAGTTCTGACCCAGTCCTCCGAAAAGCTGCTTAACCAAGACAATCGCAAACACGCCTCCGAGTGCAGGCAGCCACAAAGGCGCTGTCGGCGGAAGGTTAAGCGCAAGCAAAAGTCCTGTTACCACTGCCGAGAAATCAAATACCGTTACAGGCTTATGAACCATAAGCTCGAATATTATCTCGGCAAGGACACATGTTCCAACCGATACACCGATCAGCAAAAGGGCATGCATCCCAAAATTATATATTCCAAATCCCGTAGTAGGAAGCAATGCGATAAGTACCCATATCATGATATTGGCTGTGGTCGTATTGGATCTTACATGCGGATTGGATGACACTCTTCTAAAATCACTACTCATCAAAAATGTCCCCCTTACTTTTTCCTATTTGCAAGCTGTATTTTTCTCATACCCTTAATGAGCTGAGTAAGCTGTCTTCTTGCGGGACAGATGTAGCTGCAGCATCCGCACTCGCAGCACTCCATTCCGTACAAATGAAGAAACTTATTCGCATCATTGTGTTCAACCGCATCCGCAAGATACTTGGGAACAAGTCTTTCGGGGCACACCTCAACACATCTTGCACAGTTAATGCATGCTGACGGCTCAAACTGTGAAACCGCATCTCTTGTAAGACATGTAAGTGCCGATGCAGTCTTTGTTGTGGGAATATCAAGATCGAATATGGCAAATCCCATCATAGGACCTCCAGATATGATCTTGGCGGGCTTTGCTCTGAAGCCTCCCGCATCTTCGATAAGTTCTTTATAATTGGTTCCTATTCTGACCTTATAGTTTCTGGGATCCGCAATGGCATCACCTGTGATGGTAACGATTCTCTCCATCAGAGGTCTGCCCTCTTTTACGGCTCTGCAGACAGCACAAAGAGTATCAACGTTATCCACGATACATCCCGCATCTGCAGGGAGCATGGATGAGTTGATCTCTCTTCCCGTTACGGCGTGAATAAGCATACGCTCAGCGCCCTCGGGATATTTGGTCTTAACAACCTTGACGCTTATATCCTTGTCGTTCTTGGTAAGATCTCTGAAGATATGTATAGCGTCCGGTTTGTTATCTTCTATTGCAAGTATACCTCTGGCATTTGGAAAAATACTGACGGCGATCTTAAGACCTTCCAAAAGAAGTTCAGGCTCCTCGATCATTCGTCTGTAATCGGAAGTCAGATATGGTTCACATTCTGAACAGTTCGCGATAACATACTCAATTCTGTCGGGTTCCTTAGGTGAAAGCTTTACGGCAGTGGGAAATCCTGCTCCTCCCATACCTACAACTCCCGCTTCTCTGACAGCTGTAACTTTGTCCTCAGCGGTCATTTCCTCATAAGGCTTGAGCGGTCTGAAATCAACCTCTCTGTACCTTCCATCGTTTTCAACGATGATACTGTCGCACATAGCTCCTGTAGCGATTCGCCTCGGTTCGATAGATACAACCGTTCCGGAAACAGTTGAAAAAATAGGCGCTGAAATAAATCCATTCGCCTCTGCGATCATCTGTCCGGTCAAAACGTAATCCCCAACAGAAACTATTGGCTTAGCCGGTGCTCCTATGTGCTGTGACAAAGGATACACCAAATCCCCTTTTGGTAGCACTGATTTTATGGGCTTATTCTTTGAAAGTTCTTTTCCTTCATAAGGATGAATACCGCCCTTAAAAGTACCTTTTGCCATTTCCTACCCTTCTTTCGACTTTTTAGAAAAAAATTTGCCTGAAAATAGACATTTTCAGAATGATTGTACACAACTACTTTAATTTTATCAAACTTTTAGTCAAAATTAATGATTAATATCAAAAAATGTGGTTATTATTTTAACGAAAAATGCTTTACTTTTTGTGGTACAATATAGTGTAGGTTAGTTCGGAAAGTAGGTATATCAACATGATAAAAAATGTCAAAAGCATCACTTTTTCTCACGATCATATTGTAAATACGCTACCAAAGATGCTTGGATGCAGTTTAAGCAACATTCTGTTCATAGATATAGAAACAACCGGCCTGTCACCCAGAAACTCTGACATTTATATGATCGGTCTTTCTTACTATGAAAACGGCGCCTGGATCATATACCAGCTCTTTGCTGAAAACGAAGATGAAGAAGTGGAAATCCTAAAGGTATTTGCAGAAAACTTTAATCACTTTTCAAGAGTTATTAATTTTAACGGGGACAGATTCGATCTTCCTTTCTTAAAAAACAAACTTGAAAAATACCATATTCCAAATCCTTTAGCCAAAACACATTCAGTGGACATAAACAAGAGCATTCGTCCGTACAAGAATCAGTTGGGACTTCTCGATTGCAAACAGAAGACAATCGAGATGTATCTCGGAATCACAAGAGCCGACAAGTACGACGGTGGAAAGCTTATCCCTGTTTATGCTTCTTATAAAAAGAAAAGATCTCAGGGCGCTCTCGAAGTCCTTCTTCTTCACAACTACGAAGACGTAAAGGGAATGTTCTCTCTTTTGCCCATGTTCTTATATGAGAAATTCTTTAAGTTATTCAGAAATATGCCTAGAACATCGGTGAGGACAGATGAGCCCATAGCCGAAGAAAAATACTTGCGTTCAAGCGATCCCGAAAACGTCGTTCTGCCTGTAAAAGCCAAGAAGGTTCAGGCTAATTACTACAACGATTATGAGGGAAATCCCAAGAAAGAATTATTTATGAAGCTGTCTCTTCCGTTTGCTCTCCCGTCATCTTTGACAGGGCATGTGGATGACTGCTATTTCAAGACCGATAAAGATGAAGCTATACTTAGAGTTCCGCTCATCGAGGCAGAGCTCAAGTACTTCTATTCAAATTACAAAGACTACTACTATCTTCCCAAAGAAGATATGGCTATCCACAAGTCCATCGCATCATTCGTGGACAAGGCATACAGGGAGAAGGCAAAAGCCACGAACTGCTATACCAAAAAGGAAAGCCAGTACCTGAGAGAATGGGATCTTGTCTTTACTCCGTTCTTCAAATCAGATTACGAAGACTCGAGAATTTTCTTCGAGCTCAACGAAAACTTAAAGCGCAGCAGATTTGCCATGAGCATATACGCTTCGCACGTTATTGCACATATTCTTGAATCATAATGATTTCTTTAGATAAAAAGAGGCTGCAAGGCCAATGTCATTTAGTTAAGGCGGCAAAAATCAAATCAATAGGGAAGTAATGATTATAATTCTACAATTATCATTACTTCCTTTTTGTTTTGATATTTTTGAGTATGCTAAAAAGACAGATTGTTTATCTGCCTTAATAAA
>JAGAAO010000055.1 GCA_017615275.1 Butyrivibrio sp.
AAGATAAGCTGCATATTTTGGCGGAGAGACTCCGTCTATTTGTGATGCCTTAAAAACAAAAATTGAGGATGAAGTGCTTTGTTCTTCATCCTCAGTTTGCTACAATTTTTGTTTTTGTCACCTTAACTTAATGACATTGGGTGACTTTGGGCTTTATACTTTTGAGTCATTAGCAACAAAGTATAAAGCCCAAAGCCCCGACCCTTAGTTCATCGGTATTTATTTAAGGCAGGAACTTGCCTGACGCCAGGTACAAAGCATACCAGTCGTGGTGAGAAAGCTCAACCTTGGTCGCATCGCATGCATCCTTGATATGCTCGGGATTCATTGAACCAATGATTGCCTGCATCTTGGCGGGATGACGAAGTATCCACGCAAGAGCGACCGCTGTCTTTGATACCCCATCTCTGTCTGCAATATCCTGCAAAGCCTTGTTAAGCT
The DNA here is from genome assembly GCA_017615275.1 of Butyrivibrio sp. Lineage (GTDB taxonomy): Bacteria > Bacillota > Clostridia > Lachnospirales > Lachnospiraceae > Butyrivibrio. Next base: position 442 of record JAGAAO010000055.1, read on the forward strand.
CAGGAAAATCAGGATTGTCTATGAAAGTCCCCTTGAACATTCCGACCTGAAGCGGCGACCATGCCTGTATAGTAATGTCTTTTAATCTGCAATAATCAAGCGTTCCGCAGTCTCTGCTCAAAGACATGTCGGTTGTCTTGTTATTAACGTACAAAGGTTGATCGATGAGCTGCGACTGTTCAAGAGACAGCTGCACCTGGTTTATAACAAGCGGCTGCTTCACACATTTTTTTAACAACTCGATCTGAGTAGGCATGAGGTTGCTGACGCCAAAGCCGCGAACCTTTCCCGCCTTCTCCAAAGTATCAAATGCCTCCGCAACTTCCTGCGGATCAAAAAGGAGATCCGGTCTGTGAAGCAGCAGTGTATCAATATAGTCTACTTTAAGTCTTGAAAGAATACCGTCAACACTCTCAAGGATACTCTTTTTTGTCCAGTCAAACTCCTGTCTGTCCGGATAGATTCCGGTCTTACTCTGTATGTAGATATCTTCTCTCTTAATCCCCGTAAGCGGAAATGCCTCTGCAAAGCGTGTCTCTGCTTCTCCCGCTCCGTAGCATGTTGCGTGGTCAAAAAAATTGATCCCGCACTCATAGGCAGTCTCTATGACCTTAGCGGCTTCTTCCTTGGACAGCGACGGCATTCTCATACATCCCTGTATGATTGCGGACGCCTTCTGCGGTCCGTTTACGATGTCAATGTATTTCATGTATATATCCTCCGGGTTAGTTACTTAATAGATAGGAAATTAGAAATTTCCTGTATCGGGATCTGTCGCATATCCAACGCATCCCTTAAGTCCTGCGATGAGCTGCACATCTTTTTCCTCTAATTCAAAATCAAACACCTTGATGTTCTCTTCGATTCTTTCGGGTGTAACAGATTTAGGCAAAGGAAGAAAGCCCATCTGCAAGCTGAAACGAACGCAGATCTGCGCAACACTCTTGTTGTACTTAGCCGCAATCTCTTTCATCTCAGGAACGTCAAAGATCTTGCCTGTTCCCATTGGACTGTACGCCTCAATAACCATTCCCAAGTCTTTACAATACTTAACAAGCTCATCCTGCGTATCGCCGGGGCAAAGTCTTATCTGATTGACCATAGGCTTGATCTTAGCTGTCTTTAGAAGTTCCTCTATATGATGCTGTCTGAAATTACTGATACCGATGGCGCGGATTTTTCCTTCCTCATACAGCTCTTCCATCGCTCTCCAGGTCTCTGCGTTTGCCTCTTCCCAGTGATCCCTGAAGTATATGGGATTGGGCCAATGTATAAGCAGAAGATCTACGTAGTCCATGCCAAGCTTTTTAAGTGATTCGTCAAAAGAGCTCTTAACAAGATCATAGCTGTGCTTGTCATTCCAGATCTTTGTTGTTACAAAGATATCTTCTCTCTTTAGTCCGCTGTCTATAACTCCCATCCTGATGCCTTTTCCGACACCTTCCTCATTTCCGTAAACCTGCGCGGTATCAATATGATGGTATCCAGATTTTATCGCATGCTCCACGGATTTTACGGCGACATCTCCTTCCGGAGTCTGCCATGTTCCAAAGCCGATGCAGGGAATTCCCACACCATTTATAAGTCTGTAAAGATCATTCTGATTGTTCATCTTATCCCCTCCTGAATTCTGTTGTTTTGCTATTCCATATATGCAAAGTCACACACTATGTTTATTCTAACATCATGAAGCCTTCATTGCTTCTCAAAAATCGCACTAATGAGATATCATTTTTTGTTTTATAAAGTGAAATTTTTAAATACAGCTATTTCATCCAAACTTACGTGAAACGTCTCTATTCACCACAATTCCTCACGTAAAAATACCTAATTTCTGCCGAAACCTACGTGAGTTTCTTCTGCTCCGCCGTGATTTCTCACGTAATATTTTCAATTTCCTGGTCAAATTTACGTGAGATATCTCTATCTACCACATTTCCTCACGTAATATTTTCAGTTTCCTGGCCAAATCTACGTGAGATATCTCTATCCACCGCAATTTCTCACGTAAAAAATTCAATTTCCTAGCCAAATTTACGTGAGATATCTCTATCCACCGCAATTTCTCACGTAAAAACACCTAATTTCTACCCGCACATCTTAATATAATAGTTAAAAAGAGCACAGAAAACCTCTGATATTCAAAGTTTTCTGTGCCCTTTAACATTAATGTATATATGCTTGCTACGCCAATTAAAAAATAGCGATAAAAGCCTTATCTATAGAACACTTCTCCAAGCTTAAGATCTTTCTTAAATGCAGGTATTGTTGTGTTCTTGTCGATGATCACTGCTTCGATACCGGACATCTCAGCCCAATCAGCCATCTGATCAACGGTAAGATCGTATGAGAAAGCAGTATGGTGTGCTCCGCCTGCAAGGATCCAAGCTTCTGCTCCTGTGTAAAGATCAGGATAAGGTGTCCAGAAGTTGGTTGCTACAGGAAGATTAGGCATTGCCTTCTCTGTCTTTTTACATTCTACTTCATTTATGATAAGTCTGAATCTGTTTCCAAGGTCGATAAGAGAAGTTGCTACACCTCTGCCTTCCTTAGATGTAAATACAAGTCTTGCGGGATCTTCTCTGTCACCCATTGAAAGAGGTTTAACTCTGATGCTGATAGGGCCGTCTGCGATTGTAGGACAAACCTCAAGCATGTGCGCCTGAAGGATTCCCTCTTTGCCTCTGACAAGATTGTATGTGTAATCTTCCATCATGGAAGTTCCCTTCGCATCCTTCATGCCCTGAGTCATGATCTTCATAAGGCGTACCATTGCTGCAACTTTCCAGTCACCCTCGGCACCGAAGCCATAGCCCTTCTCCATAAGTCTCTGGATAGCAAGACCGGGAAGCTGCTTAAGAGCACCAAGATCGCCAAAGTGTGTAACGATAGCCTGATAGTTCTTTTCCTCAAGGAATCTCTCAAATCCAAGCTCAATCTGAGCCTGAACTGCAACGTGCTTCTTGAATTCATCAGGATCTCTTCCGTCAAGAATTATGTCATACTTGCCATAGTACTCATCAACAAGTGCGTTTACATCCGACTGGCTTACTGCTGCTACGCTGTCTGCGATCTCGTTAACGGGATAAGTATCAACTTCCCAACCAAATTTGATCTGAGCTTCAACCTTATCACCTTCTGTAACCGCAACGTTTCTCATGTTGTCGGCAACTCTCATTACTCTGATATGGCTTGATTCCATGATTCCAACAGCTGTTCTCATCCATGTAGCCATTCTGTTTCTTACTTCGTTATCTTTCCAATAGCCTGCGATAACCTTGTGCTCAATTCCCATTCTGCTTACGATGTGACCGTACTCTCTGTCACCGTGAGCAGCCTGATTCTCATTCATGAAATCCATATCGATTGAATCGTAAGGAATCTCCTCATTATACTGAGTATGAAGATGCAAAAGAGGCTTTCTGTATTCCTGAAGTCCGATTATCCATGACTTTGCAGGTGAGAAAGTATGCATCCATGTGATAACACCGGCGCAAGTATCATCTGCATTTGCCTCATTGAAAGTCTGTCTGATAAGCTGATTTGTTATAAGTACAGGTTTCCATACAACTTCATAAGGCAGGATACCTGACTTGTTAAGTTCTTCAACGATTTCTTTCGAGTGTTCCGCTACATGTCTCAAGACCTCATCCCCATAGAGATCCTGTGATCCTGTGCAAAACCAAAACTTATACGCTTTTGTCTGAATCATATTTCAAATACCTCCATAAAAATAAAAAAATATTACCTTCTTGTTTCAATTTTCAAACTTGTACGTACGAGTAGTCAAGTTGTTACTTTTTTTGCAATACAATATTCTCTTGATTGCCCGCCATCAGCTTGCTTCGACAATATTTTATCGTTATATCATTTGATTATTATTTAATTCACGGTTATTATATATTATGTAGAGGAAAGGACGGTACAGCTATCTATGAATCATGATCTTTATACCAAGTTAAAAACATCTGTGAATACCATCCCTCTTTCCGCTTGCGTTATGGCAGTCAAGAAAGATGAAAGCGGAAATTTTGCCGAAATGCGTTACTTTGCCATAAACAATTCATTTATAAACGACAGTATTGCTTTGTTTTTCCAAGATGAATCGGATCTTGGAAAAAGTCATGAAGATAAAGTAAAAGAAATCGAGTCCAGAATGGAAGGTTCTTTGTACACAATCAATGTACAAAAAGAGCCTAAATTCGAAGCCAATTGTTTCAAAGCCGCCTGGAAAAAAGAACCTATCCACACCTATGTTGATACGACTAAGTTGTACGGTTACTGGACCGAAAACTATATGCTCCCCATCACCGTAAGCAAAGATGAAACTGCACCTGATACAGCATATTGCATGTTCCTTTACACTCTGAACAAAGATATGGACGTAAACAAATTCTCCGCTGTATCTCCCGAAATTGCTTCATTTGTGATAAAGACCTGTCTCGAACTTCAAAGTGAAAAAGACTTTTATTCAAGCATGCAACTTGTCACCGACTACATAAGAGAATACACTCACGCATTTGGTGCAAGTGTCATGTCCTATCAAAGCGACCAGCAAAAATATGAAGTTATAAGCGGATCAACGGTCGACAACGTTGACATAAAAGAAATTTTCTCACATATTCCGTTTTCTATAGTTGCAAGCTGGGAAAGGCTCTTAAAACACACAAATGCGATTATCATAAAAGACGAGGCAGACTTAGAATACTACGAAAAAGAAGCTCCCGAATGGGTAAAAACGCTCAGAGACAGCTATGTCTACAGTTTGTGTCTGGTTCCTTTTTTGCGCCAGAACACCATAATCGGTTATCTTTACATTGCAAACTTCGATGTAGAATCTTTAACCAAAGTTAAAGCAATGATCGAACTGGTATCTTTCTTTTTGTCCGCAGAAGTTGCGAACCATCTGTTCCTGGAAAGGCTTGAATATCTCAGCAACATAGATATATTGACGGGCGTGAAAAACCGAAACTGCATGAATGCAGATATAGAAGAATTCACTATCAAATTCAGCTTCAAACCGATTCCGTTCTCTGTTGCATTCTGCGACATCAACGGTCTTAAGATCATCAATGACAATCAGGGTCACAGTGCCGGCGATAAGCTTATTGCCGCTGCCGCGGATCTTCTGAAAGAAATCTTTAACGACGATAACATCTACAGAGCAGGTGGCGATGAATTCGCTATCATATCAACGCGCAGCAGCGAACATGAATTTGAAGAAAAAATAGAAAAGCTCAAAGAACTTACAGGCGATCCCGATCACCTGTGCTTTGCCGTGGGCTTCTATCATGACGACGGCTCCGGTTCCTTACAGCACGCCATGAGATATGCCGACGAGCGCATGTACCGTGACAAGAATCTGTTCTACGAAAAGCACCCCGACATGCGGAGGTAAAGGTTTGTGACATTTATGCAAACCTACTATAGCACTATTGATGTAATCTAATGCCAATCATTTTCTACACTCTGTTATCATTGAATTAATACCATTAAAAAGGGCATCTCTATTTATCTCCTTCTTACATTTGTGCAGAACCTAAACGCATCGGATTTAATGATTATTCCCTTCAGCTCCGGAAGCGAAGGAGCAAACAACTCATTTTTGTATAAGATTTTTCCATCGACTCCGACAATGTAATTTATAATATCTTCCAGCAAAGTCTCGCTGATTCCTCGCACGTCAAGCCTTATGCTGATTTTGGTGGCTTTGTCATTTTCCTTGCAAAGCTCTATGCAGGTCTTTTCGAGGTCACCGTATGTTTCAATATCTTTTGACCAGTCCTTTATCTTATCCAAAAAAGCAATGTCACGCACCTTCTCAGGTTCCTGTTCCCAGCAACGTATATCCTCATCGTTTAAATCCTTATTCTTATCAACCACGTCAAAACTCAACTGCCAAATAGCCATTCTTAAACTCCTTATTTTCTGCCCTTCGCGATATATCGCCTAAGCTGATATTTTCTAAAATTATTTTCGGAAACCATTATAACATTTTCTTTCAATTGACAAATGGGCTCATATCTTATATCGTATAACTGTATTAAGTGGTTAATACAATTATTATAAAGAAAGGAAAGCGCGCTATGCCATGGATTCTTAATGCATCAGGTCCTATTTTTGTCCAGCTCATTGAGCATCTTCAGAACAATATCGTTTCGGGCAAGTACGATCCCGGTCAAAAGTTGCCAAGTGTTCGCGATCTTGCATTTGACGCAGGAGTAAATCCCAACACAATGCAGAGGGCGCTTAGCGAGCTAGAATCAACGGGGCTTGTCCATTCAGAAACAACCAGTGGTCGCTTTATTACGGAAGATAAGAAGATGATTGATGAATTAAGGGCATCCTTAGCTGATTCACTGAAACAGGAATTCTTTATTAATATGGGGAAGCTTGGATTTAGTGAAAAAGAAATTCTGCAGTTCGTAAATCAAAACTCTACAGCAAAATAAATCCAAAGGAGAAAAGTATGAATAATTTGTTGGAAATACAAGGGCTGTCAAAGACATACGACCGTGTCCAAGCCCTGACAAATGTCAACCTGTCCATCGGTCCGGGTCATATCACAGGACTTCTTGGCCCTAACGGAAGCGGCAAGACTACACTTATCAAGATCATCTGCGGTCTGCTTCAGCCCACTTCCGGCGCGGTATATGTCGACGGCATGCCGATCGGAACCGAAAGCAAAAAGGTCATCTCATATCTTCCCGACCAGACGTATCTCAACGACAATATGACTGTCGAAGCGACAATCACGATGTTCAGGGATTTTTACGCCGATTTTGACATGAACAGAGCTTATAACATGCTTACAAATCTTGGCATCAATCCCAAATTCAAATTAAAAACGCTTTCAAAAGGCACAAAAGAAAAGGTTCAGCTGATCCTTGTCATGAGCCGCAGAGCAAAACTCTATATTCTTGATGAGCCTATTGCCGGAGTTGATCCCGCCGCAAGAGATTACATCCTGCGCACTATAATAGGAAACTATGATCCTTCAGCATCCATCCTTATATCAACTCATCTTATTGCCGATGTAGAGCGAATACTGGATGAAGCTATTTTTTTACAATATGGAAATGTCAGACTTTACCAGCCTATCGACACTATAAGGTCCGAGACCGGCAAATCAGTTGATGAATTGTTCAGGGAGGTATACAGATGCTAGGAACACTTATTAAATATGAATTTAAAGCAACATGGATGATAATGACACTTATCTGCGGAGTCCTTATAGGTGCGGGAGTTGTTGCGGGACTGGTTGGCAATTTCCTTAATTTAAATTCGCCGACCCTTACCGACATGCAGGAACTTCTCCTGACATTCGGAGTAATAGGATACGCTATGCTCGTTTCTTCATTATCTATGCTGTCCGCTGTATTTCTTTTTGTACACTACTACAGAAGCCTTTATACTCCGCAGGGATACCTGTCTTTCACATTACCTGCAAGTATTACTGAGGTCGTTTCTTCAAGAATTATAGTTGGTTGCATATGGACTTTGGCATCCACGCTTGCTACTTTTTTCTCCGTAAGTTTCACATTCATGCTAAGCGGAAACTTCAAGGAAATAGTTACTTTTATTGATGAAGCATATGCTACCATAATAGAAGAAGTCGGCGCAGCAAGTACCAATTTGATTATCTTCGAATTTATACTGGTTTTTATTTTGAGCAGTATATCAAAAATGCTGATGTATGATTACTCAATAACCGTAGGTCAGCTTTGGAGCAAACATAAGATTCTTGGCGCTGTAATATGCTATTTTGCTACACAGTTTGTTATGGGTATAATCTCATTTACAGGTCATTTCGGGCTGATGTTTGCAGCATTTGAATCTTCTATGAACTTCACCATGAGAGGATGGATCACAAAGAACCTGCTATATTCCGTCTTCTTATGTGTAGCATTCTACGGAGTAGCAATATTCGTTTCAAATAAAAAACTTAATCTGGATTAAAAAAATCTGCCTCTCGTGATTTCATTGATATCCGAGAGGCAGACATTTTTTGTCTGTATCTATTTATTCTTTTTCTTACATGAATTTCCTTCAATAAGTTCCGGCTCAATTATAACCCTTTTTTCAACCGCTTCTCCCCTTATCATCTTAAGAAGCATCTCTGCGGCAATCTTGCCAAGTTCCTGCTGGGGATGCGTTATGGTCGTGAGCCTAAGCTCCGAACTTCCCGCTGTGAGCGAGTTGTCATAGCCTGTTATGGAAATATCTTCAGGCACTTTAACACCGAGTTCATTAAGCGCCTTTATGAGATGATACGCTATCTGGTCATTGTACGCCACAATTGAATCGATTTCTTTGCCGCTGCGTATCATGTTCTGCAGATTCACATATGGATGAACCGCCCTGTCCTCTGTATAGAACCATATAACGTTCTCAGGATCATATGCAATTCCAGAATCCGCAAGTGCTTTCGCATATCCTTTGTGCCTGTTCTGTCCCTGCACATCGTCGCTCTTGAACACCCCAAGAATATTCTTATGCCCAAGGTCAATAAGATACTTAGTCAAAAGATATGTTCCCTTCTCATCATCCATGAGGACGTGAGGCTTATCTTCCATAACGGAATAATAGCCTTGGATAAAGACATATGGAATGCCGTATTTGTCGAGCTTATCGTACAGATCCTTGTGTTTGCAAAAGACATTACTCTTACTCGGCTCTATTATTATTCCGTCGATATTCTTCTCAATAAGCTCCTCAAGACACTTGATCTCACGTGTTCTGGAGTTATTGGTATGCTTGAGCACAATACTGTATCCGTTATCTGAAAGAACTGAATCAATCCCGCTAATAACTTTTGGAAAAATGTAATCGGAAAGATAGGTCATTACAACAGCAATGTCCTTGGAATCTTTCTTAAATCGCGATGCGTCTGAGCAATATGTTCCGCTGCCCTGAACCGCATAGACATAACCTTCATTTACAAGATCCGAAATAGCCTTTCTGACGGTCTGACGGCTTACGCCATACCGCTCAGAAAGCACATTTTCGGAAGGCATTTTTTCCCCGGGCTTTATCTCTTCCTCGAGGATGAGTGCCTTAAGCTTCTCTTTTATCTGATTATATTTAAGTGTCGCTGATTTATTACTCTTTTTTTCCATATATAATTCTTCCCGCAACTACAAAAATGATGGCAAATATGATATACACAAACGGTGCAAAATCCCAAGCTGTAAAATATCTTCCAAACAGCTTCACCAATCTGTATTCGTATACTATTCTATCATCAATCAGCGTATGTGGGAGCCATTGAATAAATTGTGATAATACTCTCATTCTAAGCGGAAGCGTTGATGCAAGGATCACATTAACAAACCACACTCCAAGGGATACTCCCATTACCGCCAATGCATTTTTTAATGTCTGTGACAAAAAGAGTGTAAATGCAGCTATCAGAACACTTCCCGTCAAAATAAGTTTGGTCAACATCCACAAATGCTCTTTTAACGTGAGACTGACAGATGTATATGCATAATTATAATTTATTGGAAGATCAAGATAGTATGTGCCCCATCTGATAAAGAAATAACCCAAAAAAGAAGCTACTATCACCACCGCTCCAAAGATCGCATAACTCATACCAGCAAGCATTTTGGCATAATATGTCCTCTTATCGCCGTTCTTACTTGCTCTTATAATAGGATCGGTTTTGTTTTGATGCTCCGCCGCAAATACAGCCGCAAGTCCCATGGGGATCAGGAAAAGAAATATCACGATCCTCAGATCGCAAAGCCCCAAAGTTATTCCGAATGAATAGAGCGGATCGTACCATGTTCCCGGATAGTCTATATTATCTTGCTTTTTCTCCCAGTATTCATATTCCCCGGGAGATAAAAGATTCATTTCTTTTGCTTCCTGTATGCTGTCATTTCTGTCTTTTTCCAGAGCCTCCACAGTAAGATTATGAATATCCCCTTTGTTTCGAGCCCAGGAAACAAGGTTCTCATAGGTTGGATCGACCTTATCCCACTCTCCGTAGTCGTTTATATTTTCTTTTATCTCTTCAAGGAGACTGTCATCGATCGTTCTTCCTTCGATCTTCTTGAACTGCTCTCTTTCCTTGGCAGTAGCATTTCCCGAGATTTCACCCTCGCCAACAATAAAAGCTGCTATCACCATTATCAAAAAGGTGATCATAGCGGCTTTATTCTTAAGTATCTTTTTTAACTCAAAAAGATACAACGTTCCAAAATAGTTGTTTCTCATAATTCATCTCTCTTGCCTTCCATATAAAATTCTTCCAAGCGTTAAAAACAATATCCCCAGTAAAATGTACAAGACAGGCGCATACTCAAATATTGTAAAATATCTTCCGAAGATGTTGACCAAACGGTATTCTTTTCCAATATCGGTAGCGACTACCATGTAGGGCAGCGAGCTTATGAACTGCGATAAGGGACGGATATTGACTACTACATTAAGAAGAGCACATAAGAACCAAAAACCAAACATCGCGCCCAGTACAGCAAATGCATTTTTAAATGCCTGAGATAAAAACATAGTCATTGTCGATAACATAACGCAGGATGCGATCATAATCACAACCATCCTTATAAGCAGTTCTTTTGCTGTCATATCGATAAGTAAAAAAGGATCCACCAATAGTGTAGATATACCAAGACAATCTGTTCCGTATCTGATAGCCATATAAGCCAATGCGAGACCGATCACAAGTAACATGCTAACTACTGCGTATGTTATTCCTGCGAGCATCTTAGTATAATAAGTTCTCTTATCGCCGAACTTACTTGCCCTTATCAAAGGATCGGTTTTATGCTGATACTCCATGGCAAATACAATCGCAACGCCCATTGGGAGCAGAAAAAGAATGGCGAATAAATACAAATTGCTTGTTGCATGAATATATCCTTTGGCATCCATGTTATCGTGCCATACCCCGGGAAAATCAACGTCGTTTTTTTCTTTCCAGTATTGAAGCTCTCCTTCAGAAAGCTTTTCATCATACATATATTGCCCTATCATTGAATCTCTGGCCTGTGAAAGTTTGTAAACGGTCAGATCTTCGGGAATAACAGTTCCCCAGATCCTAGCAACCCACAGGTTCAAATTTCTATATGTATGCGGCGATTCACTTCCATCTTCCGGATTATCCACCATTTCCTTTATAAGAGTATCATCTATTGTTCTGCCTTCTATCTTACCCAGTTCATTCTGAGCATATATATCCGCATTATCCCCCATCTCGCTTTCAACATTAATAAAGCCCACTATGAGCAGGATAAAAAACGTGATCACAGCAACTTTGGATTTTAGTATTTTCTTTAATTCAAAAAGAAACAAGGTCCCAAAACAGTTGTTTTTCATATAAGTCTCCTACTCCTCTATCTTCTCAAGATAAAAATCTTCGAGTTTGCCATCCATTCCTTTGCCGTCTCCCTGCCAGATGATCTGTCCCGACTTCATAATGAGAATTCTGTCGGCGATATCCTCCACATCGGAAACGATATGGGTGGAAAGCAGGACCACTGCTGTCTTTCCAAGTTCCTCAATAAGTTTTCTAAAGCGCACTCTCTCTTTTGGATCAAGGCCCACTGTGGGCTCATCCAGCACAAGTAGCTCAGGTCTGTTGATAAGAGCCTGGGCAATGCCAAGACGCCTTTTCATACCGCCGGAGTACTTTCCGATTCTCTTTTCAGCAACTTCTTTAAGTCCCACGATATCAAGAAGCTCCTCGGTCCTTGCCTTGGCAGCCTTCTTATCAAGGCCCTTAAGGGCGCAGAAATACATGAGGAACTCTCTTCCCGTGAACTCGGGATAATAGCCGAATTCCTGGGGAAGATATCCAAGAATATTTCTGTATTCTTCGGTGTTAACGGAAGCGTTGTCGTAGCGCACCTCTCCGCTTGTGGGAGTTAAGATACCGCATATCATTCTCATAAGCGTAGTTTTTCCTGCGCCGTTTTCCCCAAGAAGCCCCGTCACGCCTTTTTCCAATTTAAAATCAAGTCTGTCCACAGCGATCTTGTTCTTGAACTGCTTGGTCAGTCTATCAACTTTTAGTTCCATGCAAAATCCTCCATATTGCTAAATCTCTTTAGTTCAAATGCCTGTACCGCAACAAGTGCCACAAATATGATCAAAAGAGCTCTCACACCCAGCTCCGCAAAGTACATTCCGCCCACTTCGCTGTGAGTCAGTACTGTGACCAACAAAACCGGTATCAAAAATGAAAACGCACTTCTTCTAGCCCATTCAAATCTCTCAATCTCCATACAAAGGACCATGGTCAAAAGATACGGTACAAGAACCACCAGCGCGCCTCTCACTATTTCAACGCCTACAGTAAGTCGCATCAGCACCGATATAAACATCATAGGCAGGAAATTTATTATGCCCACAACCGCCAATCTGGCAAAAAGAGCTCTTTTACCGGAAATGACCGTAACCTGCTCAAGCTCATAGACTCCGTGTAGCTGTGCCTTAAAGGCTTCGATCATACCAAGAGCAGAAATAAACGGCATGAAAAAAGAAGCAGTCTTAAGCACTGTTAAAACTCGGTCATCGTCAGTATATCCCGAATTTAACGGATATCTCATCTCCTGAACAATAAATAAAACCATAAATATCATAACCAGAAGTGATACAACCCATACTCTCTTCCTAATGAATCCGGTCTGCTGCAAGATGAGTCTTGTTGTACTCACATGCGGTGTTTCTTTTGCTCTGTGCCCTCTTATAAAAGAGTCCTTCTTTAGATAGTCAGGGGGCGTAACATTGTCTTGGAGCAGCTTTTTAAGTTCTTTATCTCTCATACAATTTCCCCTTTCTCAAGATATCTTTTTAATTTTTTCTTGGCGGATTCAAGTTTCCTGTGTGCTGCAAACCTTGATATTCCCATAATCTTACAGATCTCGGAATACGATTCTTCATTCAAAAGACGTAGTTGCACAATCTCACTCTCGTCATCGCTTAGTTTCTTCATTGCCTCTTCAAGCCGTATTTTCTCAAGTGCCTTATTCTCAAAATCCGAACCGTCAATCATACCTTCATCCAAAAGCTCAGTTTCTTTTTTCTTCCTGTATTCGTCAATACACAGATTCCTTGCAATGGTATAAAGATATCTCTCAGGTTCTCTTGCCTCCTGCAAACTATCAATATAGCGAAGGAAGGTTTCCTGAGTGATGTCTTCAGCCAGGGGCTTGCTGTTTACTTTGTAGTAGCAGTAGCGATAAATCTTGTCGTAGTACTTTTCTATATCCATGGATATCTCCCCTTTTACTCCCTTCATAATGATAGACGTTTTATTTTTGCAAAATGTGCGGATGAATTTGAAATTATTTGAATAACAAAATCTTAATCGTCTTGGGTCTAAATTATGCCAAAAAAGCTAGGAGTAACAAAAACTCCTAGCTTTATATAGTATTTGTTGAATGGAAGTTACGCCTCGCTTCGCTCAAGGAAGTTCTGCTCTCGCGCTACGCGCTCGACAGAACTAAGTGGTACACTACGGTTCGAAAGAACCGAACCTAGTGATCACTTAATAACAATATTCACTATTCTTCCCGGAACGTAAATCTCTTTTACTACTGTCTTTCCTTCGATCTTATCGGCAATAAGCTCTTTACCCTTGGCGATAACTTCGTCCTTGGGGTCTTCCTTGTTGATGGAAAGAGTTGCCTTAACCTTACCGTTAATCTGTACGGCAATCTCAACTGTATTTGTTACAGTCTTGGCTTCGTCAAACTCAGGCCACTTCTGCTGATAAACGCGTCCTTCTCCTCCGATTGCCTGCCATATTTCCTCTGTGATATGAGGTGCAACAGGATTGAGAAGTGTGATAAGAGTCTTGTATTCACCCTTTGTTACCGCATTCTTCTTATAGAAGTCATTAATAAGTGCCATCATAGCTGCAATAGCTGTGTTGTACTTAAGATTCTCAAAGTCTGATGATACCTTCTGAATTGTCTGGTGCATCTTGGTCTCAAGATCTTTTGAATAACCTTCTTCATCAGTCATGATATCCTGAAGCTTCCATACTCTGTCAAGGAATCTGCGACAGCCCTTAACACCGTCCTCTGACCATGAAGCGGCAAGATCGAATGCTCCGATGAACATCTCATAAGTACGAAGTGTATCAGCGCCGTAATCTCTTACGATATCGTCAGGGTTAACAACGTTTCCTCTTGACTTACTCATCTTCTCGCCGTTCTCACCAAGAATCATTCCGTGAGAAGTTCTCTTCTGATAAGGTTCGGGAGTTGTTACAACGCCCTGATCATAGAGGAACTTATGCCAGAATCTGGAATAAAGAAGGTGAAGTGTTGTGTGCTCCATTCCTCCGTTGTACCAGTCTACAGGCATCCAATATTTAAGAGCCTCTTTGCTTGCAAGCTCGTTATCGTTTGTAGGATCACAGTATCTTAAGAAGTACCATGAAGATCCTGCCCACTGAGGCATTGTATCTGTCTCTCTCTTAGCGGGTCCGCCGCAGCAAGGACATGTTGTATTTACCCAATCTGTCATAGCTGCAAGAGGAGACTCACCGTTATCTGTAGGTTCATAGCTCTCTACTTCAGGAAGAAGAAGCGGAAGCTCTGATTCGGGAAGTGAAACATATCCGCACTTCTCGCAGTGAACGATCGGGATAGGCTCACCCCAATAACGCTGACGTGAGAATACCCAGTCACGAAGCTTGTAATTAACCTTGGCATGTCCGATTTTCTTTTCCTCAAGGAACTCTATCATCTTAGCCTTGGCATCTTCTACTGAAAGTCCGTCAAGGAATCCTGAATTAACAAGTATTCCTGTTGCAACATCTGTGAAAGCTGCTGCGTTTACATCAACTTCCTCACCGTCCTTGGCAACAACCTGGATAATAGGAAGATTAAATTTCTTTGCAAATTCCCAGTCTCTGTCATCATGTGCAGGAACAGCCATGATAGCACCTGTTCCGTAGCTCATAAGTACATAATCTGAAACCCAAATGGGAATCTCTTTACCGTTTACGGGGTTAACCGCAACTATTCCGTCAACCTGTACACCTGTCTTGTCCTTGGCAAGCTCTGAACGCTCGAAGTCAGACTTCTTTGCAGCTTCCTCACGGTAAGCAAGGATCTGATCAAAGTTCGCAATCTTGTCCTTGTATTTATCAAGATAAGGGTGCTCAGGTGAAACTACCATATATGTAGCTCCGAAGAGTGTATCGCATCTTGTTGTATAAACTGTAAGCTTGTCCTCGGTATCTTTTATCGCAAAGTCTACCTCGGCACCTGTTGAACGTCCAATCCAGTTCTTCTGAGAAACTTTAACTCTCTCGATGTAATCAACAGTATCAAGTCCGTCGATGAGCTTGTCTGCATACTCTGTAATCTTGAGCATCCACTCACTCTTTACCTTACGAACTACAGGTGAACCGCAACGCTCACAAACACCGTTTACAACTTCTTCGTTTGCAAGACCCACCTTACATGAAGTACACCAGTTGATAGGCATTTCCTTCTTATAAGCAAGTCCCTCTTCAAAGAGCTTCCTGAATATCCACTGTGTCCAGTGATAATACTTAGGATCTGTTGTATTTACTTCTCTGTCCCAATCAAAAGAATAACCCAAAGAATGAAGCTGCTCTTTGAATCTCTTTACGTTGTTCTCTGTAACAATCTTGGGATGAATATGATTCTTAATGGCATAATTCTCTGTAGGAAGTCCGAATGCATCCCAGCCCATAGGATATAGTACGTTATAACCCTGCATTCTGCGCTTTCTTGCTACTATATCAAGTGCTGTATAAGGACGAGGATGTCCTACGTGTAGTCCCTGTCCCGAAGGATAAGGAAACTCTACAAGCGCATAATATTTGGGCTTTGTGAAGTCATTTGTCGCAGCAAAGGCTTTCTCGTCGTCCCAGACCTGCTGCCACTTTTTTTCAACTGAATGATGATTGTATACTTCTGACATGAGATATTACTCCTCCAATATTACTTTTCAAACTAAAGCATAGACTATCTACAAAATTTTACCACAAGCAAAGCGGTTGTCAAATAAAGCAGGCAATTTCGATAGCGTAAAGTGACTTTCGGAAAGATAATAGGGAGAACACCCTCGAATCATCTAAGATTAAATCTGACCTTATTATTTTACTATAAATCTTGCCATTTCGTATAAATTATTTTGATTAATGATATAAAAAATAGTCAG
>JAGAAO010000056.1 GCA_017615275.1 Butyrivibrio sp.
ATACTTCGTATTTCCCAAGCTTTTGCATTCGCAAAATGAAATCTGAAACAATCAGTTCTACGCAAGCAAGCTTGCTCGACCTGCTTATTTCATCTTTCGCCCTGCTCATTGCTTTTTGGAATTTTTCAGGGTTGCATTACTGTTTATTTTTCAAGGTTCTTGCTGTCCTCAGCGACAGCTTACTTAGAATATCACAGGGCTTATGCTGTGTCAATAGCTTTTTTTAGAAATTTATAAAAGTTTTAACCCCAGGAATAATGCGCTATAAAATGCTCTCGCTTAACCCTTAAATCCTTCGACGAATTTACGTATAAAACCAAACACCGTCATCCATGATCCATGAAAGGCTGTAAGCAGCTTAATCTCAGTCACATACTCGATTAGATAGACCATTGCGAGCGCTTCAATAACGCCGAGTACTGCTCCGAGAACTTTATCAAAGCTGCCCAGAAGCGGTACCTCTTTAAGCTTCCTTATTGACTCGCCGATTCCCGTCATAACTTTGTAAACGACAAACGCAAGAGTCAAATAAACCAGCTTTGAAAGAATTCCGCCGAAACTCTTGTCAAGTACTTTTCCCACAATTTCCATTATGTAATATACAGAAGCAAATGCCGCCAAAACAGAAATGAGGCCTGCTGCTTCCGCAAACAAGCCACTATTTGCTCCGTATGATATTCTCCATAAAAACAAACACACAACCGCAACTGTCAACGCGATCTGTCCAATATCAATACTCATATAAACCTCATTTAAATCACTTAAGCAACAACGTATCTATGCTATCTTCCGTCACAACAAAGAATTTGTTCATTGCTCCGGTAGGTATCATTGTGCGAACAGGTTCATCAAATGTTCCCTGATACTTCACTCTGCCGTTCATATCCATCAACATATATTCGTTGTCATTATATATAACTATCTGCTTGTTGGTAAAAATTATATCCGAATAGTCCATATCAAAATAGCATGTGGAAACGCCCTTTTCACCTGTTTTTCCAAGCACTTTGTTTCCTGACGAAGTATATACCTGCAATCTGTATTTTCCTTCGCCTGCTTCTTCCTCAAACACAAGTCCCACATATGAATCATTGTGAAATACACTGATTATCTCTTCATCATTAAGAAGATCAGTCTTTTCAGCGACAGGTTTCTGTGCGCCCGAGAAAAAGATAACTCTTCCGTCCGATACGGCAAACGCCTTATCACCGCCCATAAATTCAACTTCCGGCACAACTTCTCCGGGACAATTATATCCGCTTACAAGATTATCTGAATCGTTCTGTCCGACTTCACCAAAATTATAGAAAGCAACTTTGGTCATCGCCTGACCGTCTTCGGGAAGCAGATAAGAAACACATACTAATTCCCCGTTTGGTGATATGCCTATATCCAAAGGATATCCACTATCCTTCATAGTTGTCATAAAGTATGCAATGACCTTTCCCTGTGAATCGTAGAGATATATCCAGGTAACATCCACGCCGTCAAGAACCGCCGCCACAACACCCTGTGATGAAACGCAGAAATCTATTATAGGCAGATCCGTTTCAATCGGTGCAAGAAATCCCCCGGTATTACTTACATATATTTCATGTCCGTTACTCTTATCTCCGATGGCAATTGAATTCATACAAGTACATGCCTTGGGCTCCTGCATTTCATAAGTTTGATCCCATACAGCCTTCCCCGATGAGTCGATGCATCTGGCTCCATCCTTACTGTACTGCACAATGTAGCCGTTAAGATCAACTATTTTTGCATCACTCTCAGTTGATATTTTTACGCCTTCCACCGTGACAGCTTCTGAATAATGCTTGTCACGCCAACTCACATAAATAACTGTAGCAAGCGTAATAACAAATGCAGAAATAACAACCGCCCTTACAAACACCGCCACTTTGTGGCTTCTGATTTTTTCTTTGTAGGAGGTCTGCCTGCCAGAAGCACCGGCCTTCTTTCTGCTATTAAATTTACCAGCATATGTACTGAAGTCGCGTACTTCTGCCAAGACTAACCTCCGTTATATCAGTTCTTTATTTTGAAAAATGCCGGATCATACAGCATTCTACGATCAAACGAACTGATAAATTGTTGTTGTATCATAAGCCTTACCCGGTCCGAATACAGGCTTCGGGAAATCAGGCTGATTGATTGAATCGGGATAGAACTGTGTTTCAAGGCACAAACCGTCTCTGTGCTTATAGTTCGCACCGTCTTTGCATCCTGTTCCTTCAACGAAGTTTCCTGCATAGAACTGAACTCCGGGAAGATCTGTAAAGCATTTCATTGTGATTCCTGTCTTTGGAGAAGTGAGAACAGCAGCCTCTTTAATAGATCCGTCAGCTTCATCGATAACAAAGTTATGATCGTATCCGCTCACAGCCTTGAGCTGGTAATCATCAGCCTCTATATCTTTTCCGACAGGTTTCTCTGTTGTGAAATCAAAAGGAGTTCCCTTAACACTTGCAATCTCACCCGTAGGAATTGCTGCAGAATCAATTACAGGTGTGAAATGTGATGCATTGAGCTTAAGCACATGATCATGAATAGATCCCGCATTATGTCCGCTGAGATTGAAGTATGCATGATTGGTCATGTTTATAAGTGTATTTGCATCACTTGTTGCAAAATAGTGGATAGACAAAGAATTGTCGTCAGTGAGCTTATATGTAACCTCAAAACGGCGATTTCCTGCAAATCCGATATCTCCGTCTTTTGCCTCAAGAGTAAACTTCACGCTGTCTTCACCTTCTGCCGCATCCCAGACTCTCTTGTGGAATCCGTTATCCATATCTGTGTGAAGGTTATTAGGTCCGTCATTGACGGGAAGTGTAAACTCCTTGCCGTCAATCTTATACTTAGCTTCATTAATTCTGTTTGCTGTAGGTCCTACAGTAGAACCAAGGAAACATCCGTTGGCAAAATAATCTTCCAATTTATCATATCCAAGAACTACATCCACACGATTTCCGTTCTTGTCGGGTACAAAAATATTCTTAATTGTAACACCATAGTTGATCACAACAACCTCAACATTATTCTTGTTTGTGATGTGATACTCGAACACCTGCTCATTTTTAGGTGTCTCCCCAAATAACACTTTCTTTACTGCCATTTTCCAATACCTCCATATTATTGAACATTATAGTTCTGTTCTTCCTTCCAATGCCCTGAGCAAAGTAACTTCATCAATGTATTCAAGGTCGCCTCCTACGGGAACTCCGCTGGCTATTCTGGTAACCTTGATGCCCGTTGGCTTTATCAGCTTGCTGATATACATTGCAGTCGTTTCACCCTCAAGACTTGAATTGGTTGCCACAATAACTTCGTCAACCTCCTCAGTCTGAAGCCTCTGCATCAGTTCGGAAAGTCTTATATCACCCGGTCCTATTCCCAGCATAGGTGAGATAGCCCCGTGTAAAACATGATAAACCCCATCGTACTTCCCGGTCTTTTCATACGCCGCAAGATCTCTGGCGTTTTCCACAACCATGATAACCTTGTGGTTTCTGTTGGGGTTGCCGCAAACAGGACAGATATCTTCATCGGTAAGAGTGCAGCACACCTTGCAGTAGTGCACATTTTCCCTCGCATTCATTATTGCATCGGAAAGCTTTTTTACCCTGTCTTTAGGAAGATTGATAATATAAAAAGCAAGCCTCTGCGCCGATTTACCGCCTATCCCCGGCAGGGAAGCAAGTTCATCTATCAGCCGATTGATATGTCCGCTGTAAAGATCCATCAGAAAGGAAATCCTCCGCCTAATCCGCCTGTCATCTTACCAAGCATTGCTCCGCTCGCTTCATCAGCCTGTTTCATAGCTTCATTAACAGCTGCAACTATCATATCCTGAAGCATTTCAACATCATCGGGATCAACTGCATCGGGTGAGATCACAACGCTCTTGAGAGATTTGTTTCCAAATACGGTCGCCTCTACAGCTCCGCCGCCTGCCTTTGCAGTAAACTCTTTTACTTCAAGCTCTTTCTGGCTTTCCTCCATCTGACGCTGCATTCTCTGCGCCTGTTTCATAAGATTGCTCATATTTCCGGGCATTCCGCCTCCCGGGAACCCACCTCTTTTAGCCATTTTTAATTCTCCTTTTCATCATCTTCTGTAACTATATCAAAATTTATAGCTTGCAGGTTAACATAATTTTCTTCAAAAGTCTGCTGTGGTTCAATGTAACGCGTCTCAAACGCCACATGTTTGCCGATAGAATTGTCCAGAATATTCTGAAGATCCTCGGCTGACTGACCTGAAGAATACTTATCCGAAAGCTGCTTATTGTCAAAAACAATCTGCAAAGTATCATTGTTTCCAAGACTAAGCTTCGCTCTCTGTAAAAAAGTCTTCATGGGATTTTCCATTACGGCAATAATTCTCGACCAGTTTGAAACTATTCGTTTTATATCATCCGGAACAGCCCTGTCCAAGACTTTTTTCTCTTTTACAACATTAACACTTCCCGCGCCCGGCGCCGTACTTGTCGCAACTGCGATCTGTCCGCCTTGAATTCCCTTAAGAAGTTTGGAATTCTCTTCATCGTGACGCTCCAATATCCTAAGCCTGTCTTCGAGCGAATCTGCGCCCGGTTCCATCTGCGGCTTGCACATCTTGATAAGTGTTATCTCTATAAGAACTCTCTTCTGAGTCGCATACCTAAGCTGCGAAGAAAGCTCCGAAAAAATTCTGATGTATCTGAGGATTACATCTACATCCACTCCCTCAGCCTGTTCCTTCAAAGTCTTCAGATTGTCGGTCGAAATATCAACCACATCTTCCATTTGATCGGATGCCTGAATAAGCATGAGGTTTCTCAGATACCAGACGAAATCGTTCACAAACTGCGAAAGTTCCCGTCCCTGAGTCACTACGTCCGCCAGTATTGTAAGTGCTTCGTCCGCATTCTGACTGTATATTGCGGAAAAAAGTCTGCTGAATACATCTGTATCCACAGCTCCAAGCACATTGAGTACCTTATCGTACGTAAGCTCTTCTCCGTAATTAAACGCAACGCACTGATCCAAAAGACTCAGCGAATCTCTCATAGATCCGTCTGCAGTCTTGGCAATATATCTAAGAGCCTTTTCTTCGACCTTTATTCCTTCCGAATCAACAACTTCCTTAAGGCGACCTTCTATGCTGTCCACAGTGATCCTGTGAAAATCATATCTCTGACACCTTGAAAGAATCGTTATTGGAATCTTATGCACTTCCGTTGTTGCCAAAATGAACATCACATATGACGGAGGTTCCTCAAGAGTCTTAAGGAGCGCATTAAATGCACCCGAAGACAACATATGAACCTCATCGATGATATAGACTTTACGTTTACCCTTTGTCGGAGAATACGATACTTCTTCTATAATCTCCCTGACATTATCAACGCCGTTGTTCGACGCTGCATCTATCTCTATCACGTTCATGCTGTTTCCGGCAGCAATCTCCCTGCACATTTCACATTCACCGCAGGGGCTTCCGTCTATCGGATTTTCACAGTTTACGGCTTTAGCCAGAATCTTGGCTACAGAAGTCTTACCTGTTCCGCGGGTTCCGCAAAACAGGTAAGCATGTCCGACTCTGTCAGATCTAATTTGATTCTTCAGCGTGGTTACTATATGATCCTGTCCTTTTACATCTTCAAAGACAGGAGGTCTGAATTTTCTGTATAATGCAACATAACTCATCTAAAACACTGCTCCAAACAAAACTTTTTTTCGTTTTAATCCCCGAAGCAAACTCCCAAAGCCTTAGCCTCTTTGATTATTCCGGCATCGGGCGATACAGATTTAAGCTTGCCCGCAATATCTTTAAGCGGAACCTTAACTATCTCTCTGTTCTTGTAAGCCACCATGTATCCATACTGCTTCTTAAGAACGAGCCATCCCGCCTCGGCTCCGAGCCTTGACGCAAACACTCTGTCATACGGATCAGGTGCTCCACCCCTTTGCATATGTCCGGGTACCGTAACTCTTACCTCATGTCCCGTCTTCTTCATGATTGCATCCGCAATCTCATATGAAACAGAAGGATACTTGCGATTTGCAAGCTTCTCTTTGTACTCCTTCTTGGAAAGCTTCGCATCTTTCTTGGAAATAGCGCCCTCTGCAACCGCAATTATCGTAAACCTGCTGCCTCGCTTGTCACGCGCTTTGATTGCATTGCACACGCTGTCTATGTCATAAGGAATCTCGGGAATAAGAACAACATCCGCTCCTCCTGCAAGTCCCGCATTAAGAGTGAGCCATCCCACCTTATGTCCCATAACTTCGATTATAAAAACACGTCCGTGTGAATCTGCTGTTGTATGGATATTATCTATAACTCCCGTCGCGATATCAACCGCACTTTGAAAACCAAAAGTCATATCGGTTCCCCAAAGGTCATTGTCGATAGTCTTGGGAAGAGAAACCACATTAAGCCCTTCCTCGCTCAAAAGGTTGGCTGTTTTCTGAGAACCGTTTCCACCGAGAACAACAAGGCAGTCAAGCTTAAGCTTGTAATAGTTCTGCTTCATCGCCTCAACTTTGTCAAGACCGTTCTCATCAGGTTCTTTGATCGTCTTAAAAGGCGTTCTCGAACTTCCGAGGATCGTGCCTCCTTTTGTAAGAATGCCGGAAAAATCTTTTGAAGACAGCATACGAAAATCGCCGTAAATAAGTCCTCTGTAACCGTTTAAAAAACCGTAGAACTCAACTTCCTCACCGCTGTTGGCGATACATTTAACAACGCCTCGCATAGCGGCATTCAAAGCCTGACAGTCGCCTCCGCTTGTCAACATCCCGATTCTCATCATATTGAATATGCCTCCTCTGAATTATCTACGCATACTACTGATAATTATACAAAATAATATCTGCAATGCCAAATTAATACCGATTGACGAAGGCCTGTATAATCAGTATAATAAAAAACGCTCTGGAGTCGTATCAAAGTGGTCGTAATGAGGCGCACTCGAAATGCGTTTGTCCTTTTTGGGCACGAGGGTTCGAATCCCTCCGACTCCGTTTTTGCTCCACCAATCAGCCGATTGGTGGAGCTTCATTGTAGTTATACGGTTTTTCTCACTTAGACAATAACCGCAGCAAGCTATATTATACATTTCAATCCGCAATACTACTGTGAAATCTTTGTGATGACATTTAAAATAAAAGAAGAACCGACATACCCATACAGATACGTCGGTTCTTCTTTTTATATATTACTTTTTCATGTTTGGCTTACGCCAAAAACTCCCTAACATTTCCAAGTGCGAACAGTCCCTCCGGAATGTTCATCTTAATAACATTGATGTAAATAACAAACAGAATAACAAGGAACAGTAACACTACCGTCGCAACTACATAGAGCATTACATTTTTGTTTCTTCTGTATTTCTCATTAAATATTCCGTATACCATACACAGCGCAACTATTCCAAAAATAAGATATGCACATGCTCCGGCTGTGGCATTGAAAATCGCAATAAACTCAGCTGTGATTATCAAAGGAATCATAAGAGCTGCCTTAATTCCTGCAACCTCCAGCGCCGCAAAGAACTTAAGTCCAAGTCCCGTCAATCTTCCCGCTCCGTATATCAGAAGCGCAAACATAAACGCAAGCACCGCAGTCAAAAATAGTGCAAGGAAAAATGATGTTACAGCTGATATAGGATGTGCCGAAAGATCAAATGAAGCAATCGACATACCTGCCAATTCCTTGTTCAACTTAGTTGTAAGGATTGCCACAAAAGATGCGGACAGGAATGCCTGAACTATCATAAATACAATCGCCGATACCAGATACTTTCCTCCGATATAAACGGTTCCGAAAGATGCAGGTGCTTTCAACAAAGCTATGAAAGTAGCAAAAGACTCTGCTGCATCCTCCTTCCAGGATTTTATAACAGGTACTTCCATAGTGATCTCGTCGCTATGTTTATTATCATTCGATGAACCCGGTACTATAGGAATAACAATTTTCTCTACAGGTTCCTTATTCGCCTTCTTATCAGGCTTAACTTCGGGAAGTAGCTTATCCCAGCCTTCAAAGAGTCGTTCCAGATCCTCTTTCTCTTCTGCACTAATGCGCCTTTTAACAGGTCTCTCAGGAACCTTTTTTGCTACAGGTATAACTTCGGGTTCCTTCTCTTCTGCTGCCTTTTCTTCTACAGGCGCAGCCTCGGGAGCTTTCTCCTCTGCGGCCTTTTCTTCAACAGGTGCAGCCTCGGGAGCTTTCTCCTCTGTAGTTTTCTCTTCCACAGGCTTATCCTCTACAGCTTTTTCTTCTACGGGCGCAACCTCAGGAGCTGCTTCCGCAACTTCTTCCTCGGCAGTTTTCTCTTCAGCGACTTTTTCTTCTGCAGTCGCTTTCTTTTCTTCTGCAGGCGCAACTTCGGGGGTGTTTTCTTTGGCAGTTTTCTCTTCCACGGTTTTCTCCTCTACAGATTCAACCTCCGGAGCTTTCTCTTCGGCAGGTTTCTCCTCTACAGTTCTATCTTCCGCAACATTTTCCTCTTTTGCTTTTTCCCCACGAACCTCCTCAATTTTTATAACCTTCCCTGAGCTTGGCTTGGGTGCACGTTTATTGGAGCTCTTTCCTTTGCTCTCTTCAACAAGCATTTTTAATTTAATCTCTTTGATTTCCTGTGTAATCATCTCTTCATTAGGCTCCTCTTTAACCGACTTTTTCTTAGTCGATTTTTTTGCCGTTCCCTTTTTAACCGGCTCTTCCTTAGATTCCTCTTTTACCGGTTCTTCTGTTTTAGATTCTTCTTTAACCTTTTCTTCTGTCTCTTCCTTAGTTGCCTTTGTTGCTTTTGTTGCTCTCTTTGTCGTTGTTTTCTTTGTTGTCTTTTTAGCCGTAGTTTTTCTTGTTGTCTTCTTAGTAGTTTTAGCCTTGGGTTCTTCCTTTACTTCTTCTTTGGTTTCTTCTTTAACCTCTTCCTTGGTTTCCTCCTTGGCTTCTTCTTTAGCTTCTTCCTTCGGCTCTTCTTTTGTCTCTTCCTTTTTTTCAGTCTCTGTCTTAGTTACTGTTTTCTTGCGACCTCTTTTTTTCTTGGGCGCTTCTTCTTTTTTTTCGTCCTTTTTATCGTCCTTATCTATATTATTCGGCTCTTTATCTTTTTCCTTTGCCGCAAGTTCTTTTTGTGCTTCTTCACATGTACAAATCTCTCCGTCAGAAAGTTCCTGACCGCAGTATTTGCATAACCCCATTCTATTTCCTCCTAAATATCGTAAAGCCCACTCAGAAATAGCGTACTTTTTCTACTGCCAAAAACCTCGCAAGCTGTATATATATTAAACATTAGTTATCATTCTCTCCCCACTTTATCTATGGAACATCCTAATGTTACCATTTATGTTACTATTACGTCAATATATTCCACTATAAGGTTTTAATTATTTTTACATAATTCACTATTATGTAACAAAAAATGGCCACAGGTTATGTCCCCGTGACCATTTCAACACCATTATTATAACTTAAAATGCCAAACATTTCAGCATTTTCCCCGTTTTTCCCGCCTCCGAATTATAAAAAAAGTATTACTTCCACATATCGCCTACAAAGCACATAAGAGCAGCCCACGTATATACCGAATAGTAGTGGCCTCTGTCGTCAACTCCCGTTTTCAAAAGCTCTTTTGCCTTAGCCTTGTCAATAAGCGCAAAGCCGTCAAAGCACTCCTGGCCTTCAGCTCCCGACTGTGTAAGCTTGGAAAGATCGTTTCCCTTCAAAACAACACCCACAAGAGCATTGCTCTCATCTGTAAGTCCGGGTGAACTAAACAAAAGCGGATTGATAACAAAAATTTTATCCTTGCTCTCATCAACCTCTATCCCTGTCTCCTCACGTATCTCCCTGATCGCCGTCGTGATCACAGGAGATTCCGTATCCTTATCCTCAGGATCCACAAGCCCTGCAGGAACCCCCAATAGGAACCTTCCCGCCGGATATCTGTACTCATATGATAAAAGAAGCTTCGACTCATCGCCGTCATCCACAACAACGACGCAGCTTACCGCATCGGGAACCATCTTTTTAAATTCCTCGTCATCCTTTATGGATGCGAGATTGTCAAGGTCCCTTCTTGTTGCGTTAAAATAGTGTCTTCCCTCCTCAAATTGCAGATCGAACACTTTTATAAACTTCTCATCTATTATTGTCTTTACTTTTTCTTTTGTAATCTTAGGTCCTATCATCTATATCCTCTATTATATAACTTTACTGTGACTTTTTGTAATTCTTCGGTAAAAACAATGCAAAACAGTTCTCGCGGTTATCTTATCACATCTGATGTCTGACTACTTTGTACTCATCGTTGTCCTGATAATACGGACAATCCTTGTTATTACCGGACATAAGCCTGTAATAGTCGTCTTCATCCATATTTACCATGCATGTGTAGCATTCCCAATCTTCATCATACACATAGTTGGCACAAGTATCACAGATCATACGAAATCCTCTCTCATCGGATTAAAAATATCAAGAAGGACACCCTTTTCAAGACATACGCAGCCGTGCTCGACGCTGTCAGTCTTAAGCATGGTGTCTCCCGCTTTAACGATCTTTTTTACACCATCGATCTCAAACTCAAATTTACCGCTCACCACGTATGTGATCTGCGTGTGCGGATGATGGTGAAGCGATCCCACCGCTCCTTCTTCAAAAGTATTCTCAACGCACATAAGATCCTTGCTGTACGCAAGCACCCTTCTTACCACGCCGTTACCCTGATCTTCAGGTTTTACATCATCATAAAATACCCATCTGTCGTTCAACATATTTTCTACCTCAAAAATATTTTACTCGAACAAAGAGTTGCAATGCAACTCTTTGCTTGAGACTACTAATCATTCTGCGGGAATAGCATCATCCAAAGCATATCCGTCGAATGTGCCGCCATTTACTCCATATCCCGTAATCTTATTAAAATCTGCATAGCGCCACACTTTACACACCTTATCCGAGAAATTTCCTTCGATAGTGTACACCTTGCGGGTGGCTTTATCATAACCGACAACTATCGCAGTGTGTGATGCTCCCGCCGATTTAAGGAACATTATATCACCGTACTTTGGAGTGTATGACTCCTTATACTTAAATCTTCCTCTTGCGATGTAATCGTTCATACCTGCAGTCACGGCGTCATACTTGGGAACAAGGCCGTCCGGATTGGCTGATGATCTGAGAATGCCTGCCTGATATGCGCACCATGATACGAATATTGCGCACCATGCTACTCCGTTATATCCAAACCACTCGCCGTATTTCGTAAGGTTCTCACCCTGCTCCTTGTAGCCATACTCAGCCAGAGCAATATTCACGAACTTCTCAAGCACACTGTCTGATGCGCCGAATTTAGACGCTGCATTGTATACCTGATTTATTCCTTCTGTGTACTTGTCAGTCGCAGCCTTGTGAAGACTATCGAGAGTCACTTTGCCGGACACAGCTCCCAGGATATCGAGTGCTTTCTTGGGACTGCTGTTGTACAGATTTGCAAAATAGATCAGCGCTCTGTCATCGACAATCCCTCTCATCTCGCCTGCATCGATAAAGCGGTTCACATCATTTATAGCCTTATCATACTGAGCCTTGCGACCAAATTCGCTTCCGAGAAGTTCCTGCATCGCAGCTCTTTCAGCATCGCTCAAATGCCTTCCGATGAACACCTTTCTGTCCTGCTTAATATCCTTTACAAGCTCTGAGTCTTTTCCAAGAATATCTTCAACGGTCGCCCTGCCAACATCATACATAAGTTCCAAAAGATCGTGCGCATTTTCTTCAGACCACTGCAGAATTCCGATACTCACGGCTTCATCGGGATCAACGAAAGTATAATCCCCACCTGCTTTCATGATCACGTCGATCGTAAATTTTACGATATCACCTGAGAACTCTCCTAAAGTTTGATCATCCGCTGGGATGTCATCAACTTTTTTATTATCATCATTTACAACAGGTGTAAAAGAAGCATAAAGCTTTGCCTTCGTCTGCTCTCCGACCATTCCGTCGGCAGTAAGTCCGTTATCTCTCTGGAAATCGAGAATGCCGTTATAAGTCTTCTCTCCCGCAACGCCGTCCGCAGAACCGATATTGTATCCGGCATTTATGAGCCCCTGCTGAATTGGAATGATCTGATTCTTAAGCATATTCCATGTCGCGTCGTCAACAACTCCTGTCGGAACGAGCCCATACATAGACTGAAATCTCTTGACCGCATTCTCTGTTCCCGGTCCGAATATTCCGTCAAGTCCATTGGGATTGAAGCAAAGCATTCTAAGTCCCTGCTGCAAGTATTTTACTGTATTGCTGTTATCTCCTCTTTGTAAGTTCATATCGTTTCTCCTTTCGTTTTTTGCGTACGCAATAAGCAAAAAGAGAAACCCCTATGAATTGTAAACCGCTATCCGAAAAAAATTCGTAAAACTACTAAATCCCTACTTTCTTCACCGTATAAACACGGGTATTTCACATATTTTTCCTATCATAAATATATAACGATATAGCGAAAAAGTAGAAAGGCTCCATACACACACCATGAAGATAATTACATAAAATAAGAAACCTTTATGCTACCCGAAAATATTTTACCGACAATTATCGTTATTTAGTTTCCATACCTTTCATTTTTTTCTTTCTACATTTCGTAGGAGGGAAAAATATGAAAGATTTCAAATGCATACTTACGGAAATTAAACAAGGGAACAAAAACGCGTTTATGGAACTTCTTGAACAATTCAGACCTCTGATCGTAAAATACTCCAATCTGCTTTATAAGGATGATTTTGAGGACATGAAGTCTGAATTCACAACCACATTGTGGCAGGCTGTCTGCAACATAAAAAAATATGACATAAACAAGCAGATCGTTCGCTATTTCTCAAATGCACTTCGCATGCGCTTTCTCGAGCTGTACAGAGAAAGCCGTTCATACAATGACCACTGCCTGCTTGCCGGAGACTACGACTTTTACCAAAATGTCGCAGATCCCGTTTCACAAAATGATCATCTGATAACCCAGCTCGACATCAACAAATATATAAATTCGCTAAGTGAAAACATGAAACTGATCGCTCACTACATAATAAACCTGCAGTACAGCGACTCAGAAATCGCCAAACACCTGCAGATGTCCCGTCAGTACATAAACCGTATCAGAAGAAAAATACGAGACGACTATTGCAAGAGGTTTAATTATGGATACTAAACCTTACCTGCTAAGCACATGGCTTCCATCCATCTGCATGTTCTGGTTAAATGAATTTCATCTGATCGGCTTTAGCATACTTTTTTTGATAGCGCTTATGTGTCTCGATTTCTTTTCAGGACTCCTGGCTGCGAAAAAAGAAGCCCTTGATCACCCGGACGATCCTGCATACGGATGGAGCAGCAAAAAATGTATCTTCGGAATCTACAAAAAAATCGGATATATACTGACAATCCTTGTGGCGATAAGCATTGATTATCTGATCTTCCACTTTGGCAACGAACTTGAGCTTTCATACCCCGAAGGAGCATATTTCGGCTCCATCGTGATCATATGGCTCACAGTGAACGAGCTGCTTTCAATCTTGGAAAACGCTCAAAAGATGGGCGTAGAGCTCCCCAATTTCCTAAACCGGGTACTCTCCGTCTCAAGAGACAAAATAAATAAACAATAGAAAAATTGAAGCGGTGAACCTCAAAAGTTCATCGCTTCAACAAATTCTTCATCAAAATCATCTAAATTTGCAAGTACTACCTCAGTCGCACTTTCTTTTATCATATTTATCTCAGACAGAGCTTCCTCTTTTCTTCCCGACAAGATCTTCGAAAGAACCTTAACAGCGCCCTTAAGCGCACTGTTTCCAATACACTCCGCGCCGCCCGGGAACTCTGTCGGAAACAGCTTTATGCTCCTTATCCTCTCATAATCAAGATTAGCGCCAAAGCCACCTGCGATATAAATAATATCGGGAACGCATCCGCCGGTAAGCTCTTTAAGCCCCGTGCTCACAGCTCCTTTTGCAAGCTGAATATTTCTTATATCCTGCTGCGTAACGGTAATTCGCCCATCATCCGTAAGTGCAAATCCCGTGTCAAAAAACTCGTCTCTAAGCAGTCCGCTCTTATCCGCAGCTCCTACTCTTACAAGCTCGGAAACAGCTTCCATTATGCCTGTTCCGCAAATCCCGATGGGATCTTTATCGCCTATGGTCTCGACTTTGGAAAAAAATGTCACATCAGAGCCCTTCATTATATCGACATGGCAGACAGCTCCCGGTACAGATGCAACTCCGCATGATATCGTTCCGCCCTCAAAGACGGGTCCCGCCGCAGTTGATGTCACCTTAAGTTTCTCACCGTCATAAAAAGCCATCTCTCCATTTGTTCCAAGGTCAAGAAGAAGTACCTTCTTATTCTCAGCATTTATCATATCTGCATAGTAGATACCCGAAACGATATCCGCTCCTACAAACGCAGATATTCCCGGCATTGTAATAAGGCTTGTGCCAAACATCTCTGTCTCATACACATTATTATCGATCGCAATGTACGGATACTTTCCGAGCCCTTCAACGTCAAGTCCTCTGAATATCTGAAGCATCGTAGTATTTCCCGTAACCACGATCTCAGAAATATCTGCAGATGCCTTTTCTCTAAGTTCATTTATCAGCTCCGAGATATCGTTTGTAACAGTCACTCTGAGCTCATCCAGCTTTTTTTTATCCGAAGCATACGCAATTCTCGATATCACATCCGCGCCCACTCGCCTTTGGTGATTCACACAGCTCGCAGCATCTATTATTTGGGGTTCACAGCCATCGCTCATTCCCACAAGCGCCGCTGCAATAGTCGTTGTTCCTATATCGACCGCAATGCCGTACCTGTCATAATTTCCGACATTCACCGAACTTGTCAGCGTCTCAACAACAATATTCTCTTCCATGAGATTCGAAGCGCCTATGCAAACTTCGCAATCCTCTTCCGGGATGCATCTGCACAGAAGCCTCACGCCGTCATCCAAGTCCCTGTCACTCAAAAAGGTCTTATCCTGAGTATTTGGCGCCGGTGCACCGTACGAAAACTTCACCGTGCACTTTCCGCATCTCCCCGCTCCTCCGCAGGGATATACCACGTCAATACCTGCATCCGCAAGCACGCCCTTGAGCATCTTCCCTTTAACAGCCTCAACCACAACCCTATTCTTTTTATACTCAATACTCACCCTTATCTTCTTCATATATGCATTGTACCATACCCTTTTTACCATGTTACAATTCGCAGTTTGGGGGACTTCGGGCACCGCGCCTCTGCCTGTATACCGCTGCCAAGGCTGTCTGCGCTCTGTACACGCTGCGGGGGAGATGATTTTTGGTCGCTCTTTCGCTTGGATTTATGGGCTTCAAAATTCGACCTTAAATTCTGCAGCTCATAAACTCCATCCCGATAAGAAACGGGCTGAGGCTTTGGGCTTTGTACTTTTGAGTCATTAGCAACAAATCCACATTTTCAGATGTTCCATTGTCGTTTTTCCTGCGCATACGAGACGTTTATAGTCGTAGTATGCGCGTTAAAAGAAAAACGACGGAACATCAGGGAAAATGTGAGATTTGTTGGTAGCGAAAAAGGATA
Source organism: Butyrivibrio sp. (assembly GCA_017615275.1). GTDB lineage: Bacteria > Bacillota > Clostridia > Lachnospirales > Lachnospiraceae > Butyrivibrio. The sequence goes on from JAGAAO010000056.1 coordinate 15,613, forward strand.
AAGCCCAAAGTTCAGCCCGTTTCTTATCGGGATGTCAAACAAATGAGCCGCGAGAAGAATTTAAGGACGTATTTTGGAGCCTCATAAATCAACAGCTCTTTCACAGGCCAAAAATCATCTCCCCCGCAGCGTGTACAGAGCGCAGACAGCCTTGGCAGCGGTATACAGGCAGAGGCGCGGTGCCCGAAGTCCTTCAAACTGCGAATTGTAAATTTATTGTTAGGGTTATGATCTTTTGAAAGTCCCCTTACGTGAGAAGCTGCCTGTTTTCTATTTCCACTCACGTAAAAAATCATGATTTTGAGGTGAGTCTACGTGAAGTGCCCCAACTTTTTAGCACTTTCTCACGTAAAAGATCCAGATTCTCGGCGAAATCTACGTGAGTCCTCCCGCTTTTCAACCGAGTTATCACGTAAAATCCCTAATTTCAGAGGTCAAGTTTACGGGAGCTGTTCCAATTTTCCGCAAGCTTTCACGTAACCCTCAACATTACTACCGGCACTTTTCTATTGCCGTATGACGCATTTTCGACTAAGTAAACTGACATCCCGATAAGATACGGGCTGAGGCTTTGGGCTTTGTACTTTTGAGTCATTAGCAACAAATCCACATTTTCAGATGTTCCATTGTCGTTTTTCCTGCGCATACGAGACGTTTATAGTCGCAGTATGCGCGTTAAAAGAAAAACGACGGAACATCAGGGAAAATGTGAGATTTGTTGGTAGCGAAAAAGGACAAAGCCCAAAGTTCAGCCCGTATCTTATCGGGATGTCTGCCACTGGTTTTTTGGTTGTAAATATGCGAAAATATTATGAGTCGATTAACAAGATCGGACTCTGCTATCGAATGATGAAAGGAGAATTTTTATGGGGCTTATTCAAGCAGCAATGGCGGCAGGCAGTAGCGTACTTGCGGATCAGTGGAGAGAGTATTTCTACTGTCCTTCATTGTCAAATGACATATTACTTACAAAAGGCGAAAAGAAAGCCGGAAGGGGTGCAAATAAGAAAGGATCCGACAACATAATCTCTGACGGATCTATCATTGCAATTAACGAAGGTCAGTGTATGATCCTTGTCGATCAGGGACAGATCACTGAGATCTGCGCCGAGGCAGGTGAATTCGTATATGACGTATCAACCGAGCCTTCAATCTTCTACGGCAGTCTCAGCGAATCGATCGTAAACAGCTTCAAAGAATTCGGAAAAAGAATCGGATTCGGCGGAACTGCTGCCAAAGATCAGCGCGTATACTTCATAAATACTAAAGAAATTCTCGGAAACAAATACGGCACAGTCAATCCTGTTCCATTCCGAGTAGTTGATACAAATATCGGTCTCGACATGGATGTTAGCATCAAATGTCACGGCGAATACAGCTACAAAGTTGTAGATCCCGTTCTCTTCTACAAGAACATCTGCGGCAACGTAGAGGGTTCATTCAGTAAAGATAAGATTGATTCACAGCTTAAGAGCGAGCTTCTTACTGCTCTTCAGCCTGCATTTGCAAAGATTTCCGAAATGGGAATCAGATACAGTGCGCTTCCCGGACATACAACCGAGATCTCAAACGCATTAAACGAAGTTCTCTCTGCTAAGTGGGCAGGCGTTTACGGAATCCAGATCTCCAACTTCGGCGTAAGCTCTGTTATCGCAAATGAAGAAGACGAAAAGACAATAAAAGAACTTCAGCGCGCAGGCGCACTTCGCAATCCCAACATGGCTGCGGCAACAATCGCAAGTGCTCAGGCACAGGCTATGCAGGATGCGGCTAAGAACACCTCAGCAGGTCCCATGATGGCATTCGCAGGAATGAACATGGCACAGCAGGCAGGCGGAATGAATGCAAACCAGCTCTTTGCAATGGGCGCTCAACAGGCTCCCCAGCAGGCACAACCTGCTCAGCCCGCTCAAGCTCAGGCTCCTGCAGGATCATGGACATGCTCTTGCGGATCGGTAAACACAGGTAACTTCTGTTCCAACTGCGGTGCTTCCAAGCCTTCGGCAAATTGGACATGTTCCTGCGGAACAGTAAATGACGGAAAATTCTGTACAAATTGCGGTTCACCCAAGCCCAACTAAGAGGAAAATATGGCTTTACAAGAATATGAATGCCCCGCCTGCGGCGGGGCAATGGAATTTAATCCTAAAACCCAAAAGCTAAAATGTCCCTTCTGTGATTCTGAATTTGATGTAAAGGACTACGTGGCAAACCACAACTCAAGCAGTGCAGGTACAGCCACAGAAGACACTTCTTCTGCCGAAGGCGAAGCAAGCGAGCCTCTCTTTGTATACTCGTGCGGCTCTTGCGGCGGAGAAATCATCACAACAGAATCCTTAGGTTCCACAAAGTGTCCTTTCTGCAGTAACAACATCGTTGTAAAAGAGAAATTCACCGGTGAGTTCAAACCGGACTATATAATTCCTTTCAGCAAGACTAAAGAGGACGCCGTAAACACATATAAAAGCTATGTTGCGGCAAGAAAACTTATCCCTCCCGTATTTGCCGAGAAGAATCACATCGATGAAATAAGGGGTATCTATGTTCCCTTCTGGCTTTATAACGCCACGGAACATTTCAGTGCCACTTATGATGCAACAAAGAAAAGAATCTGGGAAGATCACAGATACGTCTACACGGAAACCAAACATTACAACGTTTACCGTGAAGGAACAGAAAGCTTTTCCAATGTTCCCGTAGACGCATCGAAGGAAATGCCCGACGATCTCATGGACTCTTTGGAACCCTTTGACAGAAGCAAGATGATTCCATTTAACATGGGATATCTCGCAGGATTTTTAGCAAACAAATACAATGTCAGCTCAGAGGAATCCATTGGCAGAGCTCTGAAAAGAATGGAACTTACAACTTCCATCGACTTCAGACAGACTGTTTCGGGATATGACTCTGTTGTTCCCGTACATGTGGACTGCCGTACGGAAAGTTCCACACACAAATATGCTCTTTATCCTGTATATGTCCTTAACACCACATGGGAAGGAAAGAATTACCTCTTTGCCATGAACGGACAGACAGGAAAATTTGTGGGTAACCTTCCTTTCAGCATAACGCAGGCACTGAAATACTACATACCTTTTGCATTGGGATTTGGCATATTGGCTTACATTGCATTATTCTTTATACTCTGATTTTGTAAATAAAAAATATTATGAGAAAAACTATAAGATCAAAAAACTTCATAAAAACAGTAGGACTTTTGTTTGCTCTCATCGTATGTCTCAGCACGGGATTTACGGTATGTGCTTCCTCAGATGATCTTTGGGACAGCTATACGGTTCCTTCAACAAGACAGAAAGACAGACTTCTTGATAACGCAGACCTTCTAAGCTCATCCGAAGAAGCAGAGCTGTTAAGAGAGCTCGATGACCTTAGCGAAAAACAACGCTGCAACGTAGTTATACTCACTGTCGATTCCCACTCGGGAAGTATCGAAGCTTTTGCGGACGACTACTTTGATTACAATGGCTTTGGAGCCGATTATGACGACGCAGGTGTACTGTTTATGCTTTCCATGGAGACAAGAGAATGGGCTATCAGCACATCAGGCGCCGGGATCTCCGCATTCACTGACTACGGTCAGGAGGTTATGACAGACAAGATGCTTCCGTACCTGAAGGACGGTGATTATTACAATGCCTTCAAGACATACATAGACAGATCCGATTACTATCTTGATCTGTATCACGAAGGAACACCGTTCGATATACAAAACAACAAAGAAAAAACCGATCCACTCTTTCATATCTTCCTAAGTATTGTGATCGGACTTGTGACTGCAATTATTCCCATTCTTGCAATGAAATCCAAACTTAAGACTGTTCGCATCAACAACAGCGCTTCTGAGTACAGAACACATGAGGGAATAAATCTTCAGGTTCACCGCGACCACTTTATAAGCAGCAACGTAACAAAGATGAGAAAAGCCGAAAACAACAATTCCTCCAGAGGCGGTTTGGGCGGAAGCTCTATTCACACATCAAGTTCCGGTCACTCACACGGCGGAAGTCACGGTCACTTCTAAAATAGTAATTTATCAATACTTTATTAACTGTTTTCTGTTCAAAACACCTCCTTTTGAGCTATACTAGTTATAGATCGAAGGAGGCTTTTTTTGAAAAATAATGTGAGAATGCAGGCTGCCACCTTTGCGATATTAGCCTTTATAGTAATGGCCGCCGTGATCTCATTCCTGGGATCGTCAAAAATTAATACTCCGCCGCAGAACACTTTGGTTCAACTGGATTCCGGTTGGACTATTTCGCGTGGAAATGAAACCTTCGAAGTCGATTCTCTTCATGATGCCAATATCGGCATTGTCAATTACAAAGACCGCATAGTACTTAAGAACACACTTCCGGACTCTGACATCTATCCCGCAGTAATACATACTCGTACTATCCTATCAACTATCGACGTATATATTGGCGGCAAGTTCACATATACATACGGCCATACTCTGGCGGACAAAAATAAAATGATTCCCAAGATGCATAACTTCATACCGCTTCCCGAAGATTACGCCGGAAAAGAAATAAGAATAGAGATAACCGCATATGAAAACGAGGCATTCTCAGGGCTTTCCGACATAACTTTTGGTACCTTCAGCGACGTCTCCACATATATTCTCCAGAGTAAAAGACTATCTCTGATAATAGGTGCATTTCTGTGCCTGTTTGGATTTATATTGGCGATCTTGTCTCCCATTATCATTTTTTCGGACTACCACGATTACAGCATTATCTTCAGTGCTCTGATATCTCTTGTAATGGGAATTTATATACTTTGCTTCAATGACCTTTTTTGGTTTTTCACCGATCACGCGAGTACAAGTAACTTCCTTGAATACATCTCCCTGTATTCCGTACCGGTCCTAAGCCTTTGTTTTGTAGTGTTGTCCAAGCAGATAGAACAGGTTAAACTCGGAAGATTCTTTTTGTTCGTCGGAATAGGATTCCTTGTTATTTCCACTGTTTTGCACCTGCTCAACATTGTCCACATCTGCAGATTTATTCTTTTCCTGCACATACTTGCAATAGTTGAAGGAATATTCATAATCGGCGCCATAGTTTATTCGATAATCCTGAAAAACAGAAACCGAAGCGAGCTGGATTCAAGAATATACTCAACCAATCTACTCCTCGTAGGTCTCCTTATCCTGCTGCTCAGCTCCATAGTAGATATCATCAAATTCAATATTTCCAAATATTTCCGAACGGGCGAAGTACACGCAACCATCAGCTTCATGACTATCGGCTCATTCTTTTTTATGCTGTGTCTTCTCCTTAACTATTTCTATCACTGTATCGAGTACATCAGTGAAGCTACAGTCAAAAAAGAGCTCGAAGGTCTCGCATATACCGACCCGCTTACAGGTATTTCAAACAGAGCAAAATGTGAGCTTACTCTCGTTAATTTAAAAGGTAATTACACCATATTGAGCATTGACCTTGATTACCTCAAATATACAAACGATAACTTTGGACATGCCGCAGGAGACACTCTCCTTAACGGTTTTTCCCGCATGCTCAAAGACAGTTTTCGCGATTCTTCACTCATCGGAAGAATGGGCGGCGATGAATTCATCGTTATTCTTCCGTACATAGATGCTGATAGAAGAGACCACCATATCGCTTCACTCGTGGATCATATGAACAAAAGAAACAGAAAAGAAAGTCAGATACGTTTCTCTGCATCATGGGGATTTGCCGACAGCAACGATGAATCTTTAAAGCATCCCACTGCACAGCACGTATATCTTCTTGCCGACAAGCGCATGTATTCTATGAAGAAACAGCATCATAATGAGACAATGGGACGACTCTACGAGGATCTTATGAACAAAATGAAATCAAAGGAGGACGCAAAAGCATAATGAACAAACGCCATATGTCACTTATCGCGTTAAGTGCTGCAATCGCCATAATAATACTGCTCCTCTGCGCTTGGTTTCTGAATGTCACCCAGGACTATCCTTGTATTGATATAAACTCAGGATGGCGTGTAACAGTAGGCAGCCAGGAATACGAAAACGTTGACCTTTCGGAGATTTATACCCTTTTTAAGAGCTACCAAAAAGTAGGCGACACTCTGATCATGTCACGAGAACTCCCCTACATTGGAAAAGTACCGCTTCCCGCTATTCTTTTCAGAAGCAGATACTCTGCATTTGAATGCTATCTCGACAATGATCTTATATACGAATTCGGCACGGAAAAATTCGAACGCGATGATTTTGTCGGTGTAAAATACAACTTTATAACTCTCCCCTACGATTACAGATACAGGATCTTAACCTTCAAACTGACCGCATGCGAAAAAGACGCCTTTACCTTTTTTGACCCTATATACCTTGGAAACCAGCCCGATCTTTTGACATACCTCATAAGCGAGCACCAATTCATAATACTGGTAGGAACATTCCTTCTCGTATTCGGATTATACTTCCTGACCATAAGTCTTATGTTTGTGACTTATATGCCGGAACTGAAGATCCAGATCTTCGGTGCGCTTCTATGCATAGATATAAGCTTATATCTGATGTGCTACTATAATGTGCTCTCTCTTTTTATGAACACAAATATAGAAACGGAAATAGAATACTTCACACTGTACATGATTGTCCCGCACTGTTACGTCATGCTCCACTATATTCAGAATATAAGAAGAAAAGCTCTGGTCATGACCCTGTTTATCGTCAGCATAGTGACTCCTTTATTGCAGTGCGTACTTTACTTCAAGTTTGCAATACACTTCAGACGCACGCTTGCATTGTTCGACATGAACGCAATGATAATGTATGGCTTTATAATTTATTACATTGTAAAAAAACTCCGGAAAAAGAAAAACTTCATATCCGAAAACATGCAGCTTATAGGCATATTTGCGCTTTCAACTTCGGGATTTATACACTTTATAGGATATACACTCAAGTCCAATCATATAATCTCCATCGAAACTTTGACTTTCCCAATGATCGGACTGGGCGCCATATTTTTTGCCATGACACAGCTTACATATTACCTTCTCTATGTAACAAAGACATTTGCCCAGAGAAAAGAATATGCTTCACTGAGCCACCTTGCGTATGCTGACGGACTCACAAATCTTCCGAATCGAGCCAAAGCAGATAAGACCTTGATGGATCTTAACAGCGAAGACACCGACTACTGCATTATAAGTATCGATCTGAACGGCCTTAAACCTGTAAATGACAAATTCGGCCATCCTACAGGTGACAAATATATTTTGGATTTCTCAAAAGTACTCACAAACACTTTTGAACAATATGGATTGTGTGCCAGAATCGGCGGAGATGAATTTCTTGTAATAATAAAAGACGCCACTTCACTCGATATCTCAGGTCTGATAAATCGAATGAACAGCGCCCTGAATGTCATGAACGCTCTCTACAGTACATACAGCAGAAGCGTTTCGACAGGTTATGCCTTCAGCCACGAATGCCCCGGAAAGGACTCTCACGAAGTATATCTCATGGCTGACCAGCGTATGTATGAATCCAAAAAACTGATGCACGAACAAATGGGAATCGGAGCCAAGTTATGATATTACACGATTATGAATTGCATAACTTTGCTTTTCTAAGCGTGCAGTATTGATATCCATTCTCAGTATACAGATCAAATACACCTTCAACCGTGATCTCATCAAATTCTTTAGGATAATCGGCGGGGAATTTGTAACTGTCTACAAGCTCAAACTCTACTCCCTGCGAACAGCATGCCGTAGCATCTTTTACCATGCATGCATCATAGCGCTTTTTGGTGACTTCATCCACATAAGGAGTATATGCGCCTTTCATCTTAATAGTCTTTCCCACAAAATTCTTGGGATAAAACATCATATTGTAAACTTCTGTATATACCATGGTTGATGAGAGTATGGTCAGATCAATATAATCTCCCTCCACATCAATCTTAAGAGGATCGGAAGCATTTGATGAGTTAGAAGAACCACCAACAGGAGTAACTCCTCCGGAAACCTGACCTGAACCGCTGCTTGCAGTATCTGCTGCTTCTGCTGTGTCTGCGGCTTCCATCGCATCAAGCTCCTCTAAGCTCTGCATATCGCTTGAAGATCCGAGCGCCGCAGCCTCCTGCTCAAGAATATCGTTTACACTTTGGCTTCCGCCGTTTGTTCTTGAACTTACCGCTGCGCTGTCGCCGCATCCCGAAACGGTGAGCATAAGTGCCATAGCCACCATTACAATTTCTTTTTTCCTCATCACGCTTTTCCTCCTTTCCCCTTTCCGATAAAGAATGTCAATACAAATACAAACACGTCAACCGCAACTATAGTGGATCCTACAGGCGTTCCGGCAACTATCGATATTATCATTCCCGAAAGGGCACATACAACCGATGAAACGGCTGCAAAAATCGTCACACTCTTAAAGTTCTTAAATATACTCATGGCAGAAAGTGCCGGAAATATCACAAGTGCAGATATAAGAAGCGATCCGACAAGATTCATAGAAAGCACGATTATGACCGCTATCATTATCGCAATAATAAAATTGTACATATCTGCCTTTACTCCCGTAGCTCTCGCAAAATCTTCATCGAAGGTCACAGCAAATATCTTGTTATATAAAAAGATAAACATTGCAACCACAATGATTGAAAAGACTGCACAGATAACAACTTCCGTCACAGAAAGCGTTAGTATCGATGTCGATCCGAACAACGTACTGCACACATCACCCGAAACATTCGAAGACGTGGAGAATACGTTCATGATCAGATAACCGAAAGCAAGAGCTCCGACCGAGATCATCGCTATTGCCGCGTCGCCTTTTATCTTCGTGTTGTTGCCGCTTTTTAAAAGGAATACAGCACATAACACCGTTACAGGCAATATCAGGACAGTCTGATTCGTAAGCCCCAGCACACTTGCTACAGCCATTACGCCAAACGCCACATGCGAAAGTCCGTCACCGATATACGAAAATCTTTTTAATACAAGCGTCACTCCCAAAAGAGATGACGACAATGCTATAAGCACTCCAACTATAAGTGCACGTCTTACCAATGGGAACTGGAGGGAATATAACAACTTTTCTATCATGCCCGCTCACCTCCCATATTTACAAATAATTTGCCCATATCACTTGCGATATACTCATCCTTGGTGCCGAAAAATATTGTCTTACCAACATGAAGTATATGACTTGCATACTTAACAGCAGCCATTATGTCATGAGATACCATTATGATTGTCACACCGCTTTTATTCAGCGAATTGATCAGCTCATACATCTCATTCGTTACTTTTGGATCGAGACCCGAAACCGGCTCATCCAAAAGAAGAATCTTGGTGGTCGCGCAGAGCGCCCTTGCCAAAAGAACTCTCTGCTGCTGCCCACCTGATAATTCTCTGTAACATCTTTTTTTCAGGTCGCATATGTCCATTCTCTCCATGTTAGTCCGGGCAAGCTTTCTTTCTTTTTCAGTATAAAAGGGTCTCAGTCCCATGTGAGACTGACATCCGGAAAGTACTATCTCCTCAACGGATGCCGGAAAATCCCTTTGAGCAAGGGTCTGCTGCGGCAGATATCCTATCTCATTCTTCTTAAGCCCATCGCCAAACAAAATCTGTCCGCCCATAGGTGTCTGTAAACCAAGCATTGTCTTCATCAGAGTGGACTTACCCGATCCGTTCTCTCCTACAATACATAGATAGTCTCCCTCTCTGACTTCAAAATTCAAATTCTCGGCAACCACAGTCTTGTCGTATCCAAGCGAAAGATCCTGCGCGGAAATAAATGACATCTTATGCCTCCTGTCTTAATATCACTTCGTCAGTGCTTCCTTAAGCACCTCAAGATTTCCTTCCATCACGGAAAGATAAGTTACACCACTTTCAACATCCTTGGATGTTGTTGACTGCAAAGAATCCATAGTGAGAATCTTCTGATCTTTCTTGGATGTATTCTGCTTTACAGTCTCTGCAATTTTATGATCTTTTCCTTCAATAGTCATGATAGAGCTAAGTCCGAGCTCATCAACCTTCTTTGAAAGGAAAGTAACCGTCTCGAAACTTGCTTCTGTCTCAGCTGAACAACCTACAAACGCAGCGTAGTAATCAAGTCCGTAGTCATCAACAAGGTAACGGAACGGGAAGCGGTCTGCGAAAAGAAGAGTCTTTACAGAAGCGGAATCAACAACCTTCTTGTACTCTGCATCAAGTGCTGTGAGCTTGCCGACATACTCTTGTGTATTCTTCTCATAAACATCTTTGTTAGCTTCATCAATCTTTACGAAGCCGTCTTTAATAGCATTGCAGAGCTTAGCCGCATTGTTAAGTGAAAGCCACACATGTTCGTCGTACTCTACTTCGCCTTCTTCATGCTCGTGCTCATGCTCTTCGCCTTCCTCGTGGTCGTGCTCCTCGCCCTCTTCATGTTCGTGCTCCATTCCTTCAACGATTTCTTCTTCCTTGATATCATCGCCAAGCACGTCAAGAAGATCTATAACTACCATGTCCTTATTGGTTGCTTCCTTAAGAGCATCCTCAACCCACTCATCTGACTCACCGCCAACATATACGAACATGTCACATGTCGCAATTTTCATGATATCGTCCGCAGTCGGCTGATAGCTGTGAAGATCTACGCCGTTATCAAGAAGCATAGAAATCTCTGCATTTCCGGGATTCTCTCCCACAATATTCTGTACCCAATCATATTCAGGGAAAATTGTTGTTACGACGCTTATTCCGTCACCGCTTTCAGTCTGATCTGCAGCCTTCGTTGAAACTCCCGAAACTGCTTCCACGTTCTCAGGAACCTTACTTCCGCATGCTGAAAGAACGCTGCATACCATTGCGGCTGCAACTATAATTGAAATATGTTTTTTCATAATATTCCTCTCTTATTCTGTTTTAATTGTTGATCTGAATCTGATAAAAAAGAGGATACTTCAATTATCCAGACGCACCTTGAAGCTTACAAGTGTGTGCTGCATGATAGAATCTCTGCCCACATAAACAACGGCGACAACTACCATTACAAGCGCAAAACTTATAGCAAGATGGATAAGACCTGTAGAGATCTGATTTAAGAACTGCTCACATCTTGAAATGTTATGACAGATAGGACATTCTGCCTGCCCATGACACTCATGATGCTGCTCTTTGATAATATAATATGCGGAAAAAAGTACGACAAGAACGAGTGCTACAGCCACAAAAGCCGCAACCACTCTGCGCTCTGTATTCTGTTTTACTCCTGCGCATTTCTGTGTCATGCCGACTCCTCCCGGAAAAATTAACCATAATTGTAGTTCATCAAAAGCAGATAGTCAAGCATGCCTATTTTACGCAGTTTTTATGTTACCCAATGCTATCAAAGCACTTAAATATCTGATTCTAAACTTTCCTCTATGACATCCAGAACACGTTTGAATTTCTTATTGTTTTTATCGCTTCCGCTACCGGCACCGATTCCACCTGCGAGATGCTTTATCATATCAACTTTGATCTCGACATAGTAGCTCTGAGTTTCAAAAAGATCATCCGAACCTGCAATTTCACTAGGAAGATACACATATTTCGTATCACTGAGAACTTTTACAATTTTATCCCAGTTTTCCGCTGAGATCTTACCGTCACTTTTCGTGTACTCTTCCGCAGTCGGAAGCTTTCCTTCAAAAAGATCCTTCACAACAATCTCTGTATCCGGCCTTATTTCATAGTGCTGCACAGTACAATCGGATGATATTACATACATATCATACTTCTCAACATCAGGATGGTAACACAGATAAGTCACCTGACTTACGTCAAGTGTACTTCCTCCAATACCGTTTTGACATCCTGAAAGTACCAATACGCCCACTATCAGAATAAGTATCAGCGCCGGATTAAATTTTCTCATATCTCGTTCCCTCATAATTTTTTATAGCAAGCGTCGGATTAATCTGCCGCTTACTATAATAATAACTGTTCAACAGGATTTTTCAATTAAATGAATATAAACATTTAAGTAACCATCCTGTACAGTTTTATTTTTCTCAGAATATACTTTGCCATCAAATATATCGGTATACATAAAAAGAAAAAAGCGACAATAAACGATAGCAAGAACACCCCATTCTCAGGCATAGGTATCATTTTTATGACAAAAATGATCATCATATGCGCCACATATATATCAAGTGTATAACCACCCATTCGGCAGAGAATATCAAAAACTTTGGAACGACTCATAAAAAGACTCGCAAGATAGAGTGTTGCCATGCCTGTAATTCCGCACGCCCAGACCGAAATTTCCGTCATTAATATTTTTCCCGAAAAAGACATCTCATCAAAACCATAGATAAGATCTCCCGAATATGCCCCTGATGAGATCAGTGTTACTGCGATCCATAAGCAAAGAAAAATCGCAAATGAAATGCACAACAATGAAAGCTTAGCCGATCTTATCACTTCAAGAAGGTTATATTCACTGCATGCATAACCCAAAAGAAGAAATCCGTAAAGCCATTTGATCTTCCACATACAGAGAATTTCCGTATTGCAAAAAACTATCAACAACGCCCATGCGATCAGATTCAGCGCTGCCCTTATTATCTTTTTGTCTGTAATCTTATGGAGAATTATAAAAAGAACGTGTGCCAAAAAAAGCTGGACAAAAAACCAAACGCTTCTTGCGTATACAAAGACCTGCACCGCTTCACTCAAAAGTGTGCTTCCATCTGCTTTTTTGGACAAGATCATAATACCTGCGCTTGCGGCAAAAGCAACAAAAGACCATACAAAGTACGGAACAAGCAAACGGCGGCATTTCTTTTTAAGAAGTTCTTTTTCGGAATATTTCTTTAATTCCTTGTACAAAAAATATCCGCTCACAAAATAGAAGATCGGCATATGAACAAAGCTTATAAAACCCGTATAGATATCCGATGTGTTTGCAAGCACATGGCCATAGACAACCATTACGATTGCTATGGCCTTATATATATCCATTTCTTTTAATCTGTTTTTCTGTATCCGGTCTGTCATATCTTTCTCTTATCTATATCTGTATTAAACCTGCTATGCGATGTGTAGACTTCAGTAAATCCATACTTATCCTTAAGCACATCGATCAATATATCTGCCTTTACATCGCCATCCTCATAATACACAATTTCACCTGTTTCGTCCAAATGAGTAAGCAAAAGAGATTTGGAAGTATTTTTCATACATTCAAAATCTTTGACGCTTTCCATATCCGTTTTAATCTGCGCATTAAAAGCCTCCAGACTTTCATGCTTGGCATAACGAATACTGCCCTGCCACTCGTTATCTATGTTTGTAAGATCATTGCAGATACCGGAAAGATCTTCCTTTTTAATCTCACAGGGAAGCGGTCCGTTTCCGTGCCTCGTCACATAAGTTCTCGTGACATAGATAACCTCACTCAGATTCATCTTTCTTTTTTCAAGAAATCTCGCGATATTGTAAAGTCCTGTTTTGGACGGCGTTAGGTAAGGAGCATAAGCCTTATTATCACTGTCAAGAAGAAGTCCCTGACCTGTTTCAAAAACGATAAGATCAAAACCCGAAAGCCAATCGGATGAAGCGTCAACAAGCTCAACATCTTCTATCCCGGATTTAATATAATCAACATATGATACAAGAACTCCGTCATCCGTGAGCATATCATAATACTCAGCATTCATGCCGGGATTGTTCCTCTCAAACATTTCCTTGATCTTATCAATATTTTTTTGCCCATATTCACTGCGAAAAGTTCGGAGTGTCTTAAGCAATTCATCTTTTGTCATATCGCGGACTTCTTCCAATGTAAGAGATAATCCGCATTCATGCCTGTTCAGACATTCATTTATTCCCATTCCGCAGCTTCCATGGCGATTTTTTCCACGTGCGGACTCTATGAACATGTTGCGAAGCACATCGTCAATGATTGTGATCTTGGTACTTTTTTCGGCATACACAGTCGGTCTGAATCCATACACTTCCTTAAACTCATTCAATTCCTTTTGTAGCTGATACAGATCAACCATAAAAGTATCCGCAAGCAAAGTAGCGGCTCCATACTGCGCTCCCGAACCGATCTGATGATGGATAAAACGTCTTCCGCTCTCATCTTCCACGGTATGTCCCGCCTGACCGCCACCGTTATGCTTTATGATAAGTGAATTTCCCGCATTATGAGAAAGGCTTGCACAAGCAAGCCCTTTTCCTTCATCACCAAAATTTTTACCGATAACAGCAACCGTCATCATAGACTTAAGCCACTCTCCTGTAATGAGATCTGTGACAATGCCGCGCGAAGCATCGGTCTGTCAAGTTCCTCCCATTGCTCAAGCACTTCATCCAATTTCTTACCTTTTTGCAACTGAATGGTGCTGATAATAACCTCCGGAATCTTTCCGATGTCATCACGTCCGATAACAATAACATGACCTGGAAGTAATTTCCTGTTTTTGGCATTATCTCCATCGATCATAATATGGAATACATTAAATGTCTCTTGAACCTTATTAAGAACAGCCTCTCTGCTCACATATAAAGTATGATCTCCGATAACCCTGGCTATCGTCTCATTAACATACTCTTCTCTTATTTTAGCACTATCTCCGATAGTAAATACAAAACCTTTTTCTTTTCTCTTATTTACAGCATCAATATTGGTATGATGCGCCAAGAACTCCCACAAACAAGTAGGTACAACCTCTCCATATCCACCATTCTCAAAATAGATATCCAAAAGCTGCTGTGCAATACGGATATCTGATTCGAACTGTGTAACCTGAAGCGGTGAGCGGTCTCTGAAATCGCCGTACGCTGCGCACATCAAAGAAGGGTCTTCCACAGCCCCTGTAGAATAGAGCTTGGTTATAAGCTCATTGATAGCACCCGTAGCAACTTCTACCGCAAGATATCCCATAGAAGCGGTGACGTCCAAACCTACGACAATAGGTGTCGTATTGGGATGATCCTCTGAATCAAAGCATTCTCTTGTTCCGATATATTTCGGATCAAATTTGGGATCGCAACTCCTCTGTGTAAAAACCTCCTGCACATTCTTATCTTTTGTCAGCTGTCTGCTGGATTTTAACTTTGTCCAATCTGATGCTGAATAACTTCCATACCCCATTTGTGTCTCTCTCCTTACATCTTTACAAATTTATGTCCACCGAAACCTCTTTCAATCACGGTGTCCCAATATTCAAAGTCCGTATATGCATCCCCTCTGGGCATCGAACGCAGAAACTCCGTAAGCTGCACAGGTCTGTTACCTCCACCTACGATTTTCTTCGCAGTCTCCCTTAGCAGCTTAAGATCCATGTTCGATCTCTTGATTCCTACATTTCTCCAATCTCCCATGAGCATTCCCTCATGTGTTACAGGATTGATCAATATGCTTGACGGACGAATATCTCCATGTGAAATGCCTGCATATTCAAATGCACAACAAATATTCTCCATACGTGAGATAACCCACGCCAAATGCTCCGGCTCAAGCGGTGCAAAAATCTCCGCCGGATAGAAATAGGGCTTGCGGTCAAAGACAAGAACTTCCTTGCCGTCCTTGAGCTGAACCCTTTGTCTGAATGTCGGAAAACATCTGTCAAGTTTCATGTCCGCTTCCGGGAAAACAAGCATATCAAGCCCTCTTAAAAACAGGTCTGCTTCAGCACCGTTTTCAAAAACATAAACCATATTTTTCTTGGCAAGATAACAAACCATGCGAGGATATGCATACTTGTCCATGTATGCAACTGTAAGAAGCTGCGAGTCCTTCATTTCAAACTCAACTCTGCCTGACTCCTCCCAAAGTGTGTCCCCTGTGTAATCATTTTCTTTTTCAATTGCTTTTGCCTTGTAGTAGGAAACAATCTTCTTGCGAAACTCATCGTTTCCTCTAAGCTCAGAATCCGACATGAACGCCCTGCTGCCACAGTATGTACATGTGAATCCTCCTACGTCGGACACTTTGAGCTGTGCCCCGCAATTTCTGCACTTATATGTAATCATCTTTCTACTTTCTCTTTCCTTGTTATTAACGAGCAATTAACAAAATTGTAACCACTTTGTCGTCAAATGTCAATTAAATTTATTCTTGTTGGTAAAAATTAATAGAATAACAAGTCGCGAGAATAAAAAATGGTCAATAACTTCTCATACCGAGTTACTGACCATACGCTATAAAAAAGATTCAAAATCAAGCTTTACGCTTCTTATAAAGAATTATTGCCTGATATATCATCACGATCCAAAATGGAACTTTTGCCAATGTTGCCGCCAAATCTCTTGTTACAAATGGACTTATAGGTTCAGAATAATAATTCTGCACCTGATAACATATAGAATCAACAATACAATATACATTTCTGATGATATACAATGCATACACCACCACGATAAGAACAACCCATATTTTCTTATTACTGTTTTTAATAAAATAAAAGAATGCCGCAACAGCTCCAATAAATAATTGAATATAAACAAATATCCTGTTTAATACATTTTTAGCGGAATTCATGTCGCCCGGCACCGAACCTCTCCATAACGTAGATTCCATAACCAGATCATATAAAAGAAAAACAACAAGATATGCCACTATTACGAATCCCAATTTTGCAGAAGAAAGAGTACCTCTGATTGTATGATACAAGCCAAACGCAAATGCCGCAACTATCAAGCCTTCCTTCGCCATTGTCCAATAATCCGGCAGTGTTGTCGCAGCCAGATCATACAATTCATTTGCCAGCGATAATACATGCGAAAACAACATAACCGCCAAAACTGCAATCACAATATTATTTGCCGTTATCTCCTTTTTACTTTCAGTTCCCAACTTCTCTCCCATTCCATTCTCCTTTCAAAATCCTCCAATATAGCACTTCTTTTATTCTTTCATTGGGCTTAACCCCAAAGAACCATCATAGCCATTCCAAAAAATATCAATAGACTCTATCAAAAAACCCTGTGGACAATCTGTCACCCGCCCATTTTATCTGCGTTTGCGCCGCTCGCCTGTATTTACAGTTCCAGATATTTTCCAGCACATTTTTCTGCATTTTCCGGATATTCATATCCTTCTATCTGAGCAATTTTTCGTGTAATACGTGCAAATAATTTATGTGTATTTCTAAGTGCACTGAGGATATCTTCCGCATTGTAATGAGCAAAGCACTTCTCCAACTCTGCAAGGATATCCTTGTCAGCCCATTTATCCACAAAGCGCCCATCATGCCACACATCTGTATTATTCGCTTTGTAACAATACAACTCTATCATTCTGAGCAGATACCATTTCAGATATGCATCGACATTCATTTTAGCAGCCCAGATCTCACCTCTTTTAAGCTTTTTATATGCCCAGATATTATGAAAATAGAAATCGTTTATCATGTTCGAGAACTCATCCGAACTCATAGAAGGCGTCGACGTACTGCAAGAGATATGTTCCTTCAGTAAATCCGTACAATTCATCACATCATAAAGTACATCATATCCTCTGTTCATTACCCACTGGGCTACTCCATCCTTAACTACCGTCTCAAACTGTTCAGGTGTGAGAGGTATCATATCAACATCTTTATCTTCGTCGTAGATACATCTTCTCTCTTTTCCACCGCCCAAAGTATCCTCAATGAAAGAAATACTCACATTACCGAATCTCTTAGGATATTCCCCTGAGTACCAAGGCTCTGTATTTGTTGTTACTATGAAAAGATCCAGATCCGAGTATTCATCGGCTTTCATATCACTTCTTGTTGATGAACCGATTGATATAATTGCTTTTATATCCTCGTCACTGTTTGCACTTTCCAATATTTTACCTTTTATCTCAAAGAACTTATCCATTTATTGATATCTCCTAGTTATTCTGTAATTTTCTCATATTTCTTTTTCTTAATCCAAAGTGCAACAGCCTGGAAAACAATAAATGCGTAAACCACAATATAGAGCTTGAATCTATATATATCGCCATGTATTGTGAATTCAATCGGTTCAAAAATAGCCTGCTCAAAGCTATTATTCAAATTACCTTTATTCCAAAACATAATGTGTCCTATGAATCTTACCACTTCCAACACTACTAAGATCAAACTCATTGCATACCACACAATTTTATTGCTTCTTCGAACAAAACAGAAGAAAACCGCTACTGCTCCGATAATTCCCGGAACAAGCGCAATGACAAGTTTTATAAAATCAGGTTTTATTATAGAATTCAAAATATCAATAGAATAATTGATATCTGTATAATTTGCCTTCATCAGTTGTAACATCTTTTCAGTAATTACATGTAAAACATCTATCAGACTACTCGTAGCAAAAGTCACTCCCCCGATTATTCCTATTATCTTGGGAGTAAGCGTTCCCTTTGCTACTTGAATAAATCCATAACACATAAACAGTACCTGTACCAAAAAGATATAAGGCACAGCAGACCCCCAGATGGATTTCAAAAAATTATAACAATCCCTCTGAAAGTGTGTAAAACCTGCTGCCGCACCACCTGACGGATAAAAAGCTGCCCGCAAACAACTGACCATAAAAAACAGATACAGCGCAAAAATTATTTTTTCAGCAATCTTGTTTTCGACTACAGGGTTTCTTTCCACGACTTTATTCATATCTTTTCCGGATAACAGGTCGTCAAGGCTCACATCCAGAACTTCCGATATTTTCTTGGTAGTAATAAGATCAGGATATCTCTCGCCGCATTCCCACTTAGATACAGCCTGTCTTGTTACAAATAACTGTTCCGCAAGTGTCTGCTGCGTCATCCCTTTCTCCTCACGCGCTCTTCTGAGCTGCTCGCCAAATTCGACCATTATTCCATACTCCTTTCAAAAGTGTCACCTGCAAGTGTAATCTCAGTATCCGTTAGCACCAAAAAAACCACAAGCAACACCCCCAAAAACCTTGTAGACAATCTGTCGCTATCCCCATTATATCAGCATTTTAAAAGGAATACTGATTAAATCAGTATCCCCTTATCTGTTTTCATTCATGTATGTTGTTACTCTGCTCTGAATAATACTTGCGGTCTCTTCCGCTGACTTTTGTCCACTAAAAAATGCAGAGGATTCTTCATGGATAATACTACTAATCTGCCCGTCATAATAACCATATAAAGTCTTAATAGCCAAAATATAATCACAGAATTTCTGTGCCTCAGCTTCAGTCAAAGGCGTTACCTCTATTCTTTCCTCTCCGAATCCGAGATCATAATAATCAGGCTCCTTATCCCCTATTTCTGCTGTTGCCGCCTTCTTTGCGGTTTCAAAACCTTTCTTATCCGAAGGAAAATTGCTGTTTCTGTTTGAAGGATCATAATTTTCAAACATACTCTTTATAAAATCAATCGCTACATCCGTATATTTAGAATTACTGTTTATACCCACTTGATTACGAGGCTGAATATAAGAAAGGTTCTCACCGCTGTTATTTGGAAAACCAATAAGTGAAACCCCATCTTTAAATACTGCGTGCTCCAGCTTTCCGTAATCTTCAAAATTATATAAATGATCATCCTTAAAGATTGCTTTATCTTCCAGATATCCCAGATCCATTTCAAATATTCCGTAATCATATCCGGCTTCTTCCGGGAATTTATTTGCAAAATTCAAAAGATCTATAAAATCAGCACAATCATAATTACACTTTTTATTTTCAAGATCCAGATACTTATCACGACCTGAAGTCACTCCCATATAAAGAACTACGTCCTTACTGCTCGAACCTCCAAATGCAGTTTTATACTCAGCATCAGAACTGTTTATGATCTCATCGCAATCATCAAATGTAAGAGTCTCTTTCCCATCCGCAAATCGGCTCCTTATAGCGACCGTTTCAATAATGAATTCAGGAAAAACTGTGTATACCTTGCCTTTAGTGTGCATCATCTCAAAAACATTGGGAAGAATCTCTATATTTTCAAACGCCCCTCCCTTATCAAAAAGGGCAGACATATCCATAAAAACTCCCTTATCTATGTAGTTATATATATTTATGTCATCACTTACCACCAGAATATCCGGAGCATTTCCCGATAAAACATCGAGATTAAACTTATTTAAAATCTGCTCCATTTCATTTCCATCCAATGTTCCATCAGCAAACGCTTCCTTGGAATAATCCACAACCTGTATCCTGTACTCATCACTTGATCTGTTGAACTTATAAACATCCTCCAAAAGATCATCATAAACAGTAATTCCTCCGAGGGTGACAACCGTCTTTTCTTTTACATCTTCAGGATTGACTTTGGTAAGCTTGGAAAGACGAGTTTTCCCATTTTCGTCAAAGAAAGACGCCCAAAACTCGGTGTCACTCACAACCGCAAGATTATTGATTTCTCCCCCAATTTCAGAATCATGAAAATCTACAATCTTTGTGACCTTGTCCTCTTTGCTGTCATATCCATAGATAAAATCACTATTTGCTATATACTGATCATATTGCTCACCTTTGGAAAGAGCACAAAAAACATTTATATTACTCGTCTCAAAACATTTACCCGGTTCGCCTATTTTTTTATTTGCAATATCAACCTTCACAAGCTGACTGCACTGATCTTTACTTCCCATTACATATAGCTGATCATCATTCCCTTTGGTTATAAATCCGCCGTATTCAAAACTATTTAAAGGAATATGATTAATAATAAGGTTAAACCCGTTCTGTTCGCTGTAGGTTTCGATACCTCTTGCAGAACAGACAATAAGACCGTTATCTTTAGTCCATACAACACCTTCTACAGGAAAAAGAATATCACTCGATCCATCAGATGACATATCCTCTCTGAAAAGCTCTTTTCCCGTATTATCAAATTTCAAAAGAAAAGTTCCTTCTTCTAACTCGCTTCCATCTTCCGCAGCATTATTTGCATCATCGGAATCGGCGCTATACTGCATATAGAGATTATCAGAATCATCCATTGTAAAATACGGATATCCTGCTTTTGTTGAAACAGGAATTTCAAACGTCTTATCAACAGATCCGTCTGTGCCCGCCGATACGAACACATACTTACCTGATCCACCTTTGTAGACAAACTTTATCTTGCCGTTTACATAATCGAGATATACAATATCTTCCCCGTTTTCAGTTAATTTTATATCCTCTTCTTTAAAGATATGCTCCTTATCCAAAAACGTGGTCGGATTTGAAGCACTCCCATCCACACCGCTCTTTTTCTTACCGCATCCCGTGACACTTGATAAGAAAACCGCCGCTGCAAGAATAGCTACTGTAACTCTCTTAAGCAAAACTCTTTTTTTCATAATTTATTTTTATGTGATATTTCTATTTAGTAGTCGCCTCTTTTAATTTAACTTCAGCTTCTGCATTTTTCATAATGGCTTCTTCCAATTTCTTCCTCTTTATCCACAATGCTATCGTCTGGAATATAATCAGACCATATATGGCAACTTCAACAATAAGTTTCAGAACATTGTTTACTGTAAAAGTACTCATTACTTCAAAAACACCGCCGGGCATAATATGCTCTTCAACATAGTAATCCACTGTGCGTTTGCGCATCATATATCCTATCCAGAACAATGTGTAATCGAGATTCAATGCTGCTTTTAACACCAAAACCAAGATAATTGTTATGGGTGCGATTATTTTTTTACTGCCCCTTATAAAAAACAAAAATGCAAATACTGTTCCGACAGCGGTAGGGATAAGTGCCGAAGAAAGATCCAACAAAGCAAAACCTGTGCCCACTTTCTGAGTTATCCACGCAGTAATCGACTGTGCAGTATCTATAAGGGTCGCAAAAGCAAGATACAAAACGATTATTCCTCCTGTCATCTTAGGAGAAAGTTTTCCTTTTATTGCCTGATCAAGCCCAAAAGAAAAGACCATTATCTGCATGATAATTTTGATTATCGGCATAATTTGTCCGGTGTTGGCATTCATCATAATAGTGCTCACATGTCCCCTGATCTGAGCCTGCCCTCCAGCCAAGGGAGTTTCATAGCCATACCCGTGAATGTATATCACAAAATAATTGATAATGTTATAGACTACCACTATCAAGCATGCGAATATAACAAATGCATGAAGAGCAATTACAATATTATGTGCCAGCTTATTCTCAACTACCGGATTTCTCTCCGCTTCTAAAGAAATATCTTTACCGGATAACAGATCGTCGAGGCTCACATCCAGAATCTCCGATATTCTCTTTGTTGTCATAAGATCGGGATATCTCTCGCCGCGCTCCCACCTTGAAACAGTCGGTCTTGTTACAAATAACTGTTCCGCGAGCGTCTGCTGCGTCATTCCTTTCTCTTCACGTGCTCTTCTGAGCTGCTCGCCGAATTCGATCATATCCGTCAAACTCCTTTCAAAAAAAATATTTCACCTGCAAGTGTAATCTCAGTATCATTTACGATCACAAAATCCACAAGTACCACTTCAAAAAACGCTGTTTCCATTATGGTAACATCCACATTTCATCAGCATTTGGAGTTACTAATAACCTCTTGGGCATTTTTCTTTTATATCTTCAATGCCTAGTATTCCATGCTCTTCATCTATTAAATTTATACTTTGAAGTTTATCTATGATGTAATTGTATTTTATCGAACCAACTTTTTCTTCATCATTCTCATGCGACTTATAAGAACGCAACGAAATCCCAACAAAATCAGCAACTTGTTGCTGAGTAAGCTTTTTTTCAATTCGTATCTCTTTTATAGTATTCATAATTGCACTTTATATAGTAAACGACATTGATAATTGCCTGTTAGCCATTTACTAAATATGGTATCATATACATGGGAGGACTATGTGTATGAATACCAGAAATTTTATACATGACCCAGAAGAATTGCTTCGCGAAGGGATCGGGATAGTTAA
>JAGAAO010000057.1 GCA_017615275.1 Butyrivibrio sp.
GATTTGCAAAGAGGCATTTAATGGATAAGATAGCAAAATTACCAATGCAGGAGCGACAGGAATTGATCATCGCAACTGCATCAAAAATGAAAATATCTGAAGCAATCGTCGAGAAAGATTTCTGGGTATGCTTTTGCCTGGCTTACCTGTTTCATGAATGCAAATGGAAAGAGGCATTTGCATTTAAGGGCGGAACCTCTCTTTCAAAGGCTTACGGGCTTATTGAACGATTTTCGGAAGACATTGATATAATCTTGGACTGGCGTGTGATCGGCTACAAAAAGGATGAACCGTGGGAAGAACGTTCAAACACAAAACAGTTAAAGTTCTTAGAAGATTCACGGACACGTTTGTTTGACTTTTTACAGTACGATTTTCTGCCGGTATTTAAGGCGGATATGGAAAAGAAACTGGGAATGCCGGTTGATGCCTTTATCACAGAAGAAGATGCCGGTACGGTTCATTGGAAGTATCCGAATGCTTTTTCCGACAACGCAATATTAAACGAGATAAGGCTTGAAATCGGAGCTATGGCTGCATGGACACCTACACAACTGGTCGACATCAGTTCGTATATGGCAGAGAAGTATCCCAATGTGTTTGAGAAAGGGGATACAAGAATATTAACGACCACTGCTGAGCGTACATTTTGGGAGAAAGCAACCATCCTCCATCAAGAGGCATATAGACCGGAAAATTCCAAGGTACCGGATCGGTATTCAAGACACTATTATGATTTATATTGTATGGCCGAGACTGAGGTGCTTGATAAGGCATTGGCGCAAGCGGATTTATTGGAACAGGTTGCCGAATTCAAAAGAAAGTTTTATCCAAGAAAGTGGGCAAGGTATGAACTTGCAAGAATGGATTCTATTAAACTCATGCCTGCAGAGCACAGTATCGAAAGACTTGAGGCGGATTATGGAGTAATGCGCGCCATGATTTATGGAAAATATCCGAAATTTAATGATGTTCTAAAACGCTTGCAGGAACTGGAAGAAACAATACATTTAAGGGCAGGACAGCAATAGTTTATAAGGGATTAAATTATGAGCGAAGAACAGTACTTATCCAGAATAAAACAACTTGAAAAAGAAATTGATTATTTGCATGGACTTCTCGATGATGCTGGGATCTCATACCGAAGAAAAGCAAAAGATTTAGATGATTTGTCACCGGACAGGAATTTAGCTTTTGAAGAAGACCAGGGAGCCCGTATTCATAAGGTTACTATTACGAAGCAGTATGTCCAGTATTTCTATTATTTGTTCAAGGGAAGAAAAGATGTGTATAGTAAGCGAGCCGGAAAAGCCAATGAGAAAACCGGAAAGCATGGATATTATACTCAATGCTGGAACTTTTGGAAAGACGGAATCTGTCCTAAGAAGAATAACCCAAAGTTTACCTGTGGAGAGTGCCAGAATCAGAGATATAAAGAACTGACCGGGCAGATAATGTATGAGCATTTGCTTGGAGAGAAAGAAGATGCATCGGATGTCATAGGATTATACCCGATGTTTCCCGATGAAACAGTTAACTTCTTAGTGTTCGATTTTGACTGTCATGATGATATAATCGGTGGAGATGATGGGGCGAATCCTGATTCTGAGTGGATGACAGAGGTTAACGCTTTTAGGAAAATATGTGAAGTTAATGCGGTTCCGGTTCTGGTTGAGAGGTCAAGGTCAGGAAAGGGAGCACATATTTGGATATTTTTTGAAAAGCCTATTCTTGCCGCTACTGCTCGCAAATTTGGGACGGCTCTTTTAACAAAAGGTGCTGAATCAGTCAATATGAGAAGCTTCAAATATTATGATAGAATGATCCCTGCTCAGGATCATCTGCCTATAAATACAAAAACGGGTAAGCTCGGACTTGGAAATCTGGTAGCACTACCGTTGCAGGGGCAGGCTCTGCAATATGGAAACAGTGCGTTTATAGATGAAAACTGGAATGCATATCCGAATCAATGGGACTGCTTAAAAGAGATAAAAAAACTTTCAAATAATACTGTTGAAGAGAAAACAAAGGAATGGTCTAAAGAGGGAATACTCGGTGTACTAAGCAATGAATTTGATAATGATACTGATAAGTCTGATGATATTAAGCCTTGGGAGAAAACAAAATATTCTCTGCATAAAGAAGATGCTTCTTCCGTTGTAGAAATTGTTGTTGCTGATAAAGTTTACATCAATACAAAGGACATGAAACCGAGGCTGCAAAATACATTACGGCGTATGGCAGCGTTTAGTAACAAAGAATTCTTTAAGAAGGCTGCTATGGGATTATCAACAAAAGGAATTCCGAGGATCATTTTCTGTGGTTATGACGATTCGGGATATATTTGTATCCCACGTGCATTACTGGATTCTGTAATGGACAGATTCAATGAGGCTGATATACCTTTTTCTCTAACAGATAACAGATGTACCGGGACAATATTGGATGTTTCGTTCAATGGCACATTATATGAAGAACAGATGAGGGCTGCAAATGCCATTCTGGAACATGAAAATGGGGTTCTTGCAGCAACAACATCTTTTGGAAAAACAGTTGTCGGCGCATATATTATTGCTCAAAGAAAGACCAATACCCTCATACTGGTACATAATACGGAAATCCAGAAGAACTGGATAGAGGATTTAGAGAAATTTTTGGATATAAACGCTGAGTTACCTGAGTATCAGACTAAAATGGGAAAAGTTAAAAAGAGAAAGAATGTGATTGGAAAACTGTATGCCGGGCATAATTCTATGACAGGAATTATAGATGTTGCAATATTTTCCTCTTTGGGTAAGGGAGATGAAATCAATCCGATTATTGAACAGTATGGGATGGTGATCATGGATGAATGCCACCATGGGGCGGCACAGACAGTAGAAGATGTTATCGGATCAGTAAAAGCAAAGTATGTTTATGGATTAACAGCTACGCCTAAACGTGAGGACGGACTTGAGAAGAAAGTATTTATGCAGTTTGGGCCGATCAGGTTCCGTTATACAGCAAAGGAAAGGGCAGAAAAACAGGGAATAGATCACTATGTATATCCTCGATTTACAAGGTTAGTAAGTGAATCTGATCTTAAGGTTACGGAAGCGAACAGGGCTGTTATTGAATGTGAATCCAGAAATAATCAAATTATCGCTGATGTTGAAAATTGTATTCTAAACGGGAGAACACCACTTGTTTTGACAAAGTATAAGGAGCATGCTGAACTCTTATATCAGCGACTTCGAGGTAAGGCAGATCATGTTTATCTTCTTCAGGGCGGAGGAAGCAGAAAAGCCAAAGATGAAATGAGAATTCAGATGAGAGCGGTTCCTGATGAAGAGTCTGTTGTTCTGGTTGCTATAGATAAATATATTGGTGAGGGATTTAATTTCCCTCGCCTCGATACCATGATGCTTACTATGCCTGCTGCGGCAGAAGGTAATATTGAGCAGTTTGCGGGGCGTTTGCATCGAGACTATGAAACTAAGAGAGAGGTAATAATATATGATTATGTAGATTTCCATATTAGGGTACTTGAAAAAATGTATCACAAACGCCTTAGGACATATAAGAAGATCGGATATGAGATTTGCAATAATTTTATAGTAGAAAAACAGAATGCTAATGCCATTTTTGACATAGATACTTATGAAAAAGTATATGAAAGAGATTTACTGGAGGCAAACAGAGAGATCATAATCGTCAGCCCCGGATTGAATCAGGCTAAAGTTAATGCATTTGTAAAACTCATAAAAAGAAAGCAAGAAGATGGTGTTAAGGTTACGGTTGTGACACTTAATCCTGAAGGATATCCTGAAGAAAAGATAGAAGATACTAAAAATCTTGTACAGACACTCGAAAAGTCTGGCATAAAGATTAGGCTCCGGGATCAAATGCATGAGCACTTCGTCATCATAGATGGCGAAATAGTATGGTACGGTAGTATGAATTTTCTTTCTCGGGCTAAAGATGATGATAACTTGATACGCCTAAAAAGCAAAGATGCAGCACAGGAATTAATGGAAATGACTTTTGGATAATTCAATACTAAGAATGGAGAGGAAAGAGTCATGATTAAAGTACTTTTTGTATGCCACGGCAATATATGCCGTTCAACGATGGCAGAAAGTGTTTTTACTTATATGGTAAAACAGCGAGGCTTGGAGAAGCAGTTTAAGATCAATTCGGCTGCTACGAGCACGGAGGAGATCGGTAACGGACCGCATTATGGGACTGTCACAAAATTAAAATCTCTGGGAATACCGCTTGTACCGCACAGAGCAGTTCAGATGACCAACTGGGATTATTATGATTACGATTATCTGATAGGTATGGATTCGGCAAATATCAGAAATATGGGACGTATATGCGGTGGAGATCCCAAAGGAAAGTTTTACAGGATGCTTGAGTTTGCCGGTTCAACAAGAGATGTGGCTGACCCGTGGTATACACATGACTATGATACTGCATACAGGGATATACAGGAAGGGCTTGACGGTTTTATGAAGTTCCTTGAAGAGCGTGGTGAGATATGAGCGAATTACTCCATGACGGTGAGCGCCTCGATGAGCTCAACCGAAATAACCTTATGATAATACAGGCTCCGTCAAGATTCTGTTTTGGTATGGATGCGGTGTTGCTTTCAGGGTTCGCGAAGGTAAAGGCCGGAGAAAAAGCAATAGATCTCGGTACCGGAAACGGTATAATACCGATCCTTTTGTCGGCTAAAACAGAAGGCGAACATTTTACGGGACTGGAGATACAGCCTGAAAACGTGGATATAGCACGGCGAAGCGTACAGTATAACCACTTAGAAGAAAAGATAGATATAGTGGAAGGGGATATAGTTAAGGCTTCGGAGACTTTCGGAAGATCTGTTTTTGAAGTGGTAACTTCGAATCCTCCTTATATGATAGGACAGCACGGTCTTACTAACCCGGATTCAGCCAAGGCTATAGCCAGACACGAAATAAAATGTACTTTTGAAGATGTGGCGAGGGAAACGGCTGCATTACTTAAGCCCGGCGGAAGGTTTTACCTGGTACACAGACCATTCAGACTGGCTGAGATAATGGTGACATTGGTAAAGTATAAGCTTGAACCAAAGCGTATGAAGCTGGTATATCCGTTTGTGGACAAGGAACCGAACATGGTCCTTATGGAATGCGTCAGAGGCGGTAATTCCCGCATGACGGTTGAAGCACCTCTTATCGTATACAAGGCTCCCGGCGTATACACCGACGAAATCTATGATATCTATGGATATTGATGTGACAAGGGGACGGTACTTTTTATTATATTGAATACATTACATAATCAGAATGTTCGAGTCGGTGCATATGAATAAAACCATAAAGCGAGCAGTAGATATGCCTCCGTATACGTCTCATCGGAATGATGCAAAAATCGGTTAACCAAACCGATTTTTGAGCGAAACACAAGTAGGTCCGGTATCGACCGGACCTACGATTGTAAGTGTCAGAAATGGAGATGAAGACGGAGACGGATTGGCATATCCTGCGTAGCGATGACGGGTTTTATGAATATGCACTGACTCGGACATTCGTCGTCCGGAAATGGTGACATGAGAACCATCCCCTGTTATAGAAGTGCCTTATAGATGTCCTGCTTGGAGACGCCACGGTCCTTGGCGGCGGCCTTCATGGCCTCTTTTTTGTCCAGCCCCTGTTCCATGTACATATTAACATGTTCTTCGATGGAGAGCTTCTGCCATTCGGCACGGCTCTCCTCTTTTAATGCGGTAAATGTACGGCCTTCGATGACAATGACGCATTCACCTTTGGGTTCGTTTTCTTTATAGTAATTTAGTGCGGTTTCAAGAGTGGTCTTAAAAACTGTCTCATGTTTTTTGGTGAGCTCGCGGCAGACAGTTGCATTTCTGTTCCCAAGAGCCAAGAGCAGGTCTTCCAAGGTTTTTATCAGGTGATGCGGAGCCTCATATATAATAAGTGTACGGGTTTCGTTTTTAAGGGAGTCAAGTATCTGGCTCCTTTCTTTTTTGTCCGTAGGCAGAAATGCTTCAAATGCAAAGCGTCTGGTAGGAAGTCCGGAGAGAGTGAGCGCAGTTATGCATGCA
>JAGAAO010000058.1 GCA_017615275.1 Butyrivibrio sp.
AAAACAATTCCTCAACCTTTTCGCCATAATTTCCAAAATATTCATATCTCCCATCTATTCCAGCTCTTTTACGAACTCATCAAAGCTAAGGGAGCCGGAAAGACTTTCATAATTAAGGGAGTTGTAACTATCAACTGTTCTGCTTCTTTTATCATACCGTTCTTTTGCATAACTCTTAATGTCCTTTATGCTTCTCTTTCTTTTTCTGTTGCTTTAATTCAAAAAGCCTTAACTCTTCTGCCTCTTTCTGCTCCCGACTTTTGACCTTTCGTTCAAGTTTGTTCTGCTCCTGTTGCAGCTTTAACGCCTGCTGAGACTTTGTGCCAATACCTTTTTCAAGAACCATTTTCTTTGCGTCACGTTGTAATCTTTTTGGATTCCTTTTGCTTTCCTTAACCACAGTATCTACAGCAGGACTAAATTTCAATCGATAATAATTTCTGATTATATATTCCAAAATTTCATAATCCTTGGGTTCTGCGCCAAAAGTCACTTTTGCCACAGACAACTTCCCGGCTTCTATATGCTCGAAAACACCAACCCAGAAAGGATCATCGAAATACACTGTTAACTTATCACTTATTAGCTCAATATCCTTCATAATACACAAATCTCACCAAACATCGGTTTAATTGTATCTATCACCATACTCTTTTCGAGCTTTTTCAGTACACTTGCGAATAAATTCAGATTTGGCTTCTGTATAAGCATCACGATTATGCTCATACTTTTTCCAAAGCTCCAGCTTCATCTGTTCATACTCTTTAGCTAGTTCAGGATGCTCATTTAAATAATCTCTAAAATATAATTCATCATTATCTCCAACATATCTAACATGCACATGATAGACCTTCTCTGCAAATCCTTCTGATGTATATCCTTTATTAAATGAAATATGTCTCTCATCAGTCCACATTTCAGTAAAGCCGTTCTGCACCAGCTTTTTTGAGATAGCCTGAAGGTTTTGATCCTTAGGTATTTCTACCAAAACATCTATGATATCCTTTGCCCAGATACCTTTAATTGAAGTGCTGCCTACATGGCTGATTCTCTTAACTGAAAAATCTTTTAATGTTTCCTGAAGCAAATCCTCTATTTCTTTATATTTTTTATTCCAGTCATCTTGTGGCTCCACCAGATAAATTGGAAACAACTGCCACAACTCTTCTAATGTCATTTCTGATAATTCTTTGCTCATCTTTGATGTCCTCATATCACTTTTTTACTTCTGATGTAATGACCTTCTTGAATTGCAGCGAAGGTAGCTGCTGTACATACAATTACTGCACTGTATCCAACGTAGAACCAAGCTCACTAACAGTACCAGTTTTTCTTGCTATAGTTCCATCAATCATATCTGAAACTCCGGCAATTATATAAAGTAATTTAAAAGTGACTGAAAGAGCCGGGCAAAACAGTAATGCTATGGAACATACTATTCTGATACCGGTTATAATATTTGCCATGCGAGAACTCCTTCATAGTGATAAATGATTTATCACTCCTCTTTGACTCTTTTGCCAGTCATGTGTTCCGGCGTCAATTCGAAGCACCAGACTCTTGGGAAAAAGAACTTGAGCTCCTTTTCAAGAAACTCCTCATCATCTGTAAATTTCTTAATCATAGCAATGCAGATTTTCTTTGCTTTTTCTTCATCTTCAACACATTTTATTCTGCCGAAAGTGATAATACTCTTAAAGTTAAGCGCCCACTCACCTTCTTCTCTGTAACCTTCATTTAAGACTGTATAGCACGCTTTATCGCATGACTTTATTGCATCATTCTTATGTCCGTCTCTTGCCCCGTGAAAATAGATTTTTCCATCCTCTTCACAATACCAATGAATAAGCGGAACTCCGTATGGATATCCGTCATCGCCAATAAGAGAAAGCACACCTCTTTTTGTATTCTTGAGCACCTCAATGCACTCTTCGTCCGTAATCTGCTGCCCAAATCTTCTCATTTTTCTAAACATTTGCTATTCTCCAATTCTTTTTATACCATAATCTAAATAATACTTAATTCGTCTTGATTATATATCCTTGTAATAAATTTGCTATACTTCATATTGTACTAAATTTTATTTCATTACATAATAGGAGCATTATTCATGTTTAATCGCCATGACATCACAAGAAATGCCTATATGCTACGCGGTCCTCTCAGACACTGCGGCTATGATTGGTGGTGGCATTCTTTTACTGCGCAAGATGCCAAAACCGGAGAAGATAAGGCTTTTTTCATCGAATTCTTTATATGTAATCCCGCCCTGGCAAAAGACACACCGACATTCGGTCAGCTACCGTCAAATAAATCCGAAGGTAAACGCCCCTCATATCTGATGGTAAAAGCAGGAACCTGGGGCGAAGACCATTGTCAGTTACATCGCTTCTTTTCTCTAAATGATGTTACAATTCATAAAAACGCTCCTTACAGCGTCAGTGCATCCGATTGCTTTGCAAGTGAAAACAAGCTTAAAGGAAACATTCATATATTGACAAGCGACGCTGCTTCGCATCCCGAATGGATGTGCGATTCCGGCGATATGTCCTGGGATCTTACCATAGATAAAAAGATTGCTTTCAATGTGGGATATGGCGCAAGCAAGCCCCTTAGATTTATTGAGGCTTTTGCAATGTACTGGCATGCAGAAGGTATGAAGAGTGCTTACAGCGGAACAATCCACTTCAATGGCAAGGATTATATCGTTAGTCCCGACAAGAGCTATGGCTACGCCGATAAAAACTGGGGAAGAGACTTCACAAGTCCCTGGGTATGGCTATCGTCCAATCACCTCATCAGCAAAAAGACAGGAAAACAGCTAAAAAACAGTGTTTTTGATATCGGAGGAGGTCGCCCCAAGATTTATTTTGTTCCACTGGATCGAAGGCTTCTCGGCGTATTCTATTACGAGGGCAAAGAATATGATTTCAACTTCTCAAAACTTCATCTTAAAGTAAAAACCGAGTTCTCATTTGAAGAACAGAAAGACCTGGTCCGTTGGAAGGTAAAACAGGAAAACTCCTACGCAATCATGGAAACAGAGATGTATTGCAGAAAAAAAGATATGCTCTTTGTAAATTACGAAGCTCCAAACGGCAGTAAAAAGCACAACAGACTCTGGAACGGCGGTAACGGATGGGGAACAATAAAACTCTACGATAAAAAGAACGGCACTCCGGAGATTATAGACGAAATCGAAGCAACGCATGTGGGTTGCGAATACGGAGAATATGATATAGATTAATATCTCACTCAGATAACTCGGAAACGCTAATCAAAAGCGTTTCCGAGCAAAATCTGCACGAAGTTGCCTTCCTATGCATATTTCTCGGCAAGTTTACTGAGTATGACATCGATAGACTTCTCATCTCCGTCGCAATATTCATATCTTCTGCCATCTTTTAATTCTATCAAAAGTACAAGCTTATTATTGGGCACTTTTTTCCCAGCATATGAAATCTCGTCATATCCAATCACTATGGGCTCAAAATTCTCCATTGAAACCAAATAATCATCAAGTACATAAATCTTATATTTATCACTGCGATAAGAATCCTTGCCAAGCATCTGCTTTTGCGCATCTACAAGCCTGTCTACAGGAATTTTACGCAGTTTATAAAGCCATTTGATCTCGCCGACGGCATAAAGATTCATTATTCCCATTACCAATATCGTCAACCACATAGACCAATCCGTTAAATCTAATTGACCTTTCTGCATTCCGATCCCCATGCATGAATCCATAGCGATCATAAATATAATCCAAAGCACAGCTCCCCAATATGTAGTCTTAAATTCTTTGGCATATAAAAATCTAAACCTGAAAAGATCCTTAATTCCCCTGATTTTTAAACCAATTCTTCTATTTTCTTCGCTCGCTAATTCTTCTTTCCACGTGTTTACGAGCTCAATCACTTCCAGTAATGCGTCAAAAGGATAAATACCGATAAACTGCTTTATTTCATTGTTTTCTATCACCTTCAGTTTAGGTGCCGACTTTTCAGATTCCGTCGCATATCCAATTGAGATAATATTCTTAAAGGAAACAATTTTAAAAAAATTATTATTATAAACATAGATAAGGTGTCTTCTGAAAATATATACTTCATTATTCAAGACCTTTACCGCATGTCCACTCTTTATATCTCTTTTTAATTCAGGTTTTAGGATCAACATACATATAAATAAAAAATAGCATAATCCATAACTCACTCCCGCCATAAGAAGACATCCTGAAATAGTCATAACAACGATGCCCAAAATAAAGATCAGCCAATTTATCACATGCAGAATTATATTTCCATCTGATATCTTTGGAAACCAAATTACAAACGCTAAAGAACCACTAAAAACAGCTGTTGCGATAATAAAAACAACGCAGCTGATCACTAATCCGATTCCCGCACGCTCCCATAGCCCTGAAAGGCTATACAACCGTTCTAAATAAGAATACTCACCGAAAGAAACCTTTTCTGCAGGCTTCTCTCCCACATTCATACTTCCGTTCTCTGCAAGATGATCAAGTAAATACGCATAGGCCTTATTATTTGATTTCATTTTCAGGATCACATTATTATCAAGATCATATATTGTCAGCTTCTCCGTCTTCGGATCTACAGAATATGACAGTTCTTCGCAAAAGTAATAACTGACCGCTTTTTTATCATAAAAAAGCAATATATCTTTTATTGGTAATATCTTAGTTTGCCAATTATATGACGTATGTTTGCCAAACTTGATCCAACCGTGGATTATAAGAGACGGGTAATCCAGCAACCTGTAAAAACATTTTTGCACATCATCTGTCGAAAAATCCGGTATGCTATCGGAATCATTATTTACATCCGGACAAACAGATCTGAATCTTGAATGAAGATTTTCTGTCTGCGAATCCGATCTGCCTGCAAAAAGAATCTTTTCGATCACATTTACAGCACCGTTACTGAGCCCGCTGCATTCGCTTATGATATCAAGCGCGTGCTCAATAAAAGCCGGTGTGATTTCCTCTTTATAGGGCGACTTATCCCAATTAAACATAATCGTTTGAATGACTCTCTCATCTCCAAACCGCTTGGGATCAATGTGTAAAAAAGATAACATCCTTCCGAAAATACTAAGCATTCTCTTTTGCCTGTCCGAGAGAGCAACGTCGTACATAGCACCACTATAGTCATATCCGGGAGTTTGTACATCTTCTTTTTCTGCATTGTCTATGTCATCAGCAATATCAAAGTCGTTCTTTTCATCTCCACGTATATCATTTCTATCTGTCTTATATGAATTTTCGGAAGAAGCTTCATAAATTGCCTGCCCATGATAGTGCGTATGACTCTTTGCCAACTTTATTGCCATTTTATACGCATCTCTAAGCTGCTTAAACTCCTCCGGATGCTCAGTCGGATGATACTTCTTTGATCCCTGTGCATATGCAGCCTTAATAGCATCTATATCTGTTGTAGGTTCTATTTCAAGCCAATCCCAAATACTCTTACACATATATTTTTCCTTTTAGTCTTTGTCATCCATATCCTCGAAATACTCTTTCCACAAATCTGTAGTCTCGGTCTTGAAGCTGAACATATTTTTCTCGATTTGATCGAGTTTCATTGAAAAGATGACCGAAGCCTTTTTGCATTCGATTACAGATGCCTTGTCCAAAAAAGCATTAAATGCTAAGATCTCATCCTCAAGAAAGCTTCTCTGATTGACATTCCCCTCCTCATACATTCTTTCAGCCTTCTGCAAAAGAAACTGTATCTCAGGAATCTCTCTTGGATCCTGCTTAAGCTCATCCATTCTGAGCTGCAACTGCTTAAGACTGATCTCATCGCTTCCTTCAGCCGCTCCTCTTTTCCTGTGAACTTCCTTGCCGTTGGCAGGACAATAAATATCAATATCAAATATTCCGTTAAGGTCGTATGAAAAGCGCACATCGGCATATACTTCCCCCTGCGGTTTTGGCGGAATATCAAAAGTAATCGTATCCAGCAAAAGATTGCTTGAAGCTTTCAGCTTTTCGCCCTGAAAAATCTTAAACTCAAGCCTGTTCTGCATAGAATGAGCCGTGTAATATCTTCGCTGTATGCTGACAGGAAGTGTCTGATTCTTTGGAATAATAACCGACATCTTGTCGCCAACAACATCAGTTCCCAGTGAAAACGGACAAATATCCGTCATTACAATGTCTTTTACCTTATCCATTCTAAGTGAGATTCCGGTAGCAACGCCCGTTCCCTTACATATAGCACTATCTCCGTCGATATCTACTCTTATCTTTCCGGGGAAAAGAGATTCCAGATAAGCACGAACGATAGGCATCTTGGAAGATCCGCCAACCATGATCACACTGTCAATATCATCTTGGGACAGCATCGCATCGTTCATAAGCTTCTTAAGAATAATAGTGAGCTTTCTGAAAATAGGCGATGAAATATTGATAAGCCCCTGCTGTGTGAGGCTGTACTCATATTCTTTTCCCTCTAGATTAACCTTGGTATCGATACTGTTTGATTCCGAAAGGCTAATTTTGATACTCTCACCGTTCTTTATGAGAATCGCCTTATTCTTGGCGCTTATAAGCTTCCATTCAAATCCGAAATTTCTACACATGTCCATGGCAATCACCTCATTAAAGTCCTTGCCTCCAAGACAGTTATCGCCTGAAATATTGGCTATCTCAACCATATTTTCAAAAGCATCAACCACAGTGACATCGAGCGTACCACCGCCAAAATCAAATACAATGAATTTCTCATCCTGATCGATATGCTCATAATGATATGACAAAGCTGCTGCCGACGGCTCGTTTACAAGCTGTGTCACAGTTATTCCCGCTCCGACTCCCGCAAGTCTCGTAGCTTCTCTTTGATGATCGTCAAAATACGCAGGAACACTTATAACAGCAGATTCAACTTTTTCACCAAGATACTTCTCCGCATCCTCAACAAGCTTCTTTATAATTATCGAAGACAACTTTACAGGGGTATAAAAATTTCCTTTTCCCAGCTCATACTTGATATCACGCCCCATCTGTCTTTTAAACTCAGCAATGGTAGTATCGGGATGTGTTATAAGGCGCTCTTTTGCTGCCTTCCCGACAATAACTTTTTCTCCGTCAAAAGAAATAACGGACGGCGTCAAAAACTCTCCGAATTCGTTCGGGATAAGCTCAACATTTCCATTTCTAAACACGCTTACCAAACTGTTTGTTGTACCCAAATCTATTCCTACGACCATTTTCTATCCTCCAACTGTCTCATAAGTATATTAGTCATGACCGCTCTGATAGCAGTCTCCGAATTCATTTCACAATAATTTACCAATCCATTCTTTAACACCATCTTTAATTTTGCCGTTTGTTTTCCCGGAATTTTCTTAATACATTCGGTTTCGCGTATAACATCCAATGGAATAATCCGGTAATCGCCTGTTATCGTTATCGAATAAATCATGTATTTTTTAAATAAAAAGATCTGATTCCCCAATACATACTCTGCTTTTCCGTCCTTAATATCTTTTCTAAATTCCCGAATATGCTTTATGTTTATCCCAATAATTGATGTTGTTTTTGATGACTGATAAAGTTCACATATTAGCAGAATAAAAAATATTAATGAGCTCACTACAAACATCAACACAATAATCGCCCACATCAGTGCGATAAAAGGATGTCTATCAAAGAAATTTGTATCGTCCATAAATCCCAACCATGTTATGAACGCTCCACCAAGAAAAAAATATACCCATATTAGTTTAATCTTTAATTCCTCTTTAATTCCGCCAAATGTTCTCGAATACTTATCAAGATTTGATATGAAGCCTGACTTGTCCATAACTTTTTTTCCGATATATCTGCTTTTATTTGTTACAAGCCTGTCCAAAAAATGCATATATTTCAATTCTCCGGTCTTTACTTCTATAAGCAGCGTATTATCGGGAGCATATATAGTAAGTTTATCCGAAACAGGATCCACCTCATAAGACAGCTCTTCCCAGAAAAAATATTTCAAAGAGTACTTTTTTCCAAACATTAATACATCATCGGCAAGCACAAAAAAAGTATCCTTACCTTTCTTGATAAAGTTTCTGTAAGCAATGTATTTGTTTGAACTAACCTTAGGAAATCCTTTATGTCCACAGAACCACTTTTCAACATCTACTTTGAATACAAGATTTCTGTCATATGAATTATGCCCATTTGGATATAATGTCTTAAATTTTGAATATAGCACGCCAATCCTTGGATCCGAAATATCCTTAAATAATCTGCTTTCAATCACGGTTACCACATCATTACTTAACCCCGGATAGTCACTTAGAATATCTACCAGACAATCGATAAATACCGGCGTCACCTCCTCTTTATAAGGAGATATATCCCAATTCCACATGATTGCCTCAATCAAACCGTCATGCCTGTAATATTCAGGATCTTCATGTATCTGTACTATTATTCTTTTAAAAAGCTTGAGCATTCTGCTCTGCCTGTCTGAAAGAGAATCATCACAAGACACGTCGCTGAAATCATATTCAGGTTTTTCTGTATTTTCTCTTTCTGACTCCTGTTTGCTTATATCATAAGAAAATGTTTCTTCTGTTTCTTCTCTTTCTGACGCTTGTTTGCTTATATCATAAGAAAATGTTTCTTCTCTTTCTTCTCTTTCTGACACTTGTTTGCTTATATCATAAGAAAATGTTTCTTCCTGTTTTTTTTCGTTATACCCGGTATCATGATGATTCTTGGCATAAGAAATTGCAGATTTAAAGCATTCGCGAAGCTTTTTGAATTCCTCGGGATAAACTGCTGGATGATATCTTTTCGCCGCCTCGGCATATGCTTTTTTTATAACGGAAACATCTGTTGTAGGCTCTATTTCAAGCCATTCCCACATACTCTTTTGCATCTTTATCTAAATATCCTTTTAAACAAAAAAAGAACCGCGATACCGGCAAAT
This sequence comes from Butyrivibrio sp., assembly GCA_017615275.1. GTDB lineage: Bacteria > Bacillota > Clostridia > Lachnospirales > Lachnospiraceae > Butyrivibrio. Next base: position 8,958 of record JAGAAO010000058.1, read on the forward strand.
AACTCCACCAATTTCGCAGTCAAACCATCTTTTCTCATATAAAAGATTTACAACTTTGCGCCCATACATCACTGTATGTTTGCCAATTTTCATTATTCAACGTTTGTTTTCAAACAAATCATTAACATATTATCACGCATCATAATTATTATCAATCGAAAAGAATTAACTCAAAAGAAACATACAAAAAAGCAAGAAAAAATTTGCCTCTTTCTTGCTTTTTTACTAAGACTGATTATTCCTACTGTGTTATCATCATTTTTTTACGTTAAAAGCCTTCATGCCGGGATATCTTGCTGCATCTCCAAGTTCTTCTTCAATTTCGTTCTCTTCTTCTATTTACTTCTTAGCTACCAAATGCATTCTAAATTTCTTGGCTGCTTCAAGCTTTTCAACTTTAAAGCCTGCGTTATCACAAAATGTCTTTATCTGTCCAAGCGAATATGCACCAACATCACCATGGCCTATAAGATTAGCCAGTGGCATCTCTGTATAATTCATCAACCATAAAATAGGTTTAGGTGCAGTATAGTCCTGTAATATTAGCCTGCCTCCTTGTCTTAGGACTCTCTTGGCGCTGTCAATTACAAAAAATTATATAAGAATATAACAAGTCTCTTATTTATCTATTTCACAACAAATGGCGTAAGCTCAAATCTGTCCCGTACATATTTTGCCAAGATCTCGTCTTCTTTTTCTTGAGTGCCTTCTGTCTTATATTTACTATCTAAAAAATAATGCCACTTCTCATTTTCTTCGTCGTATTCCTCATAGATTTCATCTATCATCTTATCCTTTTTATAATCATAAAAGGTATAAAAATAACTTCCAGCACCCATAGGTCCTTCAGATACAATTGCACCATTTTTAGCAATCCAGCAATACCCTTTAAATCTTCCGTCTTCCACCTCAGTCATCTTGCCATCTTCCAACTTATATATAGCATCAACTTCAGTAAATTCCTCTGTTGGACCCTCCCAATAAAATTCTATATTTTTGCCAATGATCATCTCATCTGCTCCGTCCCCATCGATATCTTTTAGAAAATACCCTTCGTTCGGGGAGCCGCAACTCCCAGAAGCCGCATTATAAAATATTTCCGGAATTTCAGATGTTCCTACGCACGCTATAATGCTGCTAAGTGTGTCGATAAATTCCTCGTATGAATTAAACTCTGTGTACGATTCGATATGATGCCCTTCGGAACAAGCGCTCCATTGGCTATATATTCTGCTGCCGCCTTCATCCCTGAAAGCCCTGACTTGTACTAAATAAGAGTATTCATCATCCTCACTTTCAAACGACACATACGAGCTCTTGTCACTTTCAATACACATATAGTTTTCATAATCCTGATCCAAATACTTATACTTTATATCAATTTCATAACCCTTCGAACCTTCAATCGGATCCCACGACCATACAAAATCTTCCCTATCATCCTTTGAGATTAAATTCCTACATTCAAAATTTACTTGAGGTGTATCCGGTTCTGCCATTTCCTCTTCAGGAACACTTGACCCCATTGTACTGTTACCGGCGTTTTGTTTTATAATACCCTTACTCCCCAAAAAGACAAACGCCATCAAAACAACCGCAGATAGCACGCCATAAACTTTTTTCATTGCACAATTCTCCTTTTGTTGCTGCCAGTGCACATTATAGCATAGTTCAGGCATAGCAAACGCTTTACGTACGATCAAAATACATAATAATAAAAACGCTTTAGAACAGTGATAGCCTCTTTAATTATAAGCTCTAAGTTTCTTTGTATGGCAATCTTAGCTTAATCAAAGTATTTTTTTACAACGGGTACTAATGTGAGCAACATGTTTTTTTGAAATTATACTCGTCTGAGACTAATGTGATTATCGATCTTGTCAAAATACGCCGTTATCTTGCTGAGCGCTTCATCGACACTACAATCAACATCAAAACCTGCAATAGCTCTTTTCTCCAGCTGCTTCTGTGCTTGGAATCCGATTTTCCTGCAGACAAGGCTTCGGCAATCTGCGATGAGCTCAACTTTCTTAAAAGCGCCGTCGCTTCCGCCACAACCACCATGACCGCTGCCACTTCCGCCGCAAGATTCTCCGGCACCTGAGCCATTGCCTCCACAGCCTGCTTGTGAACCGCCGCATCCATTTCCGCCACCTGTACAACCGCCCGGCTGAGCCTCTGATTCTACGCTTGAAGCACTGCTCTGAGCATTCACACCTTCATCTGCTATCTCTTCCGCAAACTCTCTGTACTCTTTTTCTTTATATTCGGTTCCTTCCACTTCGTAGATATGGAACCCTTTAGCAGCACCAAAGCCAAGGTCTACGACCTTGGCGTCTGATGTTGCGACAGCAATCAAATATGACATCGCTTTACCTCTTATTTCAAACACGTACTTTAGGCAGATCTTCCAAAAAGAAGTGTTGTCGCTATGGTTAATCAGTTAAATCTCTGTGATGCTACCGTGTAGATATCTTCGATAAGTCTGATACCGCCTTCGTAGCCCACAATCGCATCGTTAAGAACTATCTTATCCTTAACAGGCCATGAGATATTCAGGAAGTTCCCCTTTAAGTCTTCCGTCACTTCTCTGTCATAATATCCGCCAAGAACAAGCGGATATCCATGATAATCATGGCTCTTTATCTCTTCATGGATCTTGTAGCCGTCAGTCTCGAAAGATACCTCTGCTTCAAGTCCGTAGTTGAGCTTCTTGAACTCCTCTGTGATTGCTTCTCTGTACTCCTTTGGAGTGTCGTCTGTTACAAACTGCTTGGCAGGTACAAGTCCAAGATCGTTTGTAAGAAACTTTGTTATACCGAGAGCGTACTGAGCATCAGCAACAACAGTGAACTGCTTGTTGATAACTCGATTCTCAAGGAAGAGATCAGCAAATCTCTCAATGAGATAGTAGTAATACTTCTCATGCTCCGTAATGACATCCTCGACCTTCTTCTCATCAACGCCCGCAAACTTTCCTACTTCTCTGAGGAACTTACTTGTCTCGAAAGCTCCTATGGGAAGTGTATTGTAGTGAAGATAAGGTATGCCGAGTTTTTTCTCCATCTTCTTCATGTTCTTTACGGAAACCCAGGGAGAAACCAAAAGGTTAAACTCAGCCGAAGCGATCTTGTCTACGTTCTTTATTCCTCTCTCGTATCCGAAGATGGTGTTGGGCGTAAGTCCGATCTCTTTTATCAGATTCTCAAGAGCCCTTAAATTGCCGAGCCAGTACAGATCCTGATAAGGAACATCCGCCCAGATGTTCACAAGCCCTTTTTCCTTGTTATCAGTCTTCTTGAGATACTGGTCGATAATTGCATCAATTATCTGCTCGTGACCCTTGTAATTATTTCCCTTAAATCCCGCTGTGGGAGCATAAATAACCGGCTTATCCGCATCCGCAAATTCAGATACAACTTCACCTGAATCATCACCCACAATCTCGGGGATGCATCCTGTAAGGACAACATAGAGATCTGCATCTATGACCTTAAGGGAATTTTCGATGGTTGAATGAAGTTTTTTTACACCGCCGAATACAACGTCTTTCTCATTTATACTTGTACAGGGAAAAATATTCGGTGAAAAATATCCGCTGCTTCCATTTCCGTCAGCAAGCTTCTGTGCACATCCGGGGCCTGAATGAAGGATCGGTATAGCTCTCTCTATTGCTTGTACTGTCTGCATGGAGCCCAGCGCGCATTTATATCTTTGTTTATCAAGTAACTTTGCCATTTAAATCAGCCTCCGTGAATCATGTTTTGTCCTGAACAAGGAACTTTCCGACATTCTGTTTGTACCACCAATCTGTGTAAGGAAGCTTTGTTCTCTTAGCCAGATTCTCCTCAAAGCTTCTGTTTCTGATGCTGTCGAGGATTGTATATGCAAACTCAAGAGTATGCTTGTATCCAAAGATCATATACTCGTCGGCAACATACACTGAAGGTGTTCCATTCTTGATAGCCCATACGGTTGAGCCCGGATGTCTTGAAAGGTACAGATCGGGCTTATACTTGTTCAGAATGTTCATAACCTCGAAGTTCTGCTGATCCGCCACACTTGCCTCAAAGTCAATATTATTGTCCAAAAGATATTTCATCGAAGGAGGAACGTCTCCGTTCTCATACTTCTTGTCGTAGTGCCATGCAAGTGCCCATACGACTTTTATTCCAAGTTCATCAAGAACACGGGATACTTCAAATGTATATCCCGGTCCCATGCCGAGTACTGCTGTGAGCCCTTTAAGCTCCTTCTTAACTTCCTCAATCTTGGGAAGGTAGATTGCGCGCTGCTCTTCAATGTACTTTTCTATCTTTTCACTTCTTCCGGTTACTTTACCTATCTCTCGAAGCCAAGCTTCGAATCCTACGATACCGCACTGGTTAATGCTTCTTACGTAAGGAACTCCGTATTTTTCTTCAAGCACGTTTCCCAAGTAGTTTCCGAGAGTTCCGCAGATACATGTTGTGGCAACCGCCTCAGATATATGAGAAAGTTCCTCAACCGTTGAGTTGCAGTAAAGGAATGTAGGTTCAAGGTCAAACTCTTTGAACATCTCTATGATCTCAGGTCTCGCGCTCTCATAGAAGTTCTTAAAGTTGATCTTATTAGACTTAATGCCTTCTCTCGGAGGTTTTACAATTCCCGAAAGCACCGCATGGTCTGATACATCAAATCCTGTTGCCCAGATTCTGGACTTAAAGCCCTCACAATGAACCGCTATTACAGGAACATCTATTTCTTCTTTAACTTCATCCACTATGCTGTCGATATCCTCACCGATAATACCCGTAGCACACGAGCTCGATACGAAGATTGCTTTGGGGCTGTATCTTTTGTTTACTTCGAGAATAATTTTTCTAAGTGCCTCTGTGGAGCCGAAGATAGTATCATTCTCGTTCATGTCTGTTCCGACATATACGGTATCGTTGGTAACACCACGCTTCTTGGCCATAACCTTATCAAGGTAGTATGTGCCTGCGCCTGCAACGGAACATCCCGCAGGTCCGTGATGAATAATTGCGACATCTCTTATTGCGGAAAGCTGTCCGAGTGCACACATCGAAAGACATGAACTTGACTGCGAAAAGCATCTTGAACATCCTTTCAAAGTTCCGCACTCGCTCTGGCTTGCCAGATCTTTGAGTGAACCGATGTAGCCTGTTATCGAACCTATTCTGTTCTCTCTGGTCGCTACATTGGAGCTGTTTAAATTTGTTGCCATGTTATCTTTTTCTCCTACTCTACTTAGTCTTCTGTTGCATAAAGATTGGTTGAAAGATATCTGAGTCCCGTATCAGGGAATACAACAACTATCTTCTTTCCCTTGTTCTCTTCTCTCTCTGCAAGAACTCTTGCCGCATGAAGAGCCGCTCCTGAAGATGTACCTACGAGAACTCCGTCGTTTGCCGCAAGTTCTCTTGCTGCGGCAAACGCATCAAGAGCCTCAACCTCAAGATACTCATCATAAATATTTCTATCCATCGTTGAAGGAACAAGGTTGTCAGGCACTCCCTCAAAAGGATGTACACCTGTAATTTCTTCTTCAGGCGGATTCTTATCCTTGTCAGGAAGTGAATTGGGTCCGGGCTGAACCGCAACTATCTTGATGTTGGGATTCTTTTCCTTAAGATATGCACCTGTTCCCGAAACTGTTCCGCCTGTTCCTACGCAGGCAACAAGAATATCAACTTCTCCGTCTGTATCTTCCCAGATCTCAGGTCCCGTTGTTCTCTTGTGAACTGCAGGGTTAGCGGGATTTGAACACTGATCAAGGAATACGACATGCTCTTCCTTATCAAGAACATCTTCCTTGAGTGCCTTGATCGCAGCGACGAAATCTCCGCCTGTCTCATCAAGAACTTTTGCAATAACAGGTTCATCTCCGAGCTTTATTGTCTTTCCTCCGAATGCTTTTATTACCTGGAATCTCTCCTTGCTTACCTGATCCTGAATATATACTCTAAATGGATAGCCCTTCGCAGCCGCTATGGCAGCAAGTCCTATTCCTGTATTTCCGCTTGTTGTTTCAACAACAGTATCTCCGGGTTTGAGCTTTCCGCTCTTCTCAGCATCCTCTATCATGGCAAGAGCGATTCGATCCTTTACACTCTGATTGGGATTGAAATACTCAAGTTTGCCGATAACCGTTGCCTTTAAATCATGCTTTTTTGCATATCCTGATAGTTCAAGAAGCGGTGTTCTGCCGACCAGTTCCGTTATTGATTTATATACGTGTGACATACCATATTCCTCCTTAAGTCTTTATAAGATGCCTGCGATCAAATCTTGTAATCGTCTGAAAGTTCCATCATTCCGTACTCCATCAGGATCTCTTCAAGTCTTTCCTGTGTCATGGGTGTAGGAATTACGAAGTCTGTATTTTCTATAACCGCCTGTGCAAGATTTCTGTATTCCTGTGCCTGATTTGAATCGGGCTTGTATTCGATAACTGTCTTCTTGTTGATCTCAGCATGCTGAACTACATTGTCTCTGGGCACAAAGTAAAGAAGCTTTGTTCCGAGTTCTTTTGAAAACGCTCTCAAAAGATCCAGCTCTCTGTCTACGTTTCTTGAGTTGCAGATGATACCGCCGAGTCTTACTCCACCTGTTCTTGCATATCTCTGAATACCCTTTGAGATGTTGTTTGCCGCATAAAGAGCCATCATCTCACCGCTGGCTACGATATAGATTTCTTTTGCCTTACCTTCACGAATAGGCATTGCGAAACCACCACAGACAACGTCTCCAAGTACATCATAGAAAACATAATCAAGATCATCGGTATATGCTCCGAGGTTCTCAAGCATGTTGATTGATGTAATGATTCCGCGTCCCGCGCATCCCACACCTGGCTCAGGTCCGCCTGACTCAACGCACTTGGTTCCGCCGAAGCCTTCCTTCATGATCCTGTCGAGTGATATATCCTCACCCTCTTCTCTTATAGTGTCAAGAACCGTCTTCTGAGCAAGTCCTCCAAGAAGAAGTCTTGTTGAATCCGCCTTTGGGTCACAACCTACAACCATGACTTTTTTGCCGTGCTCAACAAGCCCTGCCGTAAGGTTCTGAGTCGTTGTAGACTTTCCGATTCCACCTTTTCCATAAATTGCGATCTGCCTAAGTTCTGCCATTTTTCTTTCTCCTCATTTCTTGTTTATTAAAGCGGGTAATAATAGAATTTCGCTTGCGAAATTCTCGCGCGAGGCGCGGATGCTTCTGCATCACTTTCCTTTCGCGCCGATGCGCATCCTCGCGGAGCTTTTTTATATCAGAAAATCTTTTTCTGATATAAAAAAAAGGCATTGTAAATGATTTCAATTTCAATCAATCTACAAAACCTCCGGTTGTCCGGTCAGCTTCATTACTTCCCGTTTATTCTGTTCATTTCCTGAAGTAGTTTGAGATATCCGTCAAGCTTTTTGAGCGCCAGTCCGACTTCCCCCGGCATTTCAAACGCCGCGATGCCCCGCTCTTCAAGCTCGCTCATTGCCCCGGCTCCTATTTTGGCTACCAGAACAAAATTGCAATCGGCAACTCCGTCTACTCCTCTTTTTAATTTGGCTGCGTCGTGATATCCTCCGTTACATACGGGATCAACGAACCGCTGCTCTATTTCTTCATAATTCCCGTTTTCATCGACATCCACGATAAGGAAGCTCTCAGCCCTTCCAAAGTGCTGATCTACATACCTGTTGTCCGTAGATGCAAGTGCAACTCTGTAAACTGCATTATCCATGTGAAAAAGTATTCCTTACGTTCAATCTGTTCTGATATACCAGCTTGCTGTACTCGGATACTCCGGGAACTCCCACCGCATCCGCTCTGCAGTGTGCGCAGTGTCTAAAGACTTTTATGTACTGCTCCGCATCACTCCTTGCTTTTTCTACCTGCTCGCAGGTTGGCTTTGGTATATCTTTTAACTGATGCTGCGGTATCAGCGGTATGATGTTGTAGATTATCGCGCCCGCTTCCTTGACCGTCCTTGCGATTGTACTTATATGCTCATCGTTTATTCCCGGCACAAGAACCGTGTTTATCTTGACGGTAACTCCCGCATCCGCTACTTTCTTTATTCCCTTAAGCTGATTCTCGATAAGGATCGCCGCGCCCTCTTCACCGTATATCTTCTCGCCGTGCCAGATGACATACTCGTTGAGCTTTGCCTCAATCTTCGGATCTACAGCATTTACCGTAACTGTCAGAGTGTCCACTCCTATGTTAATGAGTTCATCGGCTCTCTCATACAAAAGAAGTCCGTTGGTACTCATACATTTAAGAAGCTCCGGATGTGTCTCTCCGATCTTTCCGAAAGTCTCAAACGCATAGTCCGTTGCAAGCGTATCTCCGGGGCCTGCTATTCCAGCCACCTTTATACTTGGGACAAATTCAAGCGCTTTATCTATAAACGCATTTGCTTCGTCAGGGGTTATTATTTTTGATGTAACTCCGGGTCTTTGCTCGACATCGTTTATTGTTCTGTCGCAAAATCTGCATGCAATATTGCATCCCGGGCTTACCGGAAGATGAATTCTTCCCGCATTGAATCTGCATCCGCCAAAGCACGGATGGTTCTTTTCAAGCTCTTCAAAAGACCTCGCCATACTGCTTACCTCCTACTAAATTCCGGTTCAGAATCTTTTCTTTCGGCTGGTCTCTAGCTGAGTCACTTTGCCATCGTGAACTGTTATTGTGATTGTTCCATACGCTACACTTTTGATGCTGTCAACAATCTCATCGATCACTTCAGCATCAACAGTTGTCTCTTTGTGTATCTCTGCCTTTGCCATTTGCCAATCTCCTTACCTGTTTGATAATTGAATTATGCTTTAGCGCTTTATTTTTGTAAAACACGAAATAATTATCGCCGGGTATAAAAAATTTTTATCCCTTTATTTTCTTTTCCGCCTCCGCAAAGACTCTTTCAAACTCATCTATGAGGTCCTCGGTTCCTTCTATGCCGACAGAAAGCCTGAGAACCCTGTCATTTATTCCGTTCTTTGCAAGCACATCTGCGGGTACGTCCGCATGAGTCTGCGTGATCGGATAAGTTATAAGCGTCTCCGTTCCGCCGAGACTCTCCGCAAAATAAATGAGTCTCACATTTGCCAAAATTTCTTTTGCAAACTCAGGTGAGTCCACTTCAAAAGTAAGCATCGCTCCAAAACCTGTTGCCTGTTTCTTCATGATCTCATACCCGGGATGCTCCTTGAGTCCCGGATAGATCACCTTCGTGACATGCTTGTTCTTCTTGAGGTATTCCGCGATTGCAAAAGCATTCTCCTGCGCCTTGTTAAGCCTGACGGCAAGTGTCCTTATTCCTCTTAATATGAGCCAGCTGTCGAATGGGCTTAGCCCCGCTCCCGTAGTCTTGTAGATATAGCGCAGCTTCTCATCGATCTTCTCATCATTCACAACTGCAAAACCGCCAATCGTATCGTGGTGACCTCCAAGAAATTTGGTTCCCGAGTGAATGACTATATCCGCGCCAAGATCAAGCGGATTCTGATAATACGGCGACAAAAAAGTATTGTCTACAATAAGTATCAGTCCAAGCTCATGCGCTTTTTTGGCAAGCTTTTCAATATCCGTCACATTCATCATAGGATTTGTCGGCGTCTCAATATACACAGCCTTGGTGTTCTCCCTGACAAGCGGCGCTATATCATCACTACTCAAATTCGCAGAAGTATATGTCAGACCGTTCTTATTACTGATCTCGTTAAAAAGTCTCACACTTCCCCCATAGAGATCGGAATCGATTATAAAGTGATCTCCCAGTGAAAAAAGCTCCATCACCGCAGCAATCGCAGCCATTCCGCTTGCAAAAGCTATTGCATCTTTTCCGTTCTCAAGCCCTGCGACCACAGCCTCAAGCTGCTGCCTTGTGGGATTCTGCATCCTGGTATAGTCATACCCCGTGCTTTCCCCAAGCCCTCTGTGCGCAAACGTCGCCGTCTGATATATGGGATAGCTCACAGCTCCCCAAATATCCTTGATACTCTCATCACTTAGCTGACACTTTGTATCTGCGCTATATTTCTTTTTGCTTTGTCTACAGTCAACATCTGCACTCATCTGTATTCCTCCCGGTCTCTGCCACTTTGGTTTATTGATTTCTTTTTGCTACAGCTTCATACAGCTGTTCCATAGCTTGCTCGATAATGCTCCTTGGAGCAGCGATATTTATTCTTTCAAAAAGACTTGTCTGCCTTCCGAAGATTATTCCGCCGTCAAGCCAGAGCTTTGCTTCATCCTCTATAAGTCTTCTGAGATCTCTGTAATCAAACGTAACATCCGAGAAATCAAGCCAGATAAGATATGTTCCCTCAGGCTCTATCAGCTTTATCTGCGGAAGTTTTTCTTTTATAAACTCTCTGATGTAATCAAGATTTCCTTCGAGATATTCGAGCAGCTCATCGACCCACTCTCCGCCTTTTTCATAGCAAGCCTTCGTTGCGGTAAGTCCTATGACATTAGCCTGACTGTACCCGCTCGCTGCGTTCTCCGTTTTAAATTTCTGCCTCAGAACTTCATTTGGAATTATTATGTTTGCAACCTGAAGCCCTGCGATATTAAAGGTCTTACTGGGAGACGTTCCAAGTACAAGTATCTCCTTGTACTTTTCATCGAGAGTCATAAATGATGTGTGCTCATATCCCCTGAACACAAAGTCGGAATGGATCTCATCCGCAAATATCGTAACTCCATGCTTTAAGCAGATATCGCCTATTCTTGTAAGCTCCTCTTTTGTCCACACTCTTCCGACCGGATTATGAGGACTGCACAAAAGAAAAAGTTTAACCTTCTCATCTACAATCTTTTTCTCAAAGTCATCAAAATCGATCTCGTAGTGCCCGTCATTATTTACCAGTTGGTTATTTACGAGATTTCTGTGATTGAGCTCAACAGTCTCGCTGAAAGGATAATAAACAGGCTCCTGAATAAGCACGCTCTCCCCGGGCTCTGTGTACGCTCTTACCGCTACCGCGATCGCATATACTATCCCCGGCACGACCGTAAGATACGAATCATCAAATTCAAAACCGTGACGTTTACTGTACCACTCCGAAACTGCCTTTTTGTAGTCATCCTTTGGATCGGTGTACCCAAATATGCCGTGATTCACCCTGTCTTTTATCTCGTCAAGGATTTCGTCGGGGAGCCTGAAATCCATATCCGCAACCCAAAGCGGAAGAAGATCGTCCCTGCGTCTTCTCTCAATTCCAAAATCATATTTAAGGCTGCTCGTTCCGCGTCTGTTATGTACTTTGTCAAAATCATATTTTCCCACAGGTTAATTCTCCTTTTTAAGAAAATTGCCAGGATATAAAGATAAAGAGTCGCTTGCGACTCTTTCGCGCGCGAGCGGTATTGCGAAGCAATTATCTACCATCCCGCGAGCTGCGCATCCCAGCCGATCTCATTTATATCATAGGAAAGCCCTTTCCTATGATATAAATGAGATCGCTGTCATATATGATGACCGGCGATCTCACCTTAGTTCTTATATTATGATATGCGAATTGCTCCGTTTCTACGAAACTCTCGCAATTCTACAAATATTCGGAAACCGCAAATTTACTACGTAAATTGCTAATTCCTCATATTTGTTCGGGTCATAAAGTCAAAACGCTTAACATGCAAGCATGTACGCATTTTGGACTTTTGACACCTATATCATATTATTTTTTCCTTTTGGAAACTCGCAAATGAAACTCATCTCCCGCGGAAAAATTAGTTGGCAAAAAGAGGTGTTGAAAGATATCTGTCTCCTGAATCAGGCAAAAGAACTACGATATTCTTACCTTTATTTTCTTCTCTTGCAGCTACGATAGTTGCGGCCTTAAGTGCCGCACCTGATGAAATACCTACAAGGATACCTTCTGAAACTGCAAAGTTCTTGCCCTCTTTAAATGCATCGTCATTTTCTATTGCGATTACTTCATCGTAAACTTTTGTATTAAGCGTATCGGGAACGAAACCTGCGCCGATTCCCTGAATCTTGTGAGGCCCTGCCTCGCCTTTTGAAAGAACAGGGCTTGTAGCGGGCTCAACGGCGATAACCTTAACATTGGGATTCTGCTCCTTTAAGTACTCGCCTACACCTGTAACTGTTCCGCCTGTACCTACACCTGCGATGAATATATCAACCTTTCCGTCTGTCTGCTTCCAGATCTCGGGACCTGTTGTAGCTTTATGAATTGCAGGGTTTGCAGGGTTAACGAACTGGCCGAGGATAACTGCTCCTTCGATCTCTTTCTCAAGTTCTTCAGCCTTAGCGATTGCGCCCTTCATTCCCTTTGCGCCTTCTGTAAGAACTATCTCTGCACCGTATGCTTTGAGAAGATTTCTTCTCTCAACACTCATGGTATCAGGAAGTGTAAGGATTGCCTTGTATCCCTTTGCTGCTGCAACAGCAGCAAGTCCGATTCCTGTATTTCCACTTGTGGGTTCAATGATAGTTGCTCCCGGTTTAATTTTTCCACTCTTCTCAGCGTCCTCTATCATGCTGAGTGCAACTCTATCCTTTACGGATCCTGCAGGATTAAGGTACTCAAGCTTAGCAAGTATGTTTGCATTTGTAGCTCCAACCTTCTTGCTGTATCCGTTAAGTTTAAGAAGAGGTGTTCCTCCAATAAGTTCCAATGCGCTTTCTTTAATATCTGCCATAGCTTTATTCTCCTTACGTATTTCGTGTTTGTTATTTGATAGTTGAATAATAGCATAGGCACACTGCCATGAAAATTAAGGAATACTTATAGCAAATGATAAACTCTCCTTATGACTTCGTGAAAAGGCAGATTAAATCAGCACTTCCTTAGTTCTGATAATTCTGACCTTGTCCGGAATTGTCATTACCTGCCCGCTTTTCAAAGTGATTATAAATAGCGCTTATGCCAAAGCACAAAATACCGCTTATAAGGTAGCTAAGTGCCTTCATAACAGAACTGTCAAAGCTGATATCAAAAACCACAAATTTGATAACGAACAATAAAGTCGTCATCAGACCAAAAATTCTAAGTTCCTTGGTCAACAGACGGTTTTTAAATCCAATCGCTATACACAGTACGGCAAATGCTATCATGCACATGCTTATAACAGGCTCCGGAGCCCTGAAGGTACTTATTGAATAAAATATTATAATGCCAAGCTTAATACCACTATAAAGGTATCTGTATCTACTGCCATTTTCCTTAACAGGAATATTGATGCAGGCAAGGGCAAATACAATAACCATATAGATTGCCTTGAACAAGTCTCCGTCAACCATTGCCATAAACCACATACCTGCAAGCATATACATAACATTTAGTATATCCAATACAATATGACAGTTTTTTCCATTGTCTTTTTCATTAGTCTTATAAAATCCCGCCAGAATAAATATCAGATTAAGAAGCGACATTATTCCGTATGTTACCAGACACACTTCATCTTCTTTTCCGGCAAAAGCAGGAAAATCAGACGTCATAAATCCAATTCTGATAATCGTAAAAAGAAGAAAACCATAACTCACAAGCTTGAACAACGATGAATCATTAAGCACATATCCTTCTATAATCAGTGACACTACCGAAAGTACCGCAGCAACCGCAAAGAATACTATTCCGGCGTCTGCTTCATATCCCATGAACATACAGATTGCCAACAAAATCCATCCCTTTAGCTTGAAAAAAGAATCTTTTCTGAATAGTCCGTATATTATTAATGACGCATACAGAATCATGATTATTCCCGAGGTAAAAATAATGTTTTTATCTCTTTCAAGAAAAACCGCTGCCACTGTAAACAAAAATCCTGAAAAGACCGCGCTTACTGTTACTTCATCTTTTGTCAGGTTATTGATTCTCCAATATGCACTGATAACTTCGAAGACAACTGCCGGAATAATAATCGCACAAAATGTCATAATTACAGGAAAATCAAGCAACCCGGAAAGAACAAAATACGCTACCAAATATGCAAAAGCATAGATACTTGCAAAATAAAAATTGTTCTTTTTATATTTAAAAAGATCTGACAACATATAGATCAAAAAGCCTGCAGAAGCCCATATTATCGCAACTGCCGCTGTTATACATACCTCAACTGCATCGTTAAATTTCACTGATACGACCAGCTCATAAATAAGCAGTGAAAAAACGTTGATAATGCACTGTAAATCCCTTTGGCTCTCGTTTTTCCAATACATAATCTGATAAACCACACCTACTACAACAATATAGATAAGCATGGGAAGCACAAGTTTTATATCCTTAAGCCCCGCTGTAAACATGACCGAAACAAAGTAACCAAGATTCCCGATTGCAAAAAACAGCCAGTCACTCTTTCCGTTTGCAAAAACGATCATAAGCCCTGCCCATAGAGCAAGAAGCACATACATCACAATTAAACTTATGGCTTTGAAATGTATTCCCGTCACCATTATCGACAGGTAAATACATGCACAACCACAACCAAGAAGCGCTTTAAAGAAGGTATTCTCAGGCTTCTTTTTGCTGAGCACATAGCCAGCCGCAGTCAGTGCAATGCTGGCGACAAACATAAGAATTATCTTTACCGTATCGGTTATATACGGCAAAAGAAGCTTTGCAAATGTTATAAACGCAATAAAGATAAGAAGGCTTGCCAACGCTCCCATGAGTATTTTGCCGACCCACGACTCTGTGCTTAGATTATTTACAGGTACCCTCTGCTGCATGTTCTGCGGCGCTTTATAATTTACATACGGATTTTGCGCAGAATTATTTACATATGGATTCCGTGTGGCGCTATTTACATACGTATTCTGCGCCGTGTTATTTACATATGGATTTTGTGCAGGTCTGTTCCAATATGGATTTTGTACCGTACCTGTAGATGCAGCATTTGGCGCAGAAACAGGCTGCATGTAACCGTTTGGTACTCCCGTTGCAGGCTTAGAATAAGTATATGAAGATGTCGTTGTCTGACTTGTCGACATTGTTTGTATACGGACTTCAGCCTTTCGCAGATCCTCTTCAAGATTCGACACCTTATTTTTTAAAGCTTGTAACTCACTCTCTAATTCCTGAATTTTATCCATATTTTCCATATTCAAACATCTCCGATTTAATCCGGTGAAACGATTTACTTGTAAACTATTGCTTTTGCCATTGCATCAGCCGCATCTTTACCGTTAAAGTGCTCGATGATTGCAAGTCCGAAAGGAATGGCTGTTCCCATACCTCTGCTTGTGATTATGTTGCCGTCCTTTGCAGTCTCATCGGTTACAACATTTGCTCCTAACAGGTCGCCTTCACATCCGGGATAACAGCAAGCTTTTTTGCCGTTTAAAATTCCCATCTTTCCGTATACCGTAGGTGCCGCGCAGATAGCTCCAAGCATCTTTTTTGCATTGTTAAATTCTGCGATCTTTGCTTTAAGCGGCTCACATGCGTCGAGGTTCTTTGTGCCGGGCATTCCTCCCGGAAGAATAATCATATCTAAACCGTCAAAATCAATGTCGGCCAAAAGCGCGTCCGCTTCAACCTTTATTCCATGAGATCCCTCAACAGTCTTGTCTCCTGTTATGGATGCTGTTGTTATCTCGATCTTTGCTCTTCTTAAAAGGTCCACTACTGTAAGTGCCTCAATCTCCTCAAATCCGTTTGCCAAAAAAATAGCTATCTTTGCCATAGTTACCCTCCGAATAGTTTTATAGTTATTGGTTATTATTTAATATGTCAGGTATAATTATATCGAATTAAAAAGATATTGTGAGGTCAAAAAATGGGAATTGAGATAGAAAAAAAATTTACCGTAAAAGAGCTTCCGAAGGATCTGGACAAATACCCTTTCCACACTATCGAGCAGGGCTATCTGAACGTACATCCCGCAATCAGAGTCCGCAGGGAAGACGAGACTTACTATATGACATACAAAGGCGTTTCCAAAAACACTGACGGAATCGGAAAGACCGAGTACAATCTCCCTCTTGATAAGGATTCTTACTCTCATCTCATTGAGAAAGCCGACGGAAATATCATTAGGAAAAAAAGATATTGCATCCCTATAAATAAAGACGCCTTTGCCGAATCCTTCCTTTCGGACAATAAAGAAACAGCAAAGGCATTATCTCAAGGTGATATTAAGATCGAACTCGATATTTTTGCAGCGCCCTTTGAAGGTCGCATTCTCGCAGAAGTAGAGTTTCCTTCAGAAGAAGCTGCTGCCGCATACACTCCCGCAGCATGGTTTGACGAAGATGTAACCGGCGATCTGAAGTACAGCAACTCTGTGATGAGTAAGGAAAAGATTATTTGAGATATCAGCCTTCCCTTACTCTTCTAAAAGTCTTAGCATAGCCGTACATTCTTTCTGCAAGTTCGTCTGTAAGGACGTCTTCTTCCATGCGCCACTTCCAGTTTCCGCCAAGTGTTGACGGAATGTTTATTCTGGCACTTCCGTCAAGTTCAAGATAGTCCTGCATAGGAATTATGGCTGTGTCCGAAACACTTGAAAAAGCTGCACGTATAAGTGCGCTCACTACCTGCTTGGCACTGCTTACTCCAAGATAATCTCTCACAAACTTTCTGTCTGCTCTGTTAAGACTCTTGTACCAGCTTTTCGTAGTGTCATTATCATGTGTTCCCGTATATACAACCGTATTGCTTATATAGTTATGAGGAAGGTAATCGCTGTCGCCTTCCGCATCAAAAGCGAAATGAAGAACCTTCATTCCCGGATACCCTGTCTTTTTCACAAGCTTAAGTACAGACGGCGTAAGAAATCCAAGGTCTTCGGCAATAACCTTTTTTTCTCCAAGCTTTTTCTTCATCGTGTCAAAAAGATCGTATCCCGGTCCTTTTCTCCACTTTCCGATCTCAGCCGTTGAATTTCCAAAAGGAATCGCATAGTATTCATCAAAGCCCCTGAAATGGTCGATTCTAAGAACATCATAGAGTTTGTAGCAATGCTCTATTCTCTCGAGCCACCACTTATATCCCGTTTTCTTGTGATAGTCCCACCTGTACAGAGGATTGCCCCAAAGCTGTCCCGTTTTACTGAAAGCATCGGGCGGACAGCCCGCAACCTCTATTGGCATATTGTCCTTATCAAGAAGGAACAGTTCGGGGTTCGCCCATGTATCCGAGCTGTCAAAAGCAACGTAGATCGGTATATCACCAATAATCTCTATGCCGCTTTTGTTTGCATATTTTTTAAGCGCCGTCCACTGCTCATAGAAAACAAACTGAACAAAGCTGTAGAACTCAACGTCTTTAACGAGCTTATTTCCGTAGGTTTCAAGAGCCTCTTTTTTCCTGAGTCTAATGCTCTCATCCCAGGTATTCCAAGACCTTCCGCCGTACATATCTTTTAGTGCCATAAAAAGAGCATAATCGGAAAGCCACTTTTTACCCGCGCTCTTTTTAAACTTCTCAAAATCTTCTTTTATCTTTTTGCTTTCGGGAGATTGATCCATGTTCAAAAAAGCTTTTTTCAAAAGAGCATTCTTGTGCCCTTCGATTGTTTTGTAATCGACCTCATCTGAGGGTACATCACTCTTTAGGATTTCCAGATCTGCTGTGGTAAGCATTCCTTTTTTTACAAAATACTCGGGATCTATGAGGTAGGGATTACCTGCAAATGTTGAAAAAGACTGATACGGTGAGTCTCCGTAACCCGTAGGTCCAAGCGGCAATATCTGCCAATACTTCTGTCCCGCTTTTTGAAGAAAATCAATAAAATCATAAGCATCCTTCGAGAAAGCTCCTATGCCGTATTTCGAAGGAAGCGAAAAAACAGGAAGAAGAACTCCGCATGCTCTTTTTTTCATATCATCTTTATTTGCCATATTACTCCCCTTATCAAAATTTGTTATCCGATATTCCCCAGATCAGATTTCTCCACTGATCAAGCTGATCTGTTGTCATGAATCCGTTTGATGTTCCCATATATCCAATCTTGTAGGATGCGAACAAAAGTGCGTTCTTAATAGCATTTACGCTATCTCCGGTCTCAGTATAGTAGTGAAGAAAACATGCAAACAGCGCATTACCTGCACCAATCGTGTTTACTACTTCATTTGTCTTGACCGTCTTGTAATGAACGCGAAGATTCTTGGACTTATCGTACAGCATAAGTCCGTCACTTCCTTGTCCGAGAATGATTATCTCGGTTCCGTATGTATCTGCTATTCTGTCTATGAAATCATAAGGATCCTCCGTCAAAGTATCATCACTGAAGTAAAGTACTTTGGCGGGTTCCAGAAAGTCTACGTTATATTTTTCTTTTTCCTGATCGTAGCTTCTTATGTTGACCGCGATTGGCTTATTGTGCTCCACCGCGACTTTCGCAAAAGGTCTGCAGAAATTCGCATTCGCAAGAACCATCATATCGCAGCTCTCCACAAGCGGCGGAACCATAGCCATATCATATACATTTTCACGCAGATCTTTTATATCCTCAAAGATCTGCTGTTTTCTGTCTCTGTCATAAAGCACGACTTCCGTAGGAGTCTCATTCATCTGCGGGATAATGTATTCAGTGGACAGGGTTATCTTTCTGTCGGGAGGATTGATCATGCCAAGATCCTGATTTCTTCCCACGATTGACATAAAGACAACATCGTCGCCGAGCCACTTTAGCGCAAGCGATTCGTTGTAGGCATCGCCTCCCATCGCGGTATAGATAGAGTCGATAACGCTTGTAACAGGTGCATAACTAACGGGAATCTTATCAACTCTGACGATAGTTTCAATCTGTGTTACACCAGCCACCAAAAATTTACCCATCTTAGCCTCCTTATTGAATAAGAAATGCCTTAACAACCGGCGTTACTAAACCACCATATTTTGGATCATGTCCACATATTCCATAGCTTCCTCCATAAAGAGGTCAGCCCTAAAACTTCCGCCTTGGATATTCCTTGCCAAAACTCCTTCCACGGTAAAATCAAGTATATCCCATATCTTGTTATAATCTGTCCCCTGCGGAAAGATCGTTATGTCCGCTCTTTCCTTCAAAGCCTCCATTATTCTTGCGTACTTCTCTCTTCGCTCATATATCTCCGCAACAGCTGCTTTGTCCGTCTCTTCATCAGCCTTCTTTAAAAAGGGAAAAATATACGGATACTGCAACATGGCATCGCCCTTAGCCGCAAGTATCTGCTTGTACAGTTCAAAGTAGCCGGTCTCATTTTTTTCCACATGCGAAGTCAGTTCCAATGTCACAAACCTCGTAGCGTAATCATACAAAAAAGCATACAGCCCTATCTTGCTCCCAAAATAGTGGAACAACAGACCTTTACTGATCTCCGCGGTCTTGACGATTTCGTCCGTACTCGAGTGATAATACCCGTGTGCAGCAAATACCTGAAGCGCAGCATTTATCATTCGGTCTTGTTTTTCTTTTTTCAGTTCAAAAAATCTCTCGTTCATACTGTATTCTCCTGCGCTGATTGACTGTATCGGTCTGTTTTAAATATATCATTTTCGTCATTTCAATACAAACGGTTTTTCGTTATTTATGTATTTTTTAATAAAGATTTCTCCCCGTACATCCAAGAAATCATCACTTTTTTGATTCTACGCCCTTTTCTTTATTCATAAATTGTTATAAAATTAATTCAACGTTTGGATAGGAGGATGCGCGTTTATGTCCAAGGGAAAAGGATTTGGAAAGTTCATTTTATTCTGCGCTACCGTTGGTGCAGCTGCTGCCGGTGTATATTACTACTTAAATAAGAGAGACGCCGAGATCGCAGATAGTTTTGATGACGACGATTTTGAAGAGTTCGAGGATTTCGATGAGGATTTCGACGATACGAATGAAACCAGATTCGGTTCCAGAAAATATGTAGATATCAAGCCCGTTGAAGAGAAGACAGCGGCTACTGCGGAGGACACCGCATTTGAAGATGACGAAGAAGGGCTCGAGGATACAGCATTCGACGAAGAAGCTGAGAAAACTTCCGAAGCAAAAGAAGCAGACAAAGCTGAAGCGAAAGACTCCGAGATCGCCACTCCGGATGCTTCCGAAGAATTCTTCGACGACGAAAAAGAGGAGAAATAAGCACTGCGACTTACAGTGTAATAATAAAAGGCTATTCATTCTTCGCTCTAATAAATTAGAGTGTGAAATGAATAGCCTTTGTTTTATAACAATTCTTAATCTTTAACACAGATAGCTTTTCGTCAAAATAAATTATGTCTTTTCGCGAAATATATTTGACTCAGTTTGAAGATTACTAGAATTGAAGTCAACCTAAAACCGCTCAGGAAATGACTCATATTGAATATTATTAGATTTGCAGTCAATAGTTTACTGCACTTCAGTTGACTCAATTTTAAGATTGTATAGTAAACGACATTGATAATTGCCTGTTAGCCATTTACTAAATATGGTATCATATACATGGGAGGACTATGTGTATGAATACCAGAAATTTTATACATGACCCAGAAGAATTGCTTCGCGAAGGGATCGGGATAGTTAA
>JAGAAO010000059.1 GCA_017615275.1 Butyrivibrio sp.
CAATGTCATTAAGTTAAGGTGACACTAGAAGATCTCTACATCAGAAATGATGTAGGGGTCTTTTTTTCTGAAAAAAATGTTGACATAAAAGCTAAAAAGTGCGGCCGCTTTCGCTACTGATTATTTTTAGAGGTAGCGAAAGCGGCCCTTGAAATAAAGGTAAAAGTCTTTATTTCAAGGAGGTGCGAATGAAACCCAAACAACTAAAGAAGCTTTTGATGTCAAAGATTCATGAGGTAGTTAAAAATTCTAAGTTGTATTGTATCAATCCAGAAAAAGATTTCTCTCGTAAAAGAAAGCTTACTATGGAGAAACTTATTACAGGAATAATCGGAATGGAAAGTGGGAGTTTGACAAATGAACTGATTGATCTTTTTGATGCATCGCCTGATGTTCCTACTGCTTCAGCATTTTCTCAACAACGGTGTAAGATTAGTCCAGATGCATTTCGGACGGTATTCTGTGACTTCTCACAGGAGATATCCAATACATTTAAAAACGAGATACCTTTATTAGCGGTTGATGGTTCCAAGATTCAGATAGCTACCAATCCTAATGATACTGAATCATTTTATCCTGGCTCCAATGGCCAGAAGCCCTACAATTTACTGCACTTAAATGCTCTTTATGATCTTAAGCATTGCATCTATAGCGACGTGGTTATTCAAAAAGATAGAAAATCTAATGAGCATAAAGCTTTCGCAGAAATGATAGACAGGTCAAATATACCAAAAGCCATTGTGATTGCTGATAGAGGATACGAGTCTTATAACAACATGGCCCATGTTCAAGAAAAGGGGTGGTATTTTCTTATTCGAATAAAGGATGGAAAAACAGGGATAAAAGATGGTTATGATCTTCCCATGGAACCGGAATACGATGTATCTATATCCATGAATCTGATAAGGCGACAGAATAAAGAAACCAAAGCATTATGCAAGGATAGAAACCATTATAAATTTTTACCAGCCACATCAACATTTGACTATCTTCCATCAAAATCAAGAAAAGCAGATCCGACTCTCAGTTATAATCTCAGATTCCGAATTGTTAGATTTAAGATATCAGAAGATAGCTATGAAACAGTTCTTACTAACCTTGAGATTGACCAATATCCGCCCCAAAAGCTACAAGAATTATATGCCGCCCGCTGGGGGATAGAAACATCTTTCAGAGACCTAAAATATACAACAGGTATGCTTGACTTCCATTCAAAAAAGGTGATGTGCATCCAACAAGAAATCTACGCACATCTCATAATGTACAACTTTGCAGAAATGATTACCTCGCACGTAGTCATTGATAAAAAGCAAAGGAAACATACATATAAAGCAAACTTCTCAGTTGCTTTGCACATGTGTAGATTGTTCTATCAAGGAAATACATCACCACCTGATTTGGAAACCATTATATCAAGAAATCTAGTCCCTGTAAGACCTGGTAGACACAGGGAAAGAAAACTAACCAACAAGATATTTCATGGTTTCCTTTACAGAGTAGCATAAAAAAGATAAGCTGCATATTTTGGCGGAGAGACTCCGTCTATTTGTGATGCCTTAAAAACAAAAATTGAGGATGAAGTGCTTTGTTCTTCATCCTCAGTTTGCTACAATTTTTGTTTTTGTCACCTTAACTTAATGACATTGCCGCAAATGTCCGCTGTTGTCTGTAGATGCCCACATGCAATTTGTGATATAGTATAATCAGCAAAAAAAGATGAGAGCCTCGGAGAATAAAATCTCTGGGGCTTTTTACGTGGAGGAAATAAATGCCAAGGAAAGCATTGCACCCGTGCTCACATCCAGGTTGTCCTAACCTTTGTGAAGGAAGGTACTGTGATGAGCATAAAAAGATACATCCAAACAATGACAGAAAGAGCGCGGCTGAGCGAGGCTATGGAAGCAAATGGCGTAAGGTAAGAAAGATTTTTTTAAGTAGGCCTGAGAATTTCTTCTGCGTAAGATGCAAAAAAGAAGGTGTTCTTACAAAGGCAACGGTTGTCGATCACATAAAACCACACAGAGGAGATCCGGAACTCTTCTGGGATGAGAGTAATTGGCAACCACTTTGTAAGAGGCACCACGACCTTAAAACATGGAATGAAGATAAATACCCGATTTATACGTACTGACGTGTAAGGGGGGAGGGGTGGTCAAAATCGCTGAAACCCGCATGGTTACTGAACCGAGCCGCTCTCTCACGCGCGCGAAAAGCGAAATCAAACAGGGAATAACCCCGATATAGGAAAAAGGAGCTAGAAATGGCTAAAGACGGCACTTTACGAGGTGGTGCAAGGGCCGGAAGTGGCCGTAAATCAAAGGCACTTACCGAGAAATTAAATAACGGAAACCCAGGAGGGAGAAAGCTCAAAGTGATGGAGTTTTCTCCCTCTTCAGATTTACAAGGAAATGATATGCCGGAGCTTAAGTCGTACATGACGGATAAGCAAAAGAGCGGCGAAGACTTTGATGCAAAGAGTGTATTTGAAGAAACATGGAACTGGATCAGAGAGCGGGGATGCGAAAAGCTCATAAGCGCTCAGCTTGTAAGAAATTATGCCATGAGCGTATCAAGATGGATTCAGTGTGAGCATGCAATATCCGAGTATGGTTTTCTTGCAAAACACCCTACAACCGGAGCTGCAATCCAGTCTCCATATGTATCAATGTCTCAGAACTATATGAAGCAGGCAAACAACCTGTGGTATCAGATTTTCCAAGTGGTGAAGGAAAACTGCTCTACAGAATTTCAGGGAGCTACGCCGCAGGATGACATTATGGAAAGGCTGCTTCGTTCAAGAAAAGGAGTTCAATGAAAGAAAAGTCAGAGTTTTTAAAAGAGCTTAAAGCTCATAAGTATAAGCTTTCCAAGCATCAGTATTTGACAATAAAAGGTCAGGCCCTTAAGGGAAATGTAAATGATGCTCGGAAGGGAATGGTCAGGATACTTGGAAGGAGAGGCAGAAGATGAGAACGAGCATTATTGTTGGAGGCGTAAATGGAGAAAAACACACAATATTATCTTGCTGATATTAACGAGCTTATTCCTTATGCTCGAAATGCAAGAACACATAGTAAGGAGCAGATAGCGCAGGTCGCAGCATCGATTCAGGAATTTGGCTTTCTGGCTCCGATCATTATTTCTGAAGATAACACAATCCTTTGCGGACATGGCAGATTTTTTGCAGCACAAAAGCTTGGGCTTAATAAGGTCCCGTGTATCAAAGAAGAGTATCTTACAGAGGCACAGAGACGCGCCTACATTATTGCGGATAATAAACTTACAGATAATTCCGGATGGGATAATGAAATGCTGGCGGTTGAGCTGTCGGATTTAATGGGTGAAGGCTTTGATATGTCAATCACAGGATTTAGTGATGAAGAGCTTTCCGATTTATTTGACGATAATACAAAGTCAGATGCTGAGGATGATGATTTTGACCTTTCAGAAGCTTTAGAAAAGGCTGCTTTTGTAGAAGAAGGCGATATTTGGACGGTTGGTAAACACAGACTTATGTGCGGCGATGCAACGTCGAAAGAAGATGTAGCAAAGCTCATGGATGGGAAGAAAGCAAACATGCTGCTTACTGATCCGCCTTATGGTGTTTCCTTTAAATCATCAAGCGGGCTTACCATCAAGAACGATTCAATCAAGGATGAGGAGTTTTACGAGTTCCTTAAGGCTTCCTTTGATGCAGTTGTGGAGCATCTCGAAAAAGGCGGCGTTGGATATGTTTTCCATGCTGATACTGAAGGTCTTAATTTCAGGCGTGCATTTCAGGATGCGGGCTTCCATCTTGCGGGATGTTGCATTTGGGTAAAGGACAGCCTTGTTCTTGGAAGGAGTGATTACCAGTGGCAGCATGAGCCTTGTCTTTATGGCTTTATGCAAAACGGCTCACATCCTTGGTATTCAGATAGAAAGCAGACAACCATCTGGAATTTCAAAAAGCCAAAAAGAAACGAGAACCATCCTACATCAAAGCCGCTTGACCTTCTGGGGTACCCGATTGGTAATTCGACACAGGCAAATGCTATTGTAGTTGATACCTTTGGCGGTAGCGGCTCAACAATGATGGCGTGCGAACAGATGAACCGTATCTGCTATATGATGGAGCTTGATCCTAAGTACGCTTCTGTAATTCTTAGAAGGTATGTCGAGGATACAGGTGATGCTGACGGCGTATATGTATATAGGAACGGAGTGAAACATTCATATGCGGAGCTTGTAAAAGAGGTTGAGACGAAAGAAAAGTGATTGTGTAGTCTGCACATATGATAAGGCTACATATTTGTGCAGGTTATAGCGAGGAATTCGTTGATATATACAGCCTTTAGAGTGATTTATGTAATAGAAAAAAACAGCACTTTGAAGGAGGAAACAAAGCATGACACTACATTTCAACGTAACAAAAGAAGCCCGCAAGGAGATGGTTCAGGCCATTTCAAACATAACCCTGATGGCACCGGTTTACAAAGGAGTTCCAAGCTGCGCATACGTAGTTGGAAATTTCACCATTGAAAGAGATGGAACCCTTGTATTTGACGAAAGAGTACCTTTTGAAGAGGTAAGAAAGCTTTTGGAAGAACTTAAGAGCAAGGGTTTTACTCCGGAAGAAGACAAGCCTTTGGAAGAAAAGGTTGAGAATAAAGAAACATTGGAAACGCAGGATGATGAGCTTACAGTTTCGATGCCAAAGGATGATTTTACAAAAGAGAGCCTTGAGAATTTAAAGAAGCTTGTTGAAAGCAAGGGAAGCCTTATGAAGAAAGTCTTTGGAGCCAGCGAGCTTCCGATTTTAGAGGATGAGGAAACGGTTTCATTTCCCTGGTTTAAACTTGAGGGCGATGGCGACGCTCTTGCCTACACGCATTTTATTGAAGCAATCTGCAAGATGGCAAAAACACAAACGCGAATTACGGCAAAGGACAAGGAGGTCGAAAATGAAAAATACGCCTTTAGATGCTTCCTTTTAAGGCTCGGATTCATCGGGAAAGAATACAAAAGCGATAGAAAAATCCTTCTTAAGAACCTTGAAGGCTCATCGGCATTCAAGAATGGAAACAAGGAGGATGAGGCATGATGAACTTTCCAAGCAGACGCATTGTAGAAAAGGTAAAAAAAG
>JAGAAO010000060.1 GCA_017615275.1 Butyrivibrio sp.
CCGTCAGGATAAAGAACTCCTGTAAGGAAATGCTCACCATCTCTTTTGGCATACTCATATTTTACGCTTCTTCCGGAATTATCCTTGACCTCACTGATATAGCCGCTCTCATTATAGAAAAGCTCTATATGTTTTAGACCTGCTGAAATCCATGCCGGAGTATCTTCACGATAAGATATCTTTGCAAGTTCTTCCTTGGCATTTCCAAAGACTCTTACCTTTCCACTCTTATCAAATTCAGTATATGTCCCGTCATCTCTTATAAGCCTGTAATAATTCTTATATTCGACAAGCTTTCCGCTCTCTCCATGTTCCTCAAGATACTCTTTTTCTTCGTTCTCATACTCTTGTTTTAAAAGGACTCTGCCATCCCCTGTCGTAACGATCTCAATCTCATTCTCATCATCAAAACCAGCTTCTTTATCATTTTTTAAATCTGCTTCTGCTTTTATTTTTTCAAGCTTTTCCTCGTTTTGGGAGGACTTATCAAAATATCTTACATAACTTCCTTCGTGACCATCGGAAAAAAGGATAGTGATCTTGCTGTCATCGTATTCACCCTCTTTTGATAGATGCACGTCAAAAAGACTCGTCCAGCCTTTGCCAAAGAGCCCCGATTTATCGCTTAGCGCATTATAAAAACGTGTTACCTTTAACGGGAATACCCCCAGGATATTAAGATCTTCCCTGTCATTTAGATAATTTCCGTTATTAAGGTTTACAGGATCATATCTTACTGCCTGACATGCAGTATTCATGCCGTACAAAAAGAGTTTGTTATTTTTAAGTTTTTCAAAGATCGTATTAAGATCAATCTTTTTAAGCGAGCCTTGAGTTCCCAGCGCAATAAGACCAAGAACCTGCTTTTCAATAGTCGCCTCATATGGCTTCATATCCTCGAGCGAACAGGCAACTGCTTTGACTTTCTGCTGAAACTCATCAGACTTTTCCTTAAGTACTGCTCTCTTAAGATGCATTTTTGCATCCTCGTCACACTCTGTAAGTTTTTCTACGCACTTATCAACAAATCCTCTGTTCCCGCTAAACTCGCTGTATCCCTCAAATGCATAACGGTAATTGGGGATTGTAACATCCCCATATTTCCCATATGTGTTTTGAATCTGCTTTGCCATCACCTCAAGGTTATAACCGTTATCCTCGACTACAACGCCGATCCTATGATGATCTTTCTTGATCTCTGCAAGCGTATCGGTATCTACTTTTGCATCCGGAGCAGCATCTACTCTGGATCTAAACATTTCCTGTATATCAACACATCTATTAAAAAGTTCTTTCTGGATCTCCCGATTCTGAACATGAAATCTATCCATCTGAACTCTGTCTACAAATATCTTTGACGCATCTGCCGCTTTTCCGATATAAGCGTCGTTGCAGCAATACTCCCCATATCCTGCTTCAACCGAACATGAATCTGCTGTATATCTATCTACAGCGCGAGCGTAGTCATTTATAAATTGATCCAACATTTTGGCATCATATTTTTTGTAACCGTAATCCATTAACTCTGATCCCCATTAAACATTTACATTAATCTGTGAAAGAGCCTCAAGCTCATCTTCAAGATCTGATATTCTTCTATTACACTCCTCTATGAGTTCACGTATTTTTTCTATTATTCTCTGTATATCCGAAAGAAGCTGCGATGTCCCATTCTGCCCAAACTGTATGCTTTTACACAGTTGCTCTTGGTATTCCACAGCCTTGCACTCAAGGTCTCCTATAAAATTTCCGCCATGAGTCATGTCATATGCTTTCTCAGGCTCATATGCATCTTTTTGGATAGTTTTCTGCCATTCTTCAATAAGATGCGCTTTTTCCATAAGATCATCGATTTCTCTTTCATATTCCCTTATCTTTTCATGAAGATGGTGTATTTCTGAATGTATATCGCTTTCACGACTCATCTTTTATTCCCTCCGATCTTTCCTTCTACACTTAGACTTTCGCTGACTGCCTTATCGACATTTATCATGCTGTCGCGGAGCGTAAGAAGCCCTTTAGGAAGTGACTGTGAAACCTCGAGCCTATAAACATCTGTATTTTTATATACCTGCTCCAAAGTCTCGATAATCTCTCTGCCTACAGCAAGCGTCTCAAGTGCACTTAGATTCGCCTGCGGTCCCTCTGAAAGAGCGAGACCTTCTCCCGCACTTTTTATATCATTAACTATCCCTGTGAACACGCCTGTGTCCATGAATACTTTGTTTTCTGCCACTTTGCACCTCGTTTTGTTTCTAAGTTTGAAACCTCTTTTAATAAATCATTAACATTTTATCATGTAGAATAAACTTCATCAATAACGAGATGCAAAATGACCTTGCAACTTAAATCGAAAAAAATTCCACTAATACATTACCTTTCAACAGAATACTTTTTAGTAACTTTCTTCGAATTATTCATATCTTTTTCAGCCTGTTTTGCTTTGTGTTCACGAAGATATTCCTTGATGCTCTTTGGCTCTAAGAATTTCTTAAATGCATCGGCAAATCCCTTTTCCTTAATAAATCGTTCAAGAGACGAATTCTTCTCCTGCAGTACTTTCTCTCCTTTTTGCAATTTCTCTATTTTCTTATTCGCCAACACAAGCTCTTTATCTTTCCGATAGAACAATCTCTTGAAACTACTGACCGATTTGCATATCTTCATAAGCTTATCAAATGACTTTTTTGGGATCTTAACCATAGGTTCGCCTCCAAACAGACTTGGAACATTTACCGCTTCATTACTGATCTTAGATAATTCGCTACTAATCTTCTTATCGTCCTCTGCAATGTCCTGAATTTTCTTCTCATTTTCTGCTCTCTGCTTTTCTGCCTCTTTAAGCCTCTTTTCGATTTCTTTTAATTTTTCTTCTTTATCATCAATACCAATAGCCAGCCCTTTCGCCTCATAATTTGCCATTTGAATGAACTGATTTAATTCTGCTTTTTCAGATTTAAGTATCTCAACCTCAGCTTCCGCTTCATCTTTGGCTCTCATTGCCGCTTTATATTCAGGAATCGTATAATCATCACGAACAACTCCCAGCGTCTCAATCTCAATCCCGCGCTCTTGTCTTCATCCTTGTTGGCAATAAAGACCTTGTGGCTTTCGCCGATGACATAATACATGCCATCAAGCTGCAACACATTGGTTGCTATAGCCGGTTCCTCGTTATATGTTTTAACTCCGCTCTTGAAAACTTCGTTCCTAGTCTTCATATTTCCA
>JAGAAO010000061.1 GCA_017615275.1 Butyrivibrio sp.
GGTTTAAGTTTGGTTTAAGCCCTGTTTTTAGTGTAGGTTAAGATGCTCAAATGCCTGAATTTATTGGCTTTGCGGATTTCGCAAAATTGGCTGAAATAGAACCACCTCTTCCCACCATAGAGGAGTTATCGGTTTCGGTAACTCCTTTGTTTTTTCTGGAAAAAGCCCGTGGCCCAAGCGGTTTCTTAAAAACAAAATCAAAATTCCGTGTCTTTGTAACTCTACGTAAAACTGAATAAACCTATGCCTAATTGTCGTAAATTCGTCGTAAGAACTATGTGCTTACACCCAATCCAACCTACCATCAAAGGCTATCTTTGCGTCGCCTTTTTCTATGGCGCCGATCTCATAGCACTCATAGGTCTGGCTGACGTGCTTTATGACAGACTTCTTATTCTTCTGGCTTGTTACGATGATGAAACCCACACCGCAATTGAATGTTCTCAGCATCTCATCGTCTGAGATGTTTCCATTGTCTCTGATGTACTTGAAGAGGTTGAGGATCCTAATCTTTGAGAGTTCGATCTTTGCACTCAGGCCATCGGGGATGACGCGACAGAGATTCCCTTCGATGCCTCCGCCGGTAATGTGCGCCATGCCGTGGATCTTATCATCAGCGAAGAGGTCTCTGACGGCCTTATAGTAAGGCGTATGTGGCTTCATTATCTGTTCGATGAAGGTCAGACCGTCGATCTTGTCCATCTTGATCTGGGGCTTTTTTTCCATGAGAAGCCTGACCAGGGAATAGCCATTGGTGTGAAGACCATTGGAGGCGACCGCGAGGACGGCGTCGCCTTCTTTTATTGCAGAACCGTCGATGACTTTGCTGCGCTCTACAATGCCTGCAATGCTTGATGTCAGAACATAAACGCCGTGGTCAACGACGAGCGGCTGGATGGAAGTCTCGCCGCCGACGAGGGAGCAGTCATTATCTTTGCATGCATCGGAAACGCCTTTGACGAGGGTCTTGATCGTGTCCTTTTCGGCATTTCCGCAGACAATCGTATCGAGTACTGCAAGGGGCTTTGCGCCCATAACTATAATGTCGTTTACGAGGTGATTGATCATGTCATGGCAGATAGATTCGGTGTAGCCGTATTCGATGGCCAGTTTCTGTTTCGAACCCGGTTCTTCGGCCTTCAGGACGAGGACCGGTTCCTTGATCTCGGGGAAATTGATATCGTAGAGCGAGGCAAAGGGACCGAGGCCGTTCAAGACGCGGCGGTCTTTTGTCTCAAGGCTTTTCTCCATCTCTTTCTTGATTGAATCCGTGTAAGCGATGTCGATGCCGGCCTTACTGTACGAAAGACCATTTTCTTCTTTTTCGCTGCCCGCGAGGATCTCGTCGGTCGTTACCTCAAGCACGGAGGCGAGGTCTTTTAAGATCTCGATGTTGGGGAAAGAGGCACCTGTTTCCCACTTGGATATTGCCTGAAAGGAAACATTGAGTTTTTGCGCGAGCTGGTGCTGCGTCAGACCCAGTTCTTTTCGCTTCCCGACGATGAAACGCCCCATTTTGCTGCTGTCTATCATGAAAGCACCTCCGGTTTTTCTTTTATGGTAACCGCACGGCCTGAGTATTAACAATAACTGATGAATTGAGTTTAACACACGAATTCAACCAGTGGTTGAATAATGGCAGGATGTATTTCCGATAATGATAGTTATAGTTTGTTCTTTCTTCCTTCATACAAAAAGTATTGACAGACAAGGTATAATCTTAAGTGACGTAGGTATCTGCCTTTGTCAATAATGTTTTAAGATAAAAAGTTATGATAATTGTAAATTTGTATTACACAGGAACTAACGGAAATGCCCGGAAGTTTGCGGAAGAGATGGAGAGAAACGGTACTGCTGATAAGATTCGTTCTGAAGCAGGCAATATCAGATATGAGTATTTCTTTCCAATGAATGATCCGGAGACGGTATTGCTTATTGATGCTTGGGAAAGCCAGAAAGCGATAGATATTCACCATGCTTCTCCTATGATGCAGACAATAGCCAACTTGCGCGAAAAGTACGATCTTCATATGAGGGTGGAACGCTTCGTTTCTGATGCAGGTTTTGAAGCAGAGAAAGACAGTAAGTTTATTAGAGAGTAACTTTTAATTTCCGAGTTAACGACGGTAGGTACGACCAAGGGGAAAAGGATAGTAAAATGAGAAAGGTTGCTATTGTTATTCTAGCCTCGATATTATTGTGTTCATTGCTTTGCGGATGTTATGGTCCTTCTGGTTTCCAGGATGTTGAAAACATAGTATCCATCGATTATTCCTATAACAGTTACACAAGTAGTAATTACTATACGTTTGATTTGGACAGAAAAGCTTTTTCTTTCAGTCATAGTAGTACTCAGGAAAATTTATCGGAATATGAGCTTAATCAATCTGAAATAGAAGAGATAAGGAATGCATTTGTACCAGTTGAGAAGTGGGTCTCTGATTATCAATACAAATCTCTTGGAGGTTCCATTAAAAATGACAATTGGCAATACTACGATATTGTCATTAATTATGCCGACGGTACGAGTTGTGTGCTGAAAGGAACATCGAGCGGAGAGAAAATGCCTAAAGGCTTTGAAGAACTGAATTCAACTCTTGACGGTATTGTTCATTCCAGAGAATATGGCAGTTTTACTCGTGATAAGACCTATAGTTATGATGGAAAGTATTATGCGGTTTTTAACGAATCCTTTGGTCCTTTTGAAATAGATGTATATTCAAGTGATGGATACGTTAATGCTATTATGCCGCAGAGTTATTATGACGATTTCTATGAAGGTGATTTCTGGGGTGTTTGCTGGGAAAATGACAGCTATAATCTGTGGATTCAGACAAAAGACGGCGGTACGATGTGTTTCAGTAAGAACGGTGACGAATGGACTTTGAATGAAGATGCATTAAGACCCGAATATATAATCTGTAAATCTGAGTAAACTGCCATTTGTCATAATATGGGCATTGGTCGAGGAAATTATAAGATAATGGGATATTGGTGATGATTTGATATGAAAAGATTATTATTTTTTACTACGATAACGTTAAGTGTTTTGCTCTTAACTTCATGCGGCTTCTTCGGAGAACTATATAATTCTGAAGAGACTGAGGTTCAGTCTATTGATGAGGGTGTAACTGTACCGGGAATCATAACTGAAGTCACTCAGACGGCAGCCTTCTCTGATGTTGATTCACAGCTGACATTTATCTCCGGTAAGTATGCAGATCTGTGCGACACTTATATGAGAGACGATACGTTTTATCCTAATGCCCGCTGCGCCGTCACTGACTTTAACCATAACGGAAGGCTGGAAGTGATCATTACAACCTATACCAACAGCGCATTGTCGTCTTGCACAGCGGTATATGAGATCTCTGAAGATTATACAGATCTGGTAAAACTTAAGTTCGCTGACGGCTCAACGATTGATTCCTTGGATGCAGGTGATTTCTACGACTGGCGAACTGACCATGCCAACATCGAGGTATACGACTGCTACTTGAAGGACGGCAGGTACTACTACCTGATCGATGGTTATGAGACTTTAGGGTGGGCTGATCATTACATCGTATTCTATTCTTATACTTTCGGTAAAACGATCGGAAGAGACATGATAGGAAACGCATCAGTACACATCCCCGAAGGCGAGTATACGATAATGACGCAGCTTGGTAATTCTTCCCACAACAGAGTTAACGAAGAAGAATACTTTGAGAACGTGAATTCATACTGGGACGGATATGAGAAGCAGAAGTCGTGCGAAGTTAAATGGTTCATCTTTTCAGACGAGGCCGGCTTTGCCGATAACTTAAAAGATTCATGGAAAGCATTTAATCCGGATTCCGATAAGTCGTCTGATGTCAATTTTGATTTCCGTACTTACTTCAGAAGTTTCTACGGCGACGAATACGAATTCGAGGTTCAGGAATAATTAAAAGGGACGCAACATGACGAAGGGTTTGCCTTTGTCATGTTGCTTTCAGTATACTACTATATATTTTACCTTAAACAGTGACTCAGAAAATCAAGACGGATGGTATATATATTTATCAGATGATGAGTTGAATGATGATGAAATAGAAGCTTGGCAGAAAATAGTGAGCATATCATGAAAAACA
>JAGAAO010000062.1 GCA_017615275.1 Butyrivibrio sp.
ACTGGTGTGAGTATTGCAGGGGATACCATCTTACCAGCAAGGAAAGCTATCTGGCATTCTATTATCCTGAGTTTGCAGTAGCGGCACAATGAGAGGAGGATTGGGATGAAAAATGAATTATATGATGCCGTTAACTCGGTCATCAGATATAACAGCAAGTATAGTGAGCTTACTAGAAACCTTATCAAGAGCTTTCCGGAGATAAAGAGCAGGGAGAATGTAGTTTTCTCACCGCTTTCCATTATCATGCTCTTAGGTATTGTCACTGAGTCAGTAGCTGGACCCACTAGAGATGAGATACTGAAAGTACTTGGGGAGAAGTATTCATACGAGAATCTCAGATCTATCTTCTGCAATATGCAGGCGTTGTTTTCATCAGACGAGAAGCTTACTTCTTCCAATGCAGTATGTCTTAAGGAAAAAATCCTTAAGTCCATCAATCCCGATTACGAGAAGAAGCTTGAGGATTTCGGAGGAAAACTGTTTGCTACTAAGGGTGTAGTTAACGCTGTCAATGCCTGGGTAGAGGAAAAGACCAAGGGCATGATTAAGGATATTGCGAATGATTCCATGAAGGAAATGCTAGCCTGCCTTCTTAATGCTATAGCTTTTGAGGCTGAATGGATGGAAGAATATGATGAAGAGGATATTGACGAGGGTGTGTTCAACAATGCAGACGGAACTACCAGCGATGTCCAGATGATGTACAGTACCGAATATTCTTATCTTGAGGACAGTTTCTTCAGAGGCTTCGCTAAATTGTACAAGGATGGGGGGTATTCCTTTGTAGCCCTTTTACCGAAGAAGAAAGTGCCGACTTTCATAAACCGTAGTCTGGATAAGCTTGATATTCCCGGTATTTTAAAGACTTCGAAGTATATCAAAACCTTCGTGACCATGCCGGAGTTTACCTGTGATTACGGAACGAACCTTACCAATTTGTTCAAGGAGATGGGTATCAATACCGTATTTTCGCCCAATGCAGACTTTACACCGATGACAAAAGAGTGGGTGCAGCTCGATTCCATAATCCATAAGGCACATATCGAAGTGGACAGAAAAGGTACCAGGGCAGCTGCGGTAACGATGGGTATAGTCTGCGCCGGCTGCGTGCCTATGGAGGAAGAGTACAAGACGATAATACTTGACAGACCTTTCATATATACCATAGTGCATAACGAGACCAAGCTGCCGGTGTTTGTAGGAATGATGAATCATGCGTGAGGAGAAAATCTATGTATGAAGTAGACGATACCGTACATGTAGATATCAAAGGCTTTGCAGCTCATATGGCAGAGATTAGAATCGACACGTTATATGCTGAACAATATGAAGCTGAAGTAGAAGAATACTATTCAGCATTGAATGATAATCTGAAGCAAGGGTTATATAATGCGGCTTTTGAATGTGCACAAGCTCTAAGAAGTTTAGACTTTTCAAAATATATGGATACAGTTATTTCTTGTTACAAGAAATGTGCTGAGAATGATATGGTTGATGCTATGCTGGAACTGGTAAGATTTTACATTGACAGAAGATCTCTTACCCTTAAAGCTGAAGCGTTTCCTTATTTGAAAAGGTTGTCTGAGCTTGGATATATAGAGAGTTTTCGATTGCTTGCAGACTATTATTACTATGGTATCGGATGTGAAAAAGATCTTATAAAAGCAAGTCATAGTTATTTTGAAGCTGTCTTGTTTGATTTTGACGGATACAGCAGAGAACAACTTCGGAACATTTATGCTCACCGGGAATGGCCAGATGATACGATAAGTCGTCTTATAAAGATGGATGTATTATATATGGAAAATTGGTGGCATGCCAGAACAAAAATTGCTGAATTGATTTTAAATGGAAAGATAAAGGAATATGCTCCGGAAACAGCTGTTTATTTAATGCGAAAGCTTCGTAGTGATGAAATAGGAGGCTATATACTGGGAGAGTGTTTATTAAATGGTATTGGAACTGATGTTAATCCGGTTATAGCTAGGTATATACTTGAAGAAGTAAAATTGGATATAGAATTTGGAGTCGAAGAATCGGAAGGTTCTCCTTATGAAAATTATGACTATGATCAAGCTTATGACAGAGTAACAGAACTTTTGGTGGATGCTGAGCATAAAGTACAGGAGCTCCAAGAGAAAAATGATTATATTGATGAAGAACAAATAATAAACGATTGGGAAAATGAAAAGATAACCACGATTAAAAGAAAGCAATAACTGCTTTACTTATAGTTCTTGTTTATAGTAAAATAATAAAGGAAGAGAAGGGGGGCTGGTCAGAAATGCTGAAGTATATAAGAGACAAAAAAACACCGGCTACGGAAAGGTACAATTCACTGATCCTTGAACAGAGTCTTTGGCAAAAAGTTAAAATCGGGGTGGCTGAAGACGGGACAAAGATAGTTGAAAATGCAACTTATTCTGATGATGTGCTGTTTCCTGTTCTGAGTGTAGAAGGGTTTAATGAGGCCAACGGTAGGAATGAGGAGTTTTATATTTCGTGTTATGATCTTTATGAGGATTCGAGAAGCGATTGGAAAGCATACTATGAGGAAACAGGAAACAGTTGTGCATACAGCTTCCCGGATGTAGTGAAGGATGCCTTATTTACAAGGCTTGCCAATATACAGGGCGAGATAGTAAATGCCCGACAGGCAATCAGGGATGAGGAGAAAGCCGAAAAGGTTAATCAAAGGATAAAAGAAGATAAGTCATCATATTATCTTATCGGAACCGGTTTGATAGGAAAGAGGGATCCTAAAGATAATTCTGACTGGCTTTTTATGGATGGAAAATGGACCCCGGATGATGAAAAGATCATAGAGAAGCTATTGAATGGTGAGGACCTTACCAAACAGAGTTTCAAAACCTTTGATCCGGAGGTTGTAGAGTTGATCAATGACATCTGCAATCTTGAGAAGGCAGAGGCTATGGAAAAAATAACTGACCAGACCATAGCTTTCTTGAAGTTTCAGTGGGCGGATAAATATGCCGATCCGGCTAAGGCCTGGGCAGAAAACCCTAAATGGTATGCGAAGCTTGTAAGCACAAGCTTTACAATGAACGGTATTAGGAAAGAACTTACCCCGTCAGATCTGGATGTGGATGCCGGAATTGAGAAAGACGGCTTCATGGAATCTATCCAGAGAGAATTGGAAC
Source organism: Butyrivibrio sp. (assembly GCA_017615275.1). GTDB lineage: Bacteria > Bacillota > Clostridia > Lachnospirales > Lachnospiraceae > Butyrivibrio. Next base: position 3,165 of record JAGAAO010000062.1, read on the forward strand.
AGGATTTAAGAAATTACGGGGCATATGACATATCTAGCTTTGGCATGATGGACTGATATTTCAGCCACAGCCATAGCCTACTTCGACGGCACAATCGGAAACAGACATTTTTTCCGAATAGCATTTGGCTATATACCAAAGATCTACATATATCCTTTCGAAGGCAGATTCGGGTTTATAATGCCATGTTGAATTAATAAGCCATCTGTAGATATAGGCTTTATATTCCTCATATGTCAGGTTTTCGGAGGAAGCATTACAGATCCTGTCGAATTCATCCTTGTCAGTTATGGAATAGGCCAGTCTTTCCAATTCGGACCTGTCGGGTAAATCATCAAGGCGTTCACGATACAGATAGTCATCTTCACCGGCTATAAATTTTTCGTAATCCACCCTTACATGGTTGTCTTTGTCCTTATCAGCCCTGGCAGACAGTACCCAGATCATGGCGGCGAGATACCCCATGGTAAGGTCAGCGTTTATACCATACAGATTGCGATGACAAAGATTATGCGGTTTCACCCCGTTTAACGCGATGAAGCCTTCATTTTCAGCCCGTTCCAGAAAGTCTGCCTGCAGACCATCATTCCTGCAGAAGATCCATACCTGAGAATTGTTTTCTACGAGTGATCTTAATGTACGCATGTTTTTGCTCCTTATGAGTTGTATTCCCACAAAGAGCACATAAAAAAGCCCCATCGTTCCGACAGGGCTGTATGATCATCTTATCCCTATCGGTCAAGCTTTAGCACCTTGCATTTGCAGGTTGCTGTGCGGTCATCGGGCTTGTCCCTCACGCACTCTTTATAGGTGTTTCAAGTATATATGAGAAAGCAGCGGAAGTCAAGATGAAAATGAATTATATGATGACATGAGGAGGCGGCTATGAGTAAAGAAAACAAAGGGAAATTGAACACGGATGGAGTTGTGATCCTTGATGGTGCTTCGATGAAGGATATTAGCATCGAAGATATGAAGAAGATCATTGAGGCTGTAAAAACTACCCAAGAATTGGTAGACGCCTATGCAACAGTAAATAATATATGGCCGATCAAAGAAGATGAGACTTATGATTACGAGGAAGGAACAGAGGAGTATGAAAAAGCCTGTTCTGAGTCAGATGCATGGTGGTCTTTGCTTGAAGAACTTGAAAAGCGAGCTATTAAAGTGGCTTTGGAAGAGGGTCTGATTGATGAAAGTATGAAGGATGAGGGGACATTTTATAAGTTGGAACGCTTTATGAATAAATACGGATACTATGATGGGTCCGGGTGGTGGATAGAAAAAGATATCTAAGATAAGAATTTTTTTGGGGGGAATTGATAGTGGATACAATACATTATAACGAGAAGAATTTAAGAGAACTGATCAGGTTTGAAATGGATCCGTCGATATTTTCAGAAGAAAATATGGGTTCCGGTTATTTTGATAATATTGAGATTACTGGAACATATAAGGCAGACTACAAGGATATTATTACGGCATGTGAGAACATAAAGAAATCCGGTGCGGATTATGATACTGTCCATAACTGGTATTATTATATCTTCGATGAAATAGCAGCGCATTATGGATACTCTTGGGAAGATTGCGCTGATTATCGTTATCTCTGGCCATCTACTGAAGAAGAATTGTTTCTGGCTATGGATAACGCTTTCAACGATATTTTTATTTATGAGGATGATTCTACAGATGCCTTAATGGAAAAGATAGATGAGATTATAGAAATTAAGGAAAACTATGAGTATAATAAGCAGCATCCTATAGATGAGTGGAAATTAAGCGAACTGCAAAAATCGATGATAATGGAATCTTACAGGGATACTGACAAGGTTCCAAGGTCTAAAGTGGCTTTGTTCAGAAAAATAGTGAACGAAATGTGTGAAAAGGATGATCCAATGGCTTTGTATATAAAGGGTTATGGATGCTATGGCGGCGATAAGATATATGAATGTGATTGGGAAGAGTCCAGAAAATGCATCACAAAGCTGTTTGATATGGAAGGGAATCCTTACTATGCAAATACGCTTGGCTATATTTACTATTACGGAAGGTGTAATGGCGGCGTTCCTGAGTACGAAAAGGCATTTCAGTATTTTTCTATAGGAGCTGCTTTTGATGTCACGGAATCAATGTACAAGCAGGCAGATATGTTCCTGGGCGGCAAAGGATGCATTAAGTCACCTCAGACTTTTGATCATATCATAAACAAACTGTACGCTGAGGCCAGACCGAGATTCTGTCTCGGCGAAGATGCCAAGTTTGCTGACATAGCTCTTAGAAAGGCTTCTTCCATGGAGCGTGCCGAAGATTATGAAAATGCATTCTATTACTACCTTGAAGCAGATTGTGCAATTAAAAAGCGTCTGAAAAAGAGCACATTCTTCGGCAATAAGACGGTTCAGGAGAAAATTACGAAAAGCATTGAAGCGATAAAGCCTAAGCTTCGGGAAGATTTCTTTAAAGACGAGATAGTAACTGATATTCCGTTCTGGTTATTCAATATGGTTGCTGACAAGTGCAAGTCCAGGATCGAGATGGCCAATATCAGCCAAAACCGATATATGATCAAGATTTCGCGTGAGAAAGCGGATCATCCCGGTAAGGCACTGATAGTAGCGGAAGAACTTGAGAGAGCAAAGCTCGCGAGAGTTTTCGA
>JAGAAO010000063.1 GCA_017615275.1 Butyrivibrio sp.
ATTTCACATAACCGTGCATAACTTTTTATAGTGGTGTGATGTCCTTCACCCATTTTTAGTAAAACGGGGTAACGAACTTTCGTTCTGTTTAGAACGCCCTGATATCAGGGGTTAGCGGTCGATACTCTTCATCGTCGGGAAAACGGTCTGAACTCGCACAAAACCGAACATATATTTGTACAAAATCCTGCAGCCTCGTTATTTCAACCGTTTTACTTTACCAATACTTACCAACGCAAAAATCAGTTTTTCACCGATTCTTATAAATTTCTTACCAATTTTGGTAATTCGTTGGTAAGTTTTCTCTTTGCGATGCCAAGTTTTTCAAACACTTACTCATCGTTTCCCGGTCGTTTCAGCTGGTACTTGCTCATCTCGCTTGTCGTGAAATCCGTCGAAGCATCTGTGTAGATATTCATGGTCGTGGTGATGTCCTTATGACCAAGAATCTCTTGCAATGCTTTGGGATGCATTCCCGCTTCCACCATACGAGTTGAGAACGTGTGTCTCAACCAGTGGTTTGTCAAGGGAGGTAAGAGTACCGCATCTTTATCGCCTTTTTTGATGACATCAATGTTATAGTTTTTCTCAATACGATCAAGTGCTCGGTTAAGAGTTGCTTGGTTGAGGACGCCGCCGAATCTGTTAAGAAAAACGAAGTCAGTATAACCGTCAATAGTAACATTGCATGTTACTTCCTCGAGATCCTGGTAATCCTTTTCTTCCAGTAATGCAGCACGCACCTCTGACATCATAGGAACCGTTCTGCATCCGGCCTTGGTCTTCGGTGTATTGATCGCGTAGGTACAGCCTCCGTACTCTTTGCCCTTATCAAAATACACGAGGGTATGGTTGATACTGATCAGGTTGTTCTCAAAGTCTATATCGCACCAGCGCAACCCTGCTACCTCTCCGACACGCAATCCTGTTAACAAGATTGTTGTAAAGATCGGATACCATCTTTTGTGTCTTGGGTCGTGCGAAAGCGTATACTCGAAAGCTTCCTGCTCCTTAACCGTTAAAGCACGAGCGGCATGAACCTCTCCTGCATCAGTACGTCTCAGTTCCTTCATCGCATTGCTGGCCGGATTATACCGGATGTACTCATCTCCAACAGCCATGTCAAAGACCTGGTGGATCACCGAGTTTATGGAATCAATTGTTCCGAACGTGAGTCCCTTCTTTTCATGAAGATACACATAAAATGCTTTCACATCCGATTTCTTGATGTCCTGAATATTCACTCTGCCCAAACGCGTTTTTACAAACTTCTCATACATGTACTGATAGTTTCTGAAGGAATTCTCCTTCAAGCCTCTTTTTAGTGCTTTCCACCGTTCGTACATGTCATTCAAGGTAAGCGTGCATCCTGCTTCAATACCATCAAGGGTATCCTTCAAGATTTTCTCTTCCTCGCGTCGCAGTTCATCAAGCGTCTTCGCATAAATGTTGTGTTCCTTCCGGCTCTTATCCACCCATCTGTAGCGGTAAGTACCGTTCGCTCTCTGGTATTCGCCTTCTTTCAAGACTCGACCTTTGTCATCTTTTCTTCTCTGTGTAGCCATAATCTGCTCCTTTCCATTGCTACGTCAGAGATGTCTTGGCTACATTATAAACCAAGACACCTCTCCGTTGGTATGTTTTTCTTTTTGGTTTTTTCATAAGAAAAGCTCCAGATTTTTACTCTGAAGCTTTACATCAGTTTATTGAAATTGTCTTAGTCGGGGTAATAGCATGATTCCCCCTCAAATTGCTCGAATTGCTTAATCCTTCAAACAAGATATCGGTTCAATGACAATCGAGTATTTGGACGGTTTTTAATCGAGTGTTTGGACGCGTTTTGATCGAGTATTTGGAAATTGTACTAGTCAATATAAGTAGACACCACCTCTGAAATGCCAAGTGGATCTGTCGAACCAAACTTTTTAATCAAAACTGTTTATTCTTTAAATACTCTTTTATCTTAAAAGCGCAAAAATACGGGAATGTAAATATATCATTTGCATATCCTATATTGTAATTCCCGAGTTTTATGCCACAAGAAATATCATTGTAATTCTGATTTTTTATCAATGTCGATAAAGACTTAGATTGGTCACGGTTCGACTTTACTTCAACAGGAATCAGTGCATCCTGAGTTCTCACAAAAAAGTCTTCTTCCAGCGTAGAGTTTTCCTTTTTGAAATAGTACAGTCCCAGGCCTTGCTTAATAAATGCCTCCGCTACAAAATTCTCATACAATGCACCTTTATATACTCCAAGGTTTTTATTCACTCTAAGATCTTCCTGTGCCTCCTCATCTAAAGCAGATATAAGAAGTCCTGTATCGGGGTAATATAACTTATACTTGCTTTCATCGATGTTTCCTTTTAACGGGAGTTCAGGAAAGTGCAGACAATAACAAGCGGTCACCACTCCAGCATCTATCAGCCATTCGATACAGCCGGTATATTCTCTTGACCTTGCGTTTTTGTCGATTTTGTTAAATTGAAACTTCTTATTCTCTTTGGCAAGTTGAGCAGGAACACTTCTGTATACACTTATGATCTTAGTTTGATCAAGTCCTTCAGCATATTTTCTTACATCTTCCTCATAGTCAAGACGAATCTGCTCTTGTAGTTCAAGTGTGCCAGAGAATGTTCCTGTTTCGATGTACAGTTTCACAACATCTGGCATACCACCCAAAACACAATAGTCTAAAAACAGACTCTTGAAGACGGTCATCTCATTTTGATTGAACGGCTTGTTATCCAGCATATGTACCATAATGGAATCAATATGTTCCTGACTATATCCTTTAGCCCAAAGAAATTCCTCGAAATCCATGGAATACATTTCATAGTCGGTTTTGGCGCCTACACTATTACTGTGGATCTTTTTGTAATTAATCCCAAGCAAAGATCCGCTACAAATTATATCGTAATTACCATCTATCTTGAATGATTTCAGAGTTGTAGCTACATCGGGATTATCTTGTATCTCATCAAATAAGATCACCGTTTTACCAGGGATAAATCTTAATGAGGGATCCGCCAGAGATATGTTTCTGATCACACTGTCTACGGAATATCCATCTGCAAGTATTTGCATGAACTTCTTCTCTAGAGCAAAGTTGATATATACAACATTCTCATAGTTTTCCCTGGCAAAATGCATGATTGATTCTGTCTTGCCGATCTGTCTAGCGCCTTTGACTATCAAAGGTTTATGTGCAGGATCCGCCTTCCAATTGATTAAATAATCATCAATCTTTCTTCTATAGTACATATTACCGATCTCCATTCCATTACGATTGATACCTTGCATAAGGTGATAGGATCTTTAAATCAAAAGATATCACATTTTGTGGGGCACCTCAAGCACGATTTTCACATTTTATGAGGCACTTTTGCGTGCATCATCTCATTTTATGTTTGAATCACAAAGACATGGTCGAAATTTTTGTAGCAGTCAAGCAAAGTGGACACGAAAAAGATTTCCATCTTCTTCGTCGATAATTTTGCGATATAACTTACGATCAATCAGCCCGACAAACTGGAAGTTAACGTTCTGATTTTAGCAATCCATAATAGCAAGCATCACAAACTCCCTGATTATTCCAATCTGAACAGCGTAAAGTACCCTCATACTTCATTCCACATTTTTTCATTACCTTACCAGAATTTGG
>JAGAAO010000064.1 GCA_017615275.1 Butyrivibrio sp.
GTCTTGCTAAACTGCTGTCTTCCTTTAATTCGCTTCGATATGACTTTTGCAACTTACTATGCCAAGAAGCGTCATGAAGGAAAACCTCATCGGGTAGCTATAACCCACGTTGCAAAGAAGCTTTTACGAGTTATCTTTGCGTTAGAAAAGCAAAACATAGACTTCAATTCTCAGAAACTTCGCTAACATCAAAAGGCAGGAAATCCGGTCACCATCTGAAATACGGTGTATTCAGATGGTTTATTAAAGTTACCCTCAAACCAATAATTATAAAATATTCTCTAAAACCTATTGACTACTAATAGTTTGTCACCTCTTACTTACATCAAAAACTTTTTTACAAGCTCCATCATAGCTTCTTTAGGAACAGCATTTTCAAGGCTGATGACAAATGTACTTGATCCGTCTGCCCATGAAGCGCTTTTAAACGAATCTCCGAAGCCTCTCAGTGTGACAGTCTTACCGGCTACCTCTTCATCGATAATGTCGTCGTACTGTTCATAGTCACCTGAAATGTCAATGAATTCGACATCTCCCTGCATCTGTCTTACACAGATCTCGTTGTCCTGTGTCTTGTATGTTATCTGCGCAAGGTCTTTTCCAATACTGCGATACTCTGTCTCTTCTGCATCAAAAGATGTGCATTCCTTAACATCAAATCCCACTGCAGCTGAAAGATCATTAAGTGTTGCATATGTCTTCGAATCCCAAACTGCCTGAGCGGTAGCTTCCGCATCTGACTGTATATCCTCGGCAGCCTCTGCTTCCTGCGCCGTATCACTTGCTGCCTCCGAACGATCGTAATCCGCAGGATACATGCTCTCCGAATTTGCCTCCGTCTTTACTGCCGAGTTGTATGTCGGGCTTGATGTATTCGAATCCAAAATAACATTCCTGACAGCAACTCCGCTCACAACAATAACTGCCGCAGCCGCTGCAAGATTTACCCATCTCATATATGAAAACTTATCCGAACTTGATCCGTTTTTCAAGGTCGCATTAGTCATAGATTCTATGTGTACTATTTTGTCGTCATTCTCCGTATCATCCAGTTCTTTTTCAATATTCTGAAGGATACGGTTCTTCATGTCTTCAGTAACGACAACGTTGTCCATTATTTTATTGTATTTACTCAAAGTCATATTCCTCCTTCAAAATTTTTTTAAGCTTATCTCGGGCTCGCTTTAGATCCGATCTGACGGTAGATTCTTTTCTTCCCAAAATCTCCGCTATATCAACTGTCGAGTACCCTTCCTGGTAGTATAGGTGAATAACTTCGACGAATTTCTCAGGAAGGGATTTCACGGCTTCCCAGACAAACGACAATTCCTCTTTATCCTCGGAAACCATCCCCTCCATGAGTTCGTCAGTTTCTCTGATCTTATTATATTTGATCTTATTTTTACTTAAATTGATGGCAACTCTTAACAGCCACGCTTTCTCGTGCTCTTCATCATTAAAATCCGTATCAGACTTCAAGTACTGTATCAGCGTGTCCTGCAAAATATCTTCCGCATCTTCCATATTGTGAAGATAAGAAAACGCAGTTCTGAGTATGGTATTTCCATACTTATCCAAGAGAATTGCCGCTCTTTCTCGATTTTCTCCCATGTCATTCTCCGAATTTTTTTATCAAAGTTTAACACGGGTATTATACCATTTATAGGTCTCTCTTTTCTACCATTCTGACAAGCTGAATAAATTCATCCTTGTACTCGTCCTTTGCGTCGATCTCAGAATAAGTATCTGTAATGTGATCGTAGCTTGCATCACCCTTATATTCGCTGTCTGTAAGTATAAGTGCAAACTCTGCAACGATCTGCGCAAATTTCATATTGTCGCTGGGATTCTCTTTTACATCTTCATCGGTAACAGTGTACTGTGAAAGCTTTGATTCCTCGCCTTCGGGCTCTTTGTAACGAACGCTTACTGTTGCAAATTCATTGCCGTATTCTTTCTGCTCGTCGTTTCCGTACTTTAAGTTTACAGCCTTCTCACTGTCTGCTGTTGTTATCTCATAAAGAGCGATAACCTGATGACCTGCACCAACTTCGCCGCCATCCTTCTTATCATCGTTAAAATCTGCAGCATCCATCTGTCTGTTTTCATAACTGATAAGTCTGTAGCCGTTTACCTTGTTGGGGTTAAACTCAACCTGAATCTTTGCGTCTTTTGCTACGGTGACCATTGTTGAACTCATCTCTTCAACAAGAACTTTCTTGGCTTCCATCATTGAATCGATGTATGAGTAATTTCCGTTTCCGCAATCAGCAAGTCTCTGCATGCTTGAATCCTTGATGTTTCCTGTTCCAAAGCCGAGTACTGACAAGAATACACCTGTCTCTTTCTTTTCTTTTATAAACTCCTCAAGTTCGTCGGGATCGGAAATTCCAACGTTGAGGTCACCGTCTGTAGCCATGATGACTCTGTTTACGCCACCTTCAATATAGTTGTCGGCTGCGATCTGATATGCTTTCTCCATACCACTCTCACCGTTTGTGCATCCGCTTGCTCTGAGGCTGTCGATCGCCTTCTTGATCTTTTTCTTGTTGCTAAGGCTCTCTCCCTCGAGAAGAACAGATTCATGTCCCGAATATGTTACGATGGAAACTTTTCCGTCTCCGCCGTAGTTGTCGACAAATTCTTTTAAGCTCTTCTGAAGAAGAGGAAGCTTATCATCAGAACTCATCGATCCGGATACATCTATCAAAAATACTAAGTTACTGTTAGGAAGTTCTTTATTATCCATTTCCTGTGTTGTAAGTCCCACAAACATAATCTTGTGGTCCTCATTCCAAGGACAATCGGCAATCTCTGTTGTAATTCCGAATGCCTCTCCGTTATCGGGCTTATTAAGATCATATGAAAAATAGTTGATAAATTCCTCAGGCCTTACTGCCTCTGCAGGAATATCTCCTCTTGCATATCCGTCTTCGATCATTCTTCTGACATTTGCGTATGACGCTGTATCCACATCCATTGCAAATGTTGAAAGCGGATTGGAACTTACAAGAGTATTGCCGTTCTCATCAGGCTTTTCATATGATTCATTGTTTTCGGACCGGTAATACGCCTGCCCCGGTTCTTCGCATGATTCGCATGAATCGTATGAATCATAACTTGCGGTAGGTGAACTTTCCGTAGCCGAATAACTGTCTTGTTTTGCTCCGCCACATCCTACCAAGAAGCAACTTGTCAGCGCCAAACTGACAAATCCGTTAAATCCTTTCTTAAATGTCTTTTTCATAATTTTCCCTCCGTGCAGCTTTTTTTGATATAATTATTTGGCTGCTATACTCTATAAACACATGGAGAAAAGAAAATGTTGCAGAAGTTAAAAAAAATTTTTTTGATAATTTTATCGGTATTGGTCATCCTCATCGCAATCCCTCATATAATCAGAATTGTGCGAGGAAAAGACGCTCCTATTAAATATTTGATGACAGACGAACTTCCCGAAGATAAAGCAGATATCATGACTGCCTACGAAAAAATTTTTCCGTCTCTTGTCCGCATCTCATCGGGAGATTATCTCGGAAGCGGAAATATATGGGCAATCACCGTAAATAAGATCAAGATAATAACCGCATCACACGTTGCGGCAGAAGATACATGCACAGTCACTTTCTTTGACGGTGTCACATGCGACGGCACTCTCTCATACAGAGATGAAGCCAAAGATATTGCAATAATAGAAGTAGACATAACAAACATGCCTGATATAAAAGAAAAGGCCGCAACACCGTATCGCAGTGTGCGCCCTTCAGATAAACTTCCTATGTACGAAGAAAAAGTATTTATAATCGACTCACTCTCAGATTCTGCATCGATAGGTTTTGTTGAAGATCCGAATGTCTTCAATCCGCTCAGCGAGCAAAATGTCATCTATTGTATCTGCGAAGTGGGCGAAGGAATGTCCGGAAGCGGATTGTTCGACGCAAACGGACATTATCACGGCATCCTTTTGGAAAAATCAGATGATACCTGTATTTGTCTTGCTGTAGAGAACTTCAACATACCCAAACAATGAAGTTCCGTTATCGCATTCGCTCATAAGAATTTTAATGTTCTCTTTATGCCTTCTTTAAGATCAAAGTGTGCTTTCCAACCAAGGCTCTCAAGATTTGTGGAATCAAGCACGGAATTCTTCATGGGGTTAAAGCTCTTCTGTTCCTCTTCCGAGGGAATCTCGAAGACAACTTTAACTCCACTCTCTTTGGCAAGGCACTCTGCCACATCCCTGATTGAAACAATCGAATCTTTATTGGAAATGTTGTACGCTTCGTTGCACTCGCCGTTTATAAGAACACTCAAAAGAGCCGAAGCACAGTCAAGCATGTAGCAGTACGATCTAAGCTGCTCTCCCTTGCTCTTCATAACAATATCTCTTCCGGCTTTCGCATCAAGCGTAAATGCCGCAGATGCTCTGCTGTCAGACGAACTTATCGTAGGTCCGTAGATATATCCCGGCCTTACGATCACGGCATCGACGTCGTATTCACTAATATAGCTTGCGCACAGACTCTCTGCCGCTCTTTTTCCCGAAGGATAACACGATCTTGAACTTAGGATATCCACGTACCCATATTCTGTTTCCTTGATCTCACCTTCGTTCTCATAAGAAAAGAGCTCTCTGTTTCCGTACACCTCACTCGATGAAACGAACAAAAGCCTGCTTCCCTTGCTATCTGCCGCAAGATCAAGAAGCGTCTTAAGCCCTATGACATTGGACAAAAGAGTCTCAACAGGCTCTTTCATAAACCTTCTGTTGTCCGCATTACTTGCGCCATGAATGATATAGTCTGCAGAAACATTAAGCTTGTACATATAATTGGCGTCATAGTCGATGAACTTGTAATCATCATCTTCAAGAACACCCTTAAATCTGTCGCTGCATCGCTCTCTGCTCCTGCCTGCGATCATAAGCTCAATGCCCGCATTCTTCTCTTTGTTCAAAAGAGAAATAATGTCCACCACAGGTGAACAGAGCATACCTGTCGCACCTGTGATAAGAATTTTCTTATTATATAATTTCTGTATATTCGGAATTGAACCTGCGACAAGTCGCACGTCGTCCCAATATTCACTGCAATATTTCATTGTCGTCAAACCTTAAAGCAGCTTCCGCCCACGAATTCTCTGCATATTGAATTTCTCGGAAGCATAGTACTGTCAACGCCCACAAAGTAATCGAGAAACTTAAGAAGTCTCTTTGCCTCGTAGTACTCGGGTTCTCCCTTTTCAATCGAGAAAAGAAGCGGCTCAGCAAACGGTTTTATAACCGCAAGCTCATAGATCTGAGCTGAATTGAACATCTCATCGGCTTCCTCTTGGAACGGGAAGATATTCTCCTCTTCGCCCGCGCGGACAGATGCCCACATGCTGATGGTCTTCTTTGCGGAAGCACCTCTCGTCCTTGCATCTCTTACGATTCTTCTGAGCAGTCTTCCGTCCGTTGTGGGAATTCTGTTATGAGAATCGATACTGAGTGTTGTAAGAGCACTTATATAGATCTTGAACTTGGAACTTGCGGGAAGTGCATAAGACATCTTCTCGTTAAGTCCGTGTATTCCCTCGATAACAAGGATATCGTTCTCGCCGAGCTGAAGGAAATTGCCGTTCATCTCTCTTTTGCCCGTAATAAAGTTAAACTCGGGAAGTTCAACCTTTTTTCCGTTCAAAAGATCTGTCATATCCTCGTTAAATTTCTCAATGTCCATAGCTCCGAGGCACTCGAAGTTGTAACTTCCGTCTTCGTTAAGAGGAGTCTTTTCCCTGTTTACGAAGTAATTGTCAAGGCTTATCGGATGCGGAACAAGTCCGTATGTTCTAAGCTGTATGGACAATCTGTTGGCAAAGCTGGTCTTACCTGATGAGCTTGGACCTGCGATCATAACAAACTTAACGTCCTTGCGCTCGTGTATTCTCTCAGCAATCTCGCCGATTCTTCTCTCCTGAAGTGACTCCTGAATAAGGATCATCTCATTGATGCGCTCTTCGCAAACGCGGTTATTGAGGTCACCAACGTTGTCGATTCCCATCATTCTGCCCCACTCGCTTGCAAGCTTCATGGTGTTAAACAGCTTGGCTCTGGGCTCAGACATGATGACTCTGTCCGGACAAGCCTTTGATGGAAGTGTCAGCATAATGCCATCGTCAAGTCTCGAAATCTTGAAGTTCTTGATATACGAAGTGTTAGGAAGCATATAACCATAGAAATAGTCATAGAAATCCTCAAGCTTGTATATATTGATCTCTGAACTTCTTCTGTATTTAAGGAGCGCAACCTTATCGGTCATGCCCTGTCTTTTAAAGATCTCAATGGCATCATCGATAGGATAAACACGCTTTGCGATAGGTATCTCCTGATCGACGAGCTCCTGAAATCTGTCGGATATCTTTTTAATAAACTCATCAGTCACTTCTGTTTCGCCGTGAAGCGTGCAGTAATAACTGTTTGAGATCAAAAATTCTATCTTGGCTTTTGCAGCTTCTTCTTTTCCTGCCACATCTCTTATAGCCTTTATAAACATCATGACAGCCGTTCTTCTCATGGTCTTGTGACCAATGCTGTCTCCGAAAGTAAGGAACGACAATTCACCGTCCTTCTTTACTTCCTTCATAAGTTCTCTTATCTTTCCGTTAAAAAGAACTGCTGCAATGCTGTACTTGTACTCTGACTGGTATTCCTTTGCAATCTGTTCGAACTTAGTCCCCTTTGGGTATTCTCTCTCTACGTTGTTGATAGTTATTATTGGCATATACCCTCCTTAATTTAAGAAAATTTCAAGAACAGTATCTACATCCGAAAGTTCACAAATAATCTCACTTAATCTGTCCGCATGCTCTTTTTCGTCAAGGCTCTTAAGTATGGCCTCGCACACTTTCTTTCCGTGTAAAAGAAACTTCTTTAAAGTCTCGTCCTTATTAAGAATGTTACACTCGCCATACCTGTTGCAGATCCTAAGAATCTGTTCATCCGTGATATATGCGTTTGCCTTTTTCAAAAGCCTGCATGCGCTTTCAAACATATCCCCCTTGGAGGTTGATTCTCTTTCCGTTGTAACTTTTATCGGAAAATAAAATTTCCCATCCTCTTCTATTACTTTCTCATCTGTTATCTGGTATCCATTATCTCTGAGAAACTGCCTGAAATCGGCAATATCTGACTGAGGCTGAAGGACTGCGACTTCTATCCCAAGTTCCTTTGGCTTTCCCTCTTCAAGTATCCTGCGCATGAGATTTCCTCCCATGCCTGCGATAACAAGGGCATTCGCCTCGTCTTTTTTTAGCTCCTTAAGGCCATCGGAAAGTCTGGTTGTTATTACCTCCGAAAATCCGTATTCCGCCACGTTGTCTTTTGCCCCTGAAAGAGGTCCTTTCCTGACATCCATGGCGATGCATGAGCTTGCGATTCCATGCGTCACAAGATATATGGATACATATCCGTGATCACATCCGACATCCGCCGCCTTAAGTTCTGCAGAACCCCTTAAAAGCTCTGCTATTTCTTTCAAACGGACGGACATCTTAAGTGCCACATCGTTGTTGTTTCTGTTAGTCATATTCATTAGTCAAGATAATCCTTGAGCTTGCGGCTGCGGCTCGGATGACGAAGCTTTCTGAGAGCCTTTGCCTCGATCTGTCTGATACGCTCACGGGTTACGTTGAATTCCTTACCTACTTCTTCAAGAGTTCTTGCTCTTCCGTCATCAAGACCAAAACGAAGTCTTAATACCTTCTGCTCACGCTCTGTAAGAGTTCCGAGCACTTCAACGAGTTGCTCTTTCAAAAGTGTGAATGCAGCTGCATCCGCAGGTACAGGCACGTTGTCGTCCTGAATGAAATCACCCAGATGGCTGTCTTCCTCTTCACCGATAGGTGTCTCGAGTGATACAGGCTCCTGTGAGATCTTAAGGATTTCTCTTACTCTCTCAACAGGCATGTTCATCTCTTTAGCAACCTCTTCCGGAACGGGCTCACGGCCGAGTTCTTGAAGGAGCTGACGGCTTACGCGGATAAGTTTGTTGATGGTCTCAACCATATGTACAGGGATACGGATTGTTCTCGCCTGATCGGCAATGGCTCTTGTGATAGCCTGTCTGATCCACCATGTAGCATATGTCGAGAACTTGAATCCCTTACGGAAATCGAACTTCTCTACCGCTTTGATAAGTCCGAGGTTACCTTCCTGAATAAGATCAAGGAAAAGCATTCCTCTTCCCACATATCTCTTCGCGATGCTGACAACGAGACGAAGGTTCGCTTCAGCAAGGCGCTTCTTAGCTTCATTTCCTTTGTAGATCGCCATGTTGAGCTTATCGAGCTTGGCAGGAGGAATCTTTGTTCCCTTCTCCTTGCTCTCGGCAATCTCTTTCTCTGCCTCAAGTCCTGCTTCCATCTCTTTGGCAAGATCGATTTCCTGATCTGCTGTAAGAAGCGGAACCTTTCCGATTTCCTTGAGATACATTCTAACGGGATCCTCAATGCTGATTCCGTCGGGAACAGAGAGGTCAATGTTCTCCATGTCGACCTCATCCTCATCGGTGAGCATCATATCTTCATCATCGGGAATATCATCCTCGTCGTTATCCGAAACTCTGAGAACGTCAATACCCGAATTCTCAAGAACCTCAAGTACGTTGTCGAGCTGATCTTCGTTGAGGTTAAGCTCTCCGAAGAAATCGCTTATCTCTGTGTACTCAAGAACATTTTTCTTCTTCTTTGCAAGAGCGAGAATTTCTTTTACTTTCTGGGAAAAGAGCTCTCTTGTAGCCTCATCGATCTCCCCCGAATCCTTCTCATCTGCCTTGCTGTCTTTCTTGGAAACCTTCTCATCCGCTGCTTTCTTGGCTGTCTTCTTGGATGTCTTTGTCTCTTTTACTTCCTCAGCAGCTTCCTTTTTCGTAGTAGCCTTCTTTGCAGCAGTTTTCTTTGCGGGTGCTTCTTCCTTAGCAGCCTTGGTCTCCTTCTTGGCTGTTTCCTTCTTGGCGGGAGCCTCAGCCTTTGCTTTGAGCTTTGTCTCCTTCTTAGCAGGTTCAGCCTTTACCTTGGTAGTCTTCTTTGTTTCTTTTTCTGTAGTATCTGTAACTTTTTTTGCCATTCACTCATCCTCTTTTTATTTATTTTTGGGAAACGCCGATCAAAGCATCCCCCGCGCGAAAATCTTAATTATGCCTGAAAGTTCAGTCATCCGGCGAAATGTCGGCATGTGCCAGTTTCTCGAGTTCTTTTTTACCCTGAATGGTTTTGGTCAGAAAGTCGGGATCGTCGGGCTTAAGCTCGCTTTTTCTGTGTTCGTATCCTGCGGATTTCACTCCGTAAATGATATCTCTGAACGCTTTCTTTCTCTGATCCCTTGTTTCGATCTCCACAAGGTTTGTGTTGAACATCTCGGCAACTTTGCCGTGTTCTTCCTCATCCGTAAATCTGTCCAAAATGGCAGCAGGTGAGAAATTGCCGTTTTCCATTCCCTCAAAGAGCTCATTTGCAACATTCCTGTAGAGCTCGTCGGTAAAGTCGTCGGGAACCACCCATTTCTTTACCTTAGGGAAAATAGCCGGCTCATCAGTGAGCCATGTAAGAAGAAGCCTCTGGTTCTTCCTTGCGCCGTCTTCGGGAGTAGTCTTTTTCTGTATACCACTCTTTGGCCTTTCGGCAGGCCTCACCAACCCTCCCTGGGATGCGTAATGAGAAACAAGTTTCCTGAGGTCGTCCACAGCTATGTTGTACCTCGCCGCAACCGCCTCTATATAGTTTTCTCTTTCGAGAGCTTCTTCGAATTCGCATAACTTCTTTGCAAGTGCCCTGTGGAACTCTGTCTTTGACTCAGGGTCCGACATATCGTGAGCCGCCTGCATAACACGTGTTTCAAAAAAGAATGTGTTTTCCGCATTCCGTATTCTCTCTTCGAATGCTTCTTTACCCTCATTCTTGATAAATTCATCGGGATCCTTGTGTGGGCGAAGGTCAAGTACCTTACCCTTAAGTCCCGCTTCTTTCAAAATTCCGATTCCCCTGAGCGCCGCCTTTGTTCCGGCTTCGTCACTGTCATATGACAAAATGACTTCATCCGTGTAGCGCTTAAGTATCATTGCCTGTCCCGGTGTAAATGCCGTACCGAGAGAAGCAACCGCCATATTGAATCCCGCCTGATGCATGGCTATTACATCCATGTAACCCTCGCAGATTATCATGTAACCTGCTCTGGCGTTTTTGGCATAGTTAAGGCCAAATAGATTCCTACTCTTGTCAAATATGAGTGTTTCGGGGGAATTGAGGTATTTGGGCTTGGCATCGCCCATAACACGTCCGCCGAATCCTATCACCTTCTGCGATGCATCCTGAATTGGGAACATTACTCTGTTCCAGAACTTGTCGTGAGTTCCCATCTTCTCGTCATGGGATGCAAGTCCCGCATCGATTATCTGTCTGTCGCTGTATCCAAGGCTCTTAAGATGCTTTACCAGATCGTTGCTTGAGATATTGGCATATCCAAGCCCGAAATGCTGCATAGTCTCGTCGGTAAGCTGTCTGTTCCTGAAGTATTCCATGCCCTTCTGCCCGCTTTTTCCTCGAAGCTGGTAATAGTAATACTTGGCGGCTTCCTTATTGATATCAAGAAGAATCTGCCGCTTGTCGCGCATGGCTTTTGCCGCAGGAGAATCATCTTCATCGGGAAGCTTCACCCCTGCACGCTCCGCAAGCTGCTTGATTGCCTCTTGAAAAGTTAAATTGTCGTATTTCATCAAAAAAGTGATGACATTCCCGCCTGCTCCGCATCCAAAGCAATAAAACATCTGCTTCTGCGGCGACACTGAAAAAGAACCTGACTTCTCGTTGTGAAAAGGGCACAGTCCGAAATAATTTGCACCTTTTTTTTGCAAATGAACGTACTGCCCTATCACATCCACAATGTCGTTGCGGGAGCGCACCTCTTCTATTATTTCTTCTGAGTAGCGCAAAATAGGTCTCCTACTGAATTAGATTTTGTTTCAAAGTACTGTCCAGGAACGAGGAACATACACTTCTTCAAAAACAGAAACGGCATATCTGTCCGTCATAGAACTTACATAATCGCAGACAACTCTTTCTTTTTTCTCTCCCTTGTCCATCATCGCAAGCAGATACTCCGGAAGCTTCTCAATGTGGTCGAGGTAGTAGTGATAAAGGATCTTTATCATAACTTCCACTTTCCCCTCTTGTCCCTTAGCTTCAGGATTGGTGTATACTCTGTCAAACATGAACTGTCTGAGTTTTAAGAAGGCGTC
This sequence comes from Butyrivibrio sp., assembly GCA_017615275.1. Lineage (GTDB taxonomy): Bacteria > Bacillota > Clostridia > Lachnospirales > Lachnospiraceae > Butyrivibrio. Next base: position 11,271 of record JAGAAO010000064.1, read on the forward strand.
GTAGACTTCCTCCGACATCATGATGTCATCTTTGCCCATGCTGGTAGCTATAATATCGTGAATAAAAGTATCGAGCCACTCTCCGTTGGTATGCCCGATTATCTTGGCAAGCTCATCCGGAACATCGCTTTCCTTCATAATACCGCCGCGAATGGCATCATCCATGTCGTGATGCATGTACGCGATTTTGTCGGAAAGTCTCACAACCTTGCCCTCAAGGGTCGAAGGTGTAAGATTCAGCTCGTGATTTATGATACCGTCCCTGACTTCCCATGTAAGGTTAAGTCCCTGGCCGTAGTTTTCAAGTTTCTCCACTATTCTCAGACTCTGCTCATTGTGCCTGAAGCCTTCCGGAACAACCGCGTCAAGCGCCCTCTCTCCGGCATGGCCAAACGGCGTATGCCCCAGATCGTGACCGAGTGCTATTGCTTCCGTGAGATCTTCATTGAGCAAAAGAGCTTTCGAAATAGTCCTCGCATTCTGCGATACCTCAAGTGTATGCGTCATGCGCGTTCTGTAATGATCTCCGTCAGGCGACAAAAAAACCTGAGTCTTGTCCTTGAGTCTTCTGAAGGATTTCGAATAAAGGATCCTGTCTCTGTCTCTCTGGAAACAAGGCCTGATATCACACGGTTTTTCTGCTTTTTCCCTACCTCTGGAATTCATGCTGAGTGTAGCATGTTTACTTAAGAACTGTGTTTCTCTTTCTTCAAGCTTTTCTCGAATTTTCAATTTATGTCTTCTTTCTATCTATAAAATAGATATAAAATGAAGTTCCGCTCTCGCATTCGCTCGCCGGAACTAAGTAGTACACTACGGTTCGAAAAAACCGAACCTAGTGATTACTAAAAAAATGAAACCCACATCTAATATATTCGACGTGGGTTTGCAATTTCCTTTTTTTCTTTCGTATTTTTTTTATTTTTTTCTTTTTGGATCAAAATTATTGGTATACTGCTCGTTTATCCACTCAACAGCCTTATCGAATCCCTCTTCGCTTATCTCAAAGTTCTCGCTTGTCATAAGCGCCTTATCGGTTTTCCCGTAGGAATACGGCTCAGGCCAGACTGTAGCCATCAATGTCGCAGGACCTCTTTGATCCAAGGGGACAAACTTTACGTTTTCAAGGGGTTCTCTTGCGAGTCTGTATCTCATTCCCTTGTAACTTCCAAAGTACGCCTCCCCATATTCATAATGCATTAAATTAAAAAACTCATTTCGCTCTATTGCCATGATCAAAACTCAATCTTACCCGTATCGGTGTGATTAACCACATAATATGCGGCATTGTCCGAAGGTTTGATGTAAACCTGAATCTCCTTGATAGAGGTAACCTTATTTCCTTTGCTGATATAGTCTTTTTTAGCCTTTTCGATTATGTCCGAAGTCTTGATCTCATGGTGACTGTACTGAACAAAAACTTCTTCCTTGCAGGAGCGCTTTGCAGTTTTCTCCGACAGATCGCTACCCATATCTTTTGCAACCTTGGCAACCTTCTGTGAAGTAGCCTTCATGGATTTGGCTGCGGGTGCTGTCTTCTCTTTTGCCTTTGTGATATAGGGTTCAGCCTTCTCTTTGATATCTTTGAGATAAGGCTCTGTTTTTTTCTTGATATCCTTTATATAAGGCTCTGCTTTCTCTTTTACATCCGAATAAACAGGCTCCGCCTTCTCTTTGATGTTATTTACAACAGGCTCTGCTTTGCCCTTTATATCCTTGAGATAGGGCTCTGCCTTTTCAACATAGGGCTTGGTCGCAACCTTGACGTCTTTTATAAACGGCTCTGCTGCCTTGGTAACTTCTTTTATAACAGGCTCAGTTGCCTTTGAAACTTCTCTTGCAATCTCTTTGATGGTATCTTCCGCTGAATTCTTACCCATTACGTCTTCCTCCTATCATTTAAACTTACTCATAAATCCTGCAAGCGGACCAACCGAATCCTTAAGATCGGTGATCGCGGTGTTAAGTCCCTCATAGTCTATCTTGGACATGGATGTAACGGCTTCTGTTATGGATTTACCGTTATCGGAAACAAGCTCATTAAGAGCTGTTGTTGTAGTTGTAATCTCTTTTGCCATGGTGTCAATCTCGCCAAGCGACTGCTCCGCCTTTGTCAAAGCACTACTGACATGTGAAAGCGTCGAAAACGCCTTCGGAAGAATTATCACAACTGCCAAAAATAAGATTAAAAACATTCCTGCTAAACAGCAGGTAGCTATCCTTTGAAAGAAAAGTCTCTTTTTGGACATGTCTCTCATCTCAATCAGAAGACTCTCCGTAGTTATATTGCTCTGTACTTCTGTACCTGATGCCATATCAACCGCGGTCTTCTCCGGTTCCATACCACAAATCCCCCTTTCATACACTTAACACTATGCTTAACTCGTACGTATATATGATACCACATCTTATATAAAAAAGGCATTTCGCGGGATAAGTAGTACACTACGGCTCGAAAAAACCGAGCCTAGTGATTACTTAAAAAATGACCACTAAAGCCAAGCGAATTGACTTAGTGGTCATAGTCACGATCTTTTCCTTTACTTTAATCTTTTCCCCATTTAAAGCGTTTCTACCTTGGTGAGCGCGCCTCTTACGCTCTGTCATAACAACCATATTACGGCGCCGCCTCTTGCGCCGTATGCCTTTGACGAATTGTGCCTCCTTTGCTTTGCCCCCGAGCCGGCACAATGCCTCCCAATCCGGCCCGGCGACAAGCTATGTTACAACCATCAATAGCCCATACCCTGCTGTCTATTCGATTTTTGTAAAAAAATATAAATCTGCGGAATTCATATTGAATCCCTGAGCATGCTTATCATCTATAACGACAAAGAGGAGATCGTAACTACCACCTTGAAGGGTATCGGATTTATCGACGCCTCCGCTTATAAGGTACGTGGGCATGCAGTGTATGCTGTAGACATCTTCTATACCGACATCTTCAGGAAATTCAAAAGCTCCCAGTGCTTTTTCAGGTGATATTCCCAAATTGTCACATGCCTCAAGTCCTCTAAGTACTTCGACATTACCCGAGTAGTAGTTATCCTCAAGATCCTCTGAACTTTTATACCATCCGTATGTTCCGTCCTTGTTGAACACGTAGTATGACTCGCTCTCCCATCCTCCGTAGATAGCACTGAAATCTTGCGATTCATCTGCTTCATCTTTTGTCTTACTATCGACTTTCACGTTTTCGTATTCTGTTTCAATGTTCTCATCATACGCAGCATCCGCATCTTCTCTTACGGAACCTCTTACCGTTATTATCCACGCGATTACTGCGATTGCAAAGAAGCCTATGAGCACCCCCGGAAGTACCCATGCATCTTTTCTGTCATTGTACATCCCGATTACCCCCTCGTATTCTTTATCTCTGCCAAAAGGGATATCGTATTCTCTACATCTTCAATAGTTTCTTCAAGCGAGGAAAATCTCATGTTATAAAGATATGCTGCCGGATGATCTCCCGGTTCCGGACATTCCTGATGTACAAAGAGCCACGGCTTATCGCCTTTTATCTTGAACACTCCGCATAACTTGTATCCGCAAAAATAATCTTCCGGATCACTTAACTGCCTGTACCTGTAGCCGACCTCATTCCCATTGTCATCAATCCACTTGGCAAATTCGTTGATGAGTTTCTGCTCATTCTCACTAAGCTGAAGCACCTCTTGCATCTTTCACAGCTCCTTATTTTTTTCCTTCGTTTTTTTTGGATATACATAGATTACATATCTCGCACCGATTTGCCAATTAACATTCGATTGTAATTTCATTAAGTTTCAATAAATAAATATAAAGAGTCGTTTTCGACTCTTTAGCGCGCGAGCGGTATTGCAAAGCAATTAAATTCATTGCCGCGAGCTGCGCATCCATAGCGGAGCGATTTTTATTTAGTATAAATTTCTTTGAAATTTATACTAAATAAAAATAAAGAGCAGGAAAATATCCCGCTCTTTATCGCATAAAACCTTATTTGAAATAACTTATTGTTTCCGTAAGGTCCGAAGCAAGCGCTCTTAGCTGACCTGCAGACTCGTTGATAACAGTAAATGTCACATCCAGTTCGTTCATCGAATTGCTGGTCTCGGCAGTTGATGCAGCGTTCTCTTCTGATATCGCCGAAAGGCTCTCCACTATCTCCATCAGCGAACTCTTTGCTTTTTCAAGGTTTCTGACCATCTTGCTGATAGCTTCGGAATTATTCGAAACCACCGAAACATTTCCTGCCATCTCTGCCATATCACTCTGCGCCGAAACAATGTGCTCACCCTGTTTTTGGAAGCTCTCATTAAGTGTATCCATGGTACTTACGGAGGACTTCGCATCAACAATGAGTTTGTCTATGATAGCCTTTATCTCATCCGCACTGCTCTTTGACTGATCGGCAAGCTGCCTGATCTCATCCGCAACAACCGCAAAGCCTTTTCCTGATTCTCCGGCACGCGCAGCCTCAATTGAAGCATTAAGTGAAAGAAGGTTTGTCTGCGATGCGATATCATTGATGGCATCGGAAAACTTCGCAATCTCATTTGCACTTCTGTCTGTAGCTTCAATCGTTCCTTCAATCTCAGTAATCGCATTAGACACGCTCTTGTTCTGCTCAACAATCTCCGCAAGGGCTGTCGCAACCTTGTCGCAGTTATCTTTCATCTTTGACGTAGCTTCATCAAGGCTCGTTATATTGGTAGACATGTCGTCTATGTTGGTGCCAATGGAATCCATACACTCTGCTGCCGTCTGTACAGATTCTGCCTGTGAAGCGGCGCCCTTTGATATCTCGGATACCGCCGACGTTACGTTCGATGAGTTCGTCGTCGCCTTATCCGCCGACTCAGCAAGCTCTCCGCCCGCAGAATTCAGATTTTCCGACATGTCTTTTGTCTTTACTATAACTTCATTCAGCCTGTGCTTAAGTTCACCCAAACTTTTGATTATACTGTTTATCTCAAAGATAGTACTTGTAATTTCAACTTCCGAAGAAATATCGCCTCCTGCCGCTTTATCAAGCTCGTCGACAGTTGCCTTAAGCGACTTGGAAACCTTCTGCGCAAAAACAGCTACAACCGAAACAATAAGAACAACTGTCAGGATACCCAGAACGATCATGACAATCATATTGTGAGTTGCCGATGCATAGAGTTCCTGTTTATCCGCTGTAAGAACGAGCGCCCAGTCATAACCCGGAATCATCGCATAATTGACTATCATTGTTTTTCCCGTATCGGGATTCTTAAACTCAAACTGTCCTCTTTCCTGCGTCGCGGAACGATTTATTACTTCCAAAAGAACAGGTCTAGTTGTTTCAACCGCGATAACCTCTGCCTGCTGTTCTTCCGTAGCCTCTGTATCCGTATAAGTTATTGTGGTGCTCGTATTTATCATGTAAAAGTTTTCGGAACTTGCGCCTGATGTAGATGTAAGAAGTGCCTCGAGCTCCGTATGGAACTCACCGCCGCCTACATATCCGATCATCTGACCGTTTTCAAGTACCGGACAGTACATGGAAAGTGTAAGCTGTCCCGTTCCGGGCGAAACAATGATTCCTGCATTATAAACACCGTTGATATCCGCTTTCATGGCATTCAAAAGCTGATCCGCTCTTTCTTTTTCAGGTCTTAAGACTCTTCCGATAATAGGCGGTGCCGTATATGTAAGGATTCTGGTCTCAAGATTACATATATACAGACCTTCCCAGTTGGTCAGCGTGTTATAAAACGCCATTGTGTACTCCTGCGCTTCAGGGAATGAAGGATAATTATCCGTATAATACGCAGTTGTGTTATATTTTTCATCATTAAATTCAGGAAGTGATCTGGACGAAGAATTAAGGTCCTTTGAATCTTCTTTGATAAGCTTCTTAACTATTCCGCTTTCTGAGAACAGTTTAAGCGTTTCCTCAGATCTTTTGACAAAAACCTCAACGGAAGTAACCCTCGCATCAAGCTGCGACGACATGTTCTCGTTGATCTTTTCCCTAAGGATACTGCTGGAATTCACAGCAGCAAGGGTGCACAAAAGAGCTATGCCAAGCAAAGTTGTGACCGAAACAATACCAATAATTACAGTTCTCATCCTATAGTTCTTCATGCACCATACCTCCGTTTTTAAGCGTGACGCATAAGTATGCAACTAGTGACCGACTCCATTTTTATCGAACTGAATTCCCTGCAAAAATATCGATATTTAGGTATCTTTAATTATATTAAAAAAAATACTTCAGCGCTATATTTTCGCTGAAGTATTTCTAAAATTTTCGTATATTTATTTAGTTATTCTTTATGTTCAACTAATTCCCGAACAATCTTCCAGCATATGCACGCACGTCACAATTATGATTACCACTGCTAAAACCGCAAGCACAAATTCGGCTATATAAACTATAATAAGCGTTTTTGCATACTTGCTTTTCGGATTCTTTACAATTGCCATAATAGCAAGTACATAGCCCGCAATACAAAGACCGGCTGAGAAAAAAACAGCAAATTTTCCGGTATACTCGGATCCGTCTATTAAAAGCATCAATCGTCCTACAACATGCGCAGCAATCCAGCATATAAGCGATGCATTACATAATTTTTTCTCTTCTCCCGCGATAGAATTCTGCACATACGATGCATATGCCATCTGCATATTAACATATATTTCAAACTCACCGTAATATTTACATACACCAGCTTCATTCAGTCTCTGAAAATTTATCGGCAACATCTTTCCGAGCTGATCGAACAGAAAAGACGTATAGCTTCTGTGATCGGACATTATGCATATCACGGTATCATATCCGACAAAAACTGACACGCTCACAATATTGTAGGTATCACCTATATTCGTAGGGACCGCTGTAATCCTCGTTATCGCAGACAACATAAACGGATAATCCATATTATTTACAATTGCATGTATCACGCCATCCTGAACATATAATGAGTCCGCTTCATTTTCAATACGAATCTGATTTGTATACATATACTGTTCTCTCTCCTATTTCTTGGCAATCACATTGATCCACTTCTCGTCTTCTCTTCCCGGTCTTCCGTCGAAAGTTATTTCTTTGGACAATATGTTGAAACCTGCGTTCTCAAAAAGCGGTACAACACTCAGCTCGTTGAAATCGCAGAACCTGCGCTCACCGCGCATCTTAGGTCCGTTGCCATATTTAAAAGAAGCATAGATGACACCTCCAAGTTTAAGTGCCGCGTGCATCTTAAGCATTGTACCCGGAAGTTCTCCCATCGGCACATGGAGGAGCGATGCACAAGCCCAAATTCCGTCAAATACATTATCATAAGTGACATCCTGAAACTTCATCATGAGGACTTCCTGGTTAAGGTATTGGGAGGCTCTTTTACACATTTCTTCAGATGCGTCAAAAGCTGTTACATAGAATCCTTCTGCGAGAAAAAACTTGCTGTCTCTCCCGCTTCCGCACCCTGCATCCAAAACGCTTGCGTTATCCGGAAGCAGCGAAATAAACTTCCCTCTTGCACCTGACATGTCCGCGCCGACCGTTCCCCAATAAAAAGCGTCGGCGTTCTTGTTGTAGTATTCCACATTTTTATCAATCATTTTTAGCTTTGTTTTCCTTTTTGAATATTTCTCTGGCTTCTTCGATGCTGACTCCATCGATATAGTATTTTATCGCAGCCGTTCCTATCGCTTTGGTTCCGGCTCCCGCTATTCCCGAGTTAATAAATCCTCCCGCCACGGGAATAAACTTGACTGCACTGTGAGCTATTATTCTGAAGACCGCACCGGCTCCGCCCGTTAGGAAAAGAGATGCCAAAAATTCTTTTCCGGTATCTATGGAAATATCTCTGCCGCTGAGCCCCGCAATCAGCGCAACCATGATGGATTGAACAACTAAAAGAATATATATGTCCGCCACGGGAATATTGGCAAAAGCAATCGCACTCGCAATAGCAACAAACGAATTGGTGAGATGCGTCGCCATTTTCCTTACAAGCTCATTGAGCTGAAGCGCCATTCTAAATCCCATCTTTGCGTCAAAATCACGTATGGCTTCTTCCAATTTCTCACGAAGCTCATCGATATGGTACCTTCCGTCAAATTCAATCTGAAGTCCGTTTATTTCAGACTGACTCATCTCCAGAATATCAGAAGGTTGAACGCTGTTTCCGGCTGCGTCCGCCCATTCGATATAGCTTGATACATCTACTATACCATCCGTAACAAGTCCGTTCTCTTCACATATCTTTTGGTAGTAAATAACCGTGCTCTGCAGATTTTCTTTCTTCGCGACATTGTATTCCGCGGGATCTTTTATCCTACTCGGCTGAACTTCATCAGCTTTGTTTATCACCACAAGCACAGGCACTTCAACCTTATTAACTTCCGCATATTTCTGCTTTATTCTTTTAAGAAACTCAACATCCTTATCTATGTTGTCCCTGTGTGTTGCCGCCAAAAGAAACAGCACAACATCGGGTTTAAACTCATTTATGCCGTTTAGGAGCTGATCTTCCGCAGTCACCCTCTCGTCTGTGGATATCGATTCAGATATACCTCTTGAATCCATTATATCCATCATTTTTCTGTCACCGTCATAACAAGGATATATCTTGGTCTCAGTCGTGCAGCTCTCAACATCGCTTACTGCTGCGATATAACCCGAACTAAGCGCGTTTATAAGACTGCTCTTACCTACTCCCGTCCTTCCTATCAGTAGAAAGCGCGGAGGACGATGATTCTCTATGCCGTCGATAAGTTCCTTCAGCTCTTTATCTCCGAGGATTTTATCCCTTATAAGCGTCTTGATATCTTTTGGCAGAACATCGGGAATTTCATCCAGAGTCTTATCAAGCTGCGCGTAGAACTCTTTCATTTTTATGAGTCTTTTTTCTATTGTCGCCTGATTGTTAGCAGACATTTCCAAAACCTCCACTTTGCAAAATCTTTTCCCCCATCTGCGAAGCGTCCTTAAATCCGAGCTGTCCGAGATAATCAGCGGCATCACGCACCGCTGCTTCGAACTTATTTGCCACATCATCAAAAATCTTTAATACAAGCTTCTGACTAAGTCCGATCTCTTTTGCAAAAATCCTGAAATTCTCTCTTGTTATCTTTTTGATATTGACTTCTCCGCCTATGTAAAAAGACATATCGGTAGTCATGTTATATACTCCCGTGCTGACTATATCGTATGCCGGAGCCAGTCTGACGCTTCTTAGATCCTCGCTGTAAATAAGAGAACAGTTCTTGATGTGACAATCGGTATTGCCGACAAGATAGTCAAATATTATGATCTCAAGGAGCTTTCGCTGATCCGCCATAGGATTGGATGTATACCTTCCGACCGTCTCAAACATTTTTCTCAGATATCCGCTCGGCTTTATCTCATACTTGTCCGCAGCGCTTATACTCATTGCCTGCGCAAAATCCTCCTGATGAAGTCTGTAAGGTGCAACAAGTCCGTCAATATGCGTTCCTCCGGGGAGCTTTCTGTCGTATCTTCTTGTTGCATAGAGTACCTCATCATCCTTGGCCTTTCCAAGGTTTATTATGAAGCTGTGCGGCACCTGTATTCCGACATTTCCGGCAGCAAGTATGCAGAGCTGCTCGTTTAAAACTATTCTATCAAGCCTTACATGACTTTGCTTGACTATATGTGTGCTCGGCGCATTTCCCTTTGGCAAGTACCACTCATTGTTTGGTTCGTCGTAATATAGCCCGACTTTTCCCGATGCTCCCGTCAAAGAAAGGTGCGTCTCCATAAGTACTTTCGTAGATCTCGTTGTGCCTTCAGCCGCAAGCTCTTTTACACGCGCTGAAGTAAGTTTCTCATAATGCGGCGCACTTTCCGGCTCTCCCTCGGTGACCATGATTGCTCCGAGGCACTCTGTTCCAAGCTTGCCTATTATCATGAGATAGTCCTGCTCATCCGCTTTTAACCAGTTTGCAACTGCTTTTCTTGAGAACCCTTCGGGAAGAAGTCCCTCAAAAAAGTTCTTGGTCTCGGTCGGTGAAAACGGCTCTTCTCTAAGAGGCAAAGCTACTGAGATGGGCGCTCCGTACTCGGAGTTCATGTACTCTTTGTCATAGGAAAAAGAAGCATCACGGTAGTCCTTGCCCGTGATATGGCCCACATATGTCTGTTTGCCCAATATCTCTATATAAACGTTCAGATTCTTCAAAACAGTTCCCTTTCTTCCATAATGAGATCCACACCAAGAAGGTTGGCTATCCTGAGCGCTTTACCAAGCTCAATGGTGGGCTTTCCGTTCTCAAGATCGGATATGAAACTCGCGCTGTATCCGGTGAATTCACTTAAGTATTTCTGAGTATATCCCAGAGCCTTACGGCGTTTTTTTACTACAGCTCCAAATTCGGATGCATTAAAGACTTTCATTTTCGCTTTCTTTCTATAGCCGTTCGGCTATGTTGGTATCATATTTAATCAAATATAGCTGTTCGGCTATATTTACTTTGATTAATTATAGTTATAGGCGTTCGGCTATGTCAAGCGAGAATATTGAAATTCCGCTCTCGCAAAATCGCCAAAAATATGGATCTATCGCCCCTGTGCAACAGATCCACATAATGTCCCATCATTCCGCAATAGACAATGAAGAGCCTCCACTGTATGCATTTGCAAAATCATTCTCATCCCAAGTTGAATAATACTCCAAAACAGTCTTATCACCTTCCGCTGTCTGATAGGTATATTGTTTTCCTTCGGAATTCTCCGCCTGTACCTTCACTCCGCCGTTCTCTACTTTTTCAACAGAATGGATCTTATCGGAGTATTCGATAGCAAAGCTTCCGTCTTTCATATGTCCGTAGTCGACTGTTTCCGCAGTAAACTGAACGTAGTACTCCGGCTGCAACTCTCCGTTGTATTCATATCCGATTGAACTCCTCTGCCATGTTCCCACTAGACAATCGGGAATCTCTGCCGTGCTGGCGGAAGTTTCCGACTTCTCGCTATCTATCGAAGTCTTCACCTGATTATCAGCGTCTTCGGCATCAGTCTCTTCTGTAGCTTCAGTCTTTTCTCCCTGCATATCTTCTATTGCCACCTGCTCATCGGCTTCTTTCTTGGCACAACCGGACATTGTCGCAATAGCAAGAGCCCCAACCAGCATTGCAGGTAATATATTCTTTATCAGATCAACTCGTTTCATTCTATACCTCCTTAAGTCTTGTATACTGTACAACTACATATTATCAAAAACTTAGAGAGAGGTCGTTGATGTATATTAAGATGTAAATAATAGCAATACTTGATGTCTTTCCCTTCTCAATCATTGGCAAATTCCAGATCTTCAACACATCTTCCATAGTTTTTATCTGGAATTTTAAGGTATTTTATCCCAAGATTATCTCAAAAACCCAGATAAGAAGTAACTTCTATGTATTTCTTATCTGGGTTTTTGCACCTCTTTCTGCTATTTTGCCCTGTAAAACACAGATAATTAGTTCATTCTATACTCTTCTTATCTGGGTGTTCGCCATCTGACTACTTTTTTGATTTCAACCAAGACCTGAATGAAGTTCCGCTCTCGCATTCGCTCGCCGGAACTAAGTAGTACACTACGGTTCAAAAGGACCGAACCTAGTGATTATAAAACAAAGAGTCGCTCGCGACTCTTTCGCGCACGAGCGGTATTGCGAAGCAATTATCTACCATTCCGCGAGCTGCGCATCCATAGCGGAGCGCTTTTTCTTTGCTGGGAATTTCAGTGAAATTCCCAGCAAAGAAAAAAGGTTGTTTGTGAACACTCACAAACAACCTTTCTCTTCCAGTGCGGAAGATGGGACTGTATCCACATACCCGCATAAATACTGCTTTTCATGCTATCTGTCATCATATCTGTCATCTTTGGTACAAGATGATGTAAACAGGCCTCTATAAGAGCTCTTCTAGCATTTTTGCCGAACCATAAATCATATTACTATTCTCAATCTGCTCATTGCCTTTTCTTTTGTATCATCTATAACATGACCATATAAATTCATAGTAATGCAATAGTCCTTATGTCCTAATAGTTCCTGCAATGTTCTAGGTTCTATTCCCTGCTCAATCGCCCTTGTAGCAAAAGTATCGCGAAATGCATGGCATGTAAAATGCTCTATGCCAGCTCTCTTACAAATACGTTTTATTTCCCTGTCACAAGGTGTTGCCATAAGCAGTCCTCTCTCTGGTGCTTTAAATATCAAATCATCAAAGCCACTTATATTTCCATCAAACATACGATTAAACTCACGCTGATGGGCAATTATTTCTGAAATGCTCTCATTTAGCGGAACAGTTCTTTTTCCGCTCCATGTTTTTGTTTCTTTACCCACGCAGTACGATCCATCTTCTTCCCTTGTGATTGTCCTATTAACGTGTATCGTACCATTGTAAATATCGCTATTCTTCAAAGCACCTATCTCACCAATTCTCATTCCAGTGTGAATAGCAATCCTAAAAACATCATAGTAAAAACTGTTTTGCGCATATTCAAAGAAAAGCCGTGTTTCTTCAGGCGTCAAAGCCCTATGAATTGTTTCCCTTGCAGCCACCTCAGTTTTCTTAAGCGGTTTGACCGGGCTGCATGGATTATAGTTAATATACTGCTCTCTAATGGCATCATGAAAGATGTGAGAAATGAAGCTGATCTTATCATTTACTGTCTGAGTTCTAATTTTTCTCTCAACCAATGTCCTTTGGATTATCCTGATATCTTCCGCTTTCACTTCAGAAAGGCGACAATCTTTAAATGCCTTTCCATTTATCTGAATCTTGGCTATTGTATTAAAATGACACTGCTGTGATCTCAGAGTCGCCGGAGTCACACTCCCTCTTCTGTTTTCCATCCACCTTTCAAAGAAAATGCCTATCGTAGGATTATCATGCATTTCCTTCTTTTCTTCTAATTCCAGCTTTTTCTCGTATATCTTTTTTTCTAATTCATCCTTATCTCTAGCACGCACAAACACTCTTTTTCCATTGAATGTGAAGGATCTTTGAAATCGACCATCGTCGCATAAGTATTTTTTCTTCTTGCTCATTTTCTTATCCTCTCAGCATAAGCACACATTTCAGATTATTCTTTTATCCCTGCTCTGCTCCCATAGCATCTAAAGCCACATCAATGATGTATCTATCATATAAAACGCGCCTGCCGATGTGTCTTATGCATTTTATCTTTTCACCATATTCTCTGCACTTATTTCTTTTTAACCCCAGATACTCCTGAGCTTCCTTTTCTGATAAAAGACGTTTCATAACCATCTGATTTGTCATTATGCTTTTTTCCTCTCCTTCTTGTTTTTATATCAAGCTGCGCAGCTATTGATGCTTCAATTCTGTCATCCATAAAATGTCTTGGCAATGTTCCCATTTTTTCTATTAGCTTGCATTTATCAATAGTGACTATTTGTTCTGCCATAGCAGCTGACTTTTCATTAAGTCCTCCCAGATTGTCAATGATGACATGCGTTGGAAGGCCCATGCTTTTGTGTATTTTTGTTGTAATTGGTAATACTGTTACTGTTGGAGAATGCTTGTTGCCCTTATCGTTCTGAACAATCAATACCGGTCTTATACCTTTTTGTTCAGATCCAACTCCCTCTCCAAGATTTGCAAGATAGATCTCTCCACGCTGGATATTATCTTTTCCCATACTCATCACCACCTTCCAGACATATGTAAAGAGGGCTCCTTATTATATGAAGGAATGCCCTCGTAATTGTTCCAGCGAATTATACGTATCTACTTGTCCTCGACACCCCGATTTAGGGAAATCATCAGGCGGCTGCAGCTAACAGCACCATAGGCTACACCTCCCCGCGGATCTCGCCGGGCCGCTCCCATTACGATAGTTGTGGCTGAGCGGAAGTATCATTATACCTGCAATTATCATCGCCAGGCCGGAACCACCGACTTTCCAGTGAGGCTATATCGCACAGGGCGTACCTTTGGGGCTATCTGCTGCAGGAATGTACCTGATGAATGGTTATTCAGTTTTCAATGTCCTTTCACCTTTTGCCACAAAACAGTATTTTTTTACATGCACTTTTTTAATCTTTTTATTTTTTTTTTAAATTAAAAGACAGTAGACCAAAATGCTGATCTACCGCCTTTTATTATTATTTCTTTATGATTTTTCTTAACCTTACAAGTGCTCTATTGATCGAAAGCGACACATTCTGTTGACTGATTCCTTCTAATGATGCGATTTCTTCCTCTGATAATCCCATCAGAAAATAAAGTTTACATCTTCTGCGCTGTTTCTCTGGTAGCCTATCAATTGCACTGATAAGTGCTTCTCTATTAATCATTTCAATAACAGTATCCTCCGGTTCTTCTTTTGAAAAAATAGAATTGCAATACTCTGTAGCACCCTCTGTATATCCCCAGATATCATGATGCCTGATTCTCCTCATTTCATGCTTATTCTCATTGCGCCTATATTCATGTAAGGCTTCGCCCTGCTCACATGTCATGATGACATATGGTTTGAATATTGAAAGCTCCTCGCTAAATTTTAAATCTAGTTCTTCCTGCGACAGATCAGTAATTATCGCCCACTTTACACCTCCTGTCATTCCTGGATACTCATAGCCAAGGTTAATAATCTCATATTCCTTATTCTGTTCATTTTCATTTCTATTCATTTTCCGTTTCCTCCGATTTTTGAAAGTTGATAGATTCAAAAACCGGAAGATCACGGGTACTTCCCTATATAAGTTTCCCAGCACAATAAGTGCATCTGTTACACCCTAAGGGCAAACAGAGGGGACATACTTAAGAGCAAAATAAAAAGACGTAGCAAAACAGAATACCCATCACAGGTATTTCCCATCTGTTTTGCCCGCCTTTCAACGATTCTTTGTCGTTCTTAGCCGTCTAAGCAAACTCTTGTCATCTGCTGCGAACCTTCCGATTCTCTGTCGGATCCAACGCCTATAACAGTGACTCATTACTTATTCAATTACATCAATAATCTATCATCTTCCTACACGGCGCATCTCCGCTCCAGAAGAAGCCTAAATCCGTTCTCATCATTTATCATGACAATATGATGATTACACGCTTTACATTCTCGCTCAGCCTCACCATAAACTAAAGTCAATAGATATTTCCCACAGAAAGGACAGTGGACAAATATTTTGCTTCTCCTTACAATAATTTTTCTTTTTTCTACCATAACAATCTCCTCCTCTATACTTCATCAACAATCAAAAGTTCCTTTCTCGAAACATTTTTGATTTTCTAGGTAGCGTATATGAAATATGTTTCTAATGTGTTACGCAATTATTTTTATACGTTTCATTACTGTAATTTATAAGTATGCCTATTATCCATAGAATATTCATAGAGGTAATAGCGCATGAATAAGGACATTAAACTATATTTAACAGCATTATCAAAAGCCGTAAAAAGAGCTAGAAAAGCTCAGCATCTTAAACAAATTGATCTCGCAGACATCGCAAACTTGGAAACCATGAGCATAAAGCGTGCTGAGAATCCCAATCTTGTTGATGACCTGAAGTTATCTACTTTTATCTTCATAATCAGAGCCCTTAATCTGGATTCCAATATTGTTGTGTATCCTGAGCTTAAAGAAATGCAACCCACAAAATCGGAACTACTCAACTTTATTACAACTAATTGTTCAGAAGCTGACTGCAAATTTATCTTCCCAGCTTTCAAAGAACTCGTAAAGATGGCACATTCCAGCAACTTGTCTGACATAAGAGATTAAAAAAGAGTCTACTCTTCCATATAGGAAAAGCAGACTCTCCACATTTCATGTGCCCGGCTCCAAGCTTTTTTCTATTTTAAAATTGATTACATTTATTAGAGTTGTCTTTTTGCATTTTTGGCAATGCAACGGAAACTTAATAAGCACCGTATCTTCGCAAACTTTTATTCTGGTTTTCTTATCACATTCCGGGCATCTTACCCATCGTGTCTTTTTTTCTTCATTCATTGCTTCTTACTCATATATTGACAGGAACGCAACAGTTATGTTTTATCACTTTGTCATTTAATTATCAATATCAGTTGCATGAATGGACGTTATTTTGTCATGAAAAGACAAAATTGAGAATGTCATCTTTCTTTTACTCGCAAAACCTACAAAACCTACAACATGGCCAGTCCAAAATAATCCATTATCCAGTTTCTGTCACCTGGATTTTTTAAAGGAATTCCATTACTGTTCAAATATTTGTGAATTCTGGCTTTTCCTTCACTTAGCGAGTTGTCATAATGACTATTCCGTTGTATTTCCATCACCAGTTTTGAGTCACTACTGTCATTCGTTTTTCGTAAGTTCTTTGAGACATATTTCTCAACAACAGTTTTTATCTCATCAAGATTTGAGTACCCCCTAAGATCAGCCCTTGCCTCGCAGAATAAAAATGACCTTGATGGTACAAAATCATTTGCAACAACTCCGGAGTCATCCAGACCCCTGTAGATATTTATTGTCTTCTGATTCCATACACCATTGTATGTAATTCCTCCATCTATAAACGTACTGCTCTTATCAATTGCGTCATAGTCAGGACTTTCCATTCCGTACTGATCGGCCAGTTCGTTAAATGTATTCTTTACTATGTTCTGCATATCGGAATAAGCGTAGTAATAATCAGCATTGTAGTACATACCACCCTTGAGATTACTGTAGTAATCCCCTGCGTCCTGCCTCAATCCAGTTTTGATATACAATTGCTCTGCTTCCCGGTAATTGTTTTCAGCTGCATATTGGGCATTGGCTCTTGAAATATGCTCATACATTGTAGATAACGCTTTTGAAATTCTTTCTTTGCTGACATTATTGAAGCTACAGGTTTTCTTTACATACGCTACGACTTCATCAGCAGTTCTGCAACCGGAATAGTATTCCTTCATCACATCATCTGTTTCATGAAAAAGCTTATTCCAGCTTAAAAGTGGCATTTCAGCCATTCTGCTCTTGATATCATTATAGTTTTCACAGGGAATGGGGGCTGAAGACACTACGGAAGCCTCATATCTATATAAAGATGTTTCTGTACCATCTTCATTAATCCTGTTAAGGCCACCGTCATCTCCCTTTCTAAGAGTAACAGTTTCATAACTGTTCTTCTGATAATAGCTTAATTCGTATGTATCTGTCAGCCCCGTTTTCTGAATCATAATAATTCTCCTGTATCATCCTGCGTCAAGCATTCTTTTTCTTCTGTAAAACTGCCCAGTTAGCCAGGTCAAGAAAATCATTTCTGGGTGTTCTTGCATTAACACGCTGCTCAGCCCACATATTATCCATGAAGTTACAGAACTCATCGAAAGAATAACGTTTGCTGCCATTGTCGTACATGTACCATCTGCTCGCTGCATTGGGATCTTGCTCAAGCAGTCTTTCTCTGGTGGACTTCCAGTTTTTGTTAAGCTCCTGTTGGTTGCTGGCAACCTTTTCACCCATCATTCTTATGAACTCATACCCATCCATAGCCTTCTGGATCTTGCCATTCTTCCAGTTTTCTTCAATAAGATTCTTAACATAATCAGAGGATGTCTCATCAACATCTTCCGTTTTTTCTCCATGCTGAATCCAATCCTTAAATGATTCCTCGCTTATTTTTCCGCTTAAGTAGTCGGACCACTTTTCTTCATTTGAAAAGAAGCTCGAGCTGATTGAGTTATCAGCCATCCATGCCATAATAGATTGTGCTCTTTCATATTCTTCTTCACTTTGGAATTCTATCTCCCACTCTATTTCATGGGTATCATTGTTAGTATATCGAATTCCATGTACATCCATGGAAATAAGACCAAACTTATTCTCTTCCTGCACATTAACCTTTGTTGTCTCCGAAACTGTCTTATCCTTATCTCCAAGAAGCTTCTCCCATTCTTCATCAGTCAGGTCGCCCAGATCCTTGTCACCGCCCTGTGATAAAAAGAGATTACGGGTCTCTTCAAGCATCTTTAGAACAACTGACGCATCAATGGTCTCACCAGTCTTCTCCTTAGTGAAAGAAACTTTGGAATCTGACAGGGCACTATTCCAATTCTGCTTCTTTGTCATAGCCTCATCAAAGTTTGAGTAACTGTTTTCTGAAAGAGGGTCTATAACGCTTTTCATGGAATGGAAACTGCCAAAAGAGTCCGAGGTGCCTGTTCCATGTGCATCGGCATACTGGCAATATGCAAACATCTCTATTACAGTAGCATTCTTGGGATCTACTTCATCAACGTTCACATCAATATCATGATCATGTACATGAACCCTGACTATCTTGTCATCAGAACCTGGCTTAATGACCTCTGAAGCAGTCATGACATAGCTGTTAATATTTCCGACAGGAATTGTTCCCATTCCATGGAGTGGTCTTACTTCCAGTTCTCCCAGATATTCTTCGCTCTCTTCTGGTTTATTATCTGTTTTTTCAGCACCACCAATTTCTCTTGTTCCTTCAAAGGTTATTGACTGGAACCTAAAGCTGGTGCTCCCAAATGTACCAAAGCCTCCTGTATCTCCCCAGACTTTAGCACCATTAAAGCTTGTTGCTGTAACAGCAGGTTCCGGTGAGATGCCGGTTCCAATTCCCGATGTCATCATAACTTCCATAAGTCTGTTAATATGTGACAAAAGCTGCTCTGCTCCAAGTGTACTTACCCCCATGAGCTGATAGTTTTTGATTGAACCATCAAGCTCAGACATATAGTTCTTTTTCTCAAAAATATCATCAGGCGCAACACTATCCACAGCTCCCATAGCCTCATCTGCCAGCCCTTCTGTATCCCTGATGTATGAGCAAAGCGCTGCAAACTCTGTAAAATCAGAGTCAGTTGGATCTACATTATAAGGGTCTATCTCCTTTGAAAACTCATTTCCGTTTTCATCGGTACCTGTGGCGGTATACTTTCTGGTGTCCCCATCTACATCTATTCTGATCTGGAACTGCTGCATTACTCCCTGATAGGAATAAGCCGTTTTTCCATCTGCTAGCTGCGTCGCACCAAATCCGGAGTTCCAGATATTTGCAGTAATAACGCGAGTATAGCCCTTCTTAGCAGATGTATCTTCCTTAGCTACTGCGTCAGTAAGCTCCGGCGCTTCCTCATCCTTATCAAGAACTGCACTCTGAAAATCTCCGCTGCCAATAGTCTGGTTTGAATAATAGTGGGCACTCTGCACATACGCACTCTGGGTGTAATAATAATTTCCGTTTGTAATGGTATTTGACATAAGTGTTCCTTTCTGCGGCTCATCTGTCATTCAAAGCCGCTCCACTCTCCTGAAAGGACCGAGTGGGTGCTACGTTTTTAGGTTCTTCACATTTAATCCTGGCCTCACCTTCCTTCATCATTTTCTATCCCTGGTATTAAAGCCATTTAAGAAGATCCAACAATCCTTTCAGACCTCTTGGCGAAGCATTATTGTTCATATTTAACATAAGCTGCTGCTCGTACCAGCTCCTAAAGTTGATATTTGTACTCATATCCGCATCCGGTCTGCTATATTCCATCTTATGATGGGCAACCACAAGGTTCATCATCACATCCTTACTATCCAGCTTGCCCTCATCCTGAAGGTGTTGCATCCTCACGGATAGTTCTATAAAGTCACAGCTTGATGCATCTACTTTATCAACATCAATGTGCCTCTCTTCATATCTTCCATCGTTAAACTTTAGCTTGACCGTATACTCAGAGTCTGTTCCTTCATCTCTGTAAACTTCTGCATCATATCCATATTTGCCGTCATACCAATGGAACGTAGGCTTTTTACTCTGCTGGTCATCTGCGATATCATTATCGTCGGAATTGATTCTGTTTTCTACGACATCTGCCTCATTTTCATAGGCTTTACTTTTCTCCATCAGTTTTGTTGCAAAAGAATCTGAAATGGATTCTTTATTATTACTGTCTGGTGGTCTGTCGCTTATACGAACGCCCTGATAGAAGCTCGTCTGACTAAGATACTGTACGTTTGTTACCATATTTTTCCTGCCTCTCTTAAAAAACACAAATGCCGAATACCCCTAGACTTATCAATCCATTGATATCCGGCTGTTCCTTCACTTTTTATATCGGAAATAACACAGGTCATCTTATATTGACTGCATGAATAGTCGCTAAATAGTCATAATTGGACTATTAACACCCTTATCTACATGAATGCGTATGATTTCGTGTTTGCTCCAAAGAAATTCCGACTTTCTGAGAGTGCATCAAAAAACGCCTTAAACCGCAAATATCCCTGAGTATTTCCTATTGTGTACTGCATCTGCATCATGTCACGCGCAAGCTCCATGAAATTTGCTGACCCCAGGCCGTCATAACTGGGATTCTTATCATAAATCTGACTCCTGCACATCAAAAAACTGTCAACAGCATTCTTACACTTTCCGCTATCTGACAGATATGCAGAATAGGCATGCATTTCAGCCGTGGTAGCATTACTTGGATCAACCTCAGAAATCTTTACCATCTGCTCTGTTTTATTTCCATCTTTATCCCATACCTCTACCCGATACTCAGGATCACTCTCATCAAAATCTGCAGGCTTATAAATAACGGTATTTACTCCTGATCGCGCATCCACCCACGAACTAAGACACCTTGAGCCATCCGTAGGTGTTTTATCATAGTGAAGTGTAAGGCCTTCTGATGAGGAAATTGTTGATATACCCTTTCCTCCAATAGCATTCTTAAAATCCCAGTTTTCTGCTTTATTTGTCTTTGATTCATTAATCCCCTGGTAAGAATATGTATTATCAACTGCTCCTATTCTCATTGCCATTTCCCCTTTCAATATACAAAATGCCGGATATCCAGGATTGTCTCAATCCATTGATATCCGGCTGTTCCATCAATTCTATTATCGAAAAAAGCACCTGTAATCTTTATATTTATGTCATGAATAGACGTTATAATGTCATGAATCGCATATGCTTAATCATTTACTATAGTTGTCGGTCTGCACCTGTCCAGACTGTTCTTAGGTATTCTCACAAAAACATCAGCTATACCTTTATCAAGTTGGGTTCCGGAAACTTCACGGATGATACTTATTGCGTTCTGATGAGTTCTTTCACCCTCATAGGCTCTCTTCATCGTAATAGCAGAATAAGTATCCGTTATGGCTATAATTCTGGAAGCTGTAGGTATATCTTTTCCCTTTAAATGATAGTACCCTCTGCCATCAATTCTCTCATGATGGTATAATACCCATTTTGCGATTTCGGAAGGGATCCCGATATTATCAAGAGCTCTGGCCCCAAGCTCAGGATGAGTTCGTATTATCTCCCATTCTGCTTCATCAAGTTTTGCCGGTTTATATAGTATGGCTCTGGGTATTTCAAGTTTCCCTATGTCATGCATGAGAGCAGCAACCTCCAGATCCACAGGATCAACCTTACATCTGTATACTTCCGGTAAAGTAGCATAAAGAGTCATGGTAAGTTTTTGGACATGCATGCTATGCCACAGCACTTCATTGTCATCAAAGCAAGCATATAAATTCTCTATCCTATTCTTCCACTCCAACGCTTGTAGAATACTCAATTTCTAAAATTACCCCTTAGGAAAAGCGTAAAATACTGCATCAGATCATTACTACCGCACTAAATTCCTGATCATTGCAAGATATTGCGAAGCTGCCATCATACTTACTTGCCACGTGTTCCACATTGGTAAGTCCGATCCCATGACCTGCCGAATTATCCCCCTGAACCTTATTGTCAATAATATCAACTCTCCGGATTACAGGATTTTTTACCATAATAATTATGTTTCCATCCTTCTCAACAAATTTAACCTGTATTGAAGCCATTCTACCGGCTGAGATTACTTTTTCACATTCATGAATGGCATTCTCAAGAAGATTTCCAAGAAGAACTACAATATCCTCATCGGATATACGGATGCTTTTAAGATCGCTTACTGCAAATGTCATTCCGATATTCTTTTCCTTGGCAATACGATACTGCTGGTTTAGAACAGCGTTTACCACAGGATGACCAACATTGACCTCCGCAATTTCGACAGAAATACTCTTAGTGAGCTGTTCCACATACTCTGTAGCTGCACTAATATCTCCGCTGTTTAATAATTCCTGCACAATGCCAAGCTGCTTTTTATAATCATGGAGTTTTCTTCCCTGTCGTTCATACAAGGACTGCATATCCCTGAATGCCTGTAGCTGATTCTGCTTACTTTCGATTTGTACCTCAGACAGCCTTATCTTCTCGTCTTTAATCATTAGTTCCTGTAACGCGAACAAGGCTGCGACATTTCCAATAAGCAACACCGCAGAAACAAACGTTTCAAATGGTCCCATAAGCGCTTGTGTGAAAAAAGAACCATAATACAAACCGGCAATAACACCTGCAAATGGCAACCATATAAATTTCAAAAGCTGATTTGTAGGTCTTTTTAGCAGTTGTTTTATCGCAGACATTTTCCATTTTAAAAGGCCTATGATAGCAATCCTGATCATATATGAACAACTCATTCCAAGTAAAGAAAGCCACCTATTCTTATCATCATATGTAAACTGAAGTATCCCGATCATTATTGTTTCTGCTAATACCATAAATGTAGTGTTGATGCTTGCAACAAATACAGCTGTAATAACATTTGATTTGTAGCATACCTTCAAAAACACTATAAAAACAAACATCAATATCAGCAATTTCAATGCAAAATTTGTAGAGAAAGCTTCAACCAAAAGCGCGTTTCCAACAATCGCGACATATAATGGCACACCGGAAACATATTTCCTGACTGAGTTCCATTTATGGCTAAGGAATATGTCAAACAACCGCATGCTTGTAATCGCTTCAATCACACCAGATGCCAAAAAGAAAAACCATGCTATCATATCCGATCCCCCGCATAGAGAGCGAACTCATTTCTTACTTCTTTGTATCTCCCCCGCGGAACAGGTAACTCCCTGCCGTCATCCAAAGTCAGGACATAGTTATTAATGCTTCTAACGTGATCCATGTTTACAAGAAAACTGTTATGAATACGGAGAAATCCGTGCGGTTTAAGCTGTCCCTCCATATCATCCAGCTTCTTATATATCTGGTAGGTCTGATTACTCAAATTGATAATATTCTTATGTCCTGCAGTTTCTACCAGTAAAATGTCCGCTGCTTTCAGGCAGACGTCCCCACCCACACATGAAAACATTATCTTACTGGATCTTCTGTGCTTGTCACTGCAAATATCGTCCATGCACTCAAAGATAGTCTTATCCAGATCGTCCTTTATCAGGAACCGACTTGCTCTTACTTTATAACCATCAAGAGCATAATTCATGTATGCAGTAACAAGGATTATCGGAACATCTTCCATATCCATTCTGATTTCCTTTGCTACAGCAAGTCCATCCATTCCTTCCATGTTTATATCAAGGAAAATGGCATCTGTGTCGGAATCTGTTTTTAGCGAGTGAAGCAGCTCAGATCCCGATTTATACTCAGAAAAAGAAATGCCAATTCCTGCCTTTTTATCATATTCTTCAATCAGCTTCTCCAATCTTTCTATATCCCTTATATCATCATCACATATTGAAATGTTCATAAAACACCTTCTTTCAAGTTCTACTAATAATGATATCGGATATTTTATGAATATAAAGACATGGCAGCATGAATCGACTTCAAAATGGCATAAATCGGCGGTAATACATTAAAAATCAAGAAGGCACTCCTTTGGTGGAATGCCTTGACGATTTCCAAAGCTTATGTGCCATATAACATTTTCCTATGCTCTATAGCCTTTTCAGTGAGTTCCTTGTTCAGATCCTGTCTTTTCTGGTAATCTTCGAGTTGCTTTTTCTGCCTTGCAGCCCTGGCTCTGCGTCTTGCAGCATTATCATTATTATTGTTCCGCCTCCTTTGGGAGTTTTCGCTTCGCATCTTTTCCAAAACTTCATCAAGCTTTTCTGCTGCACTCATAAGTTCAGATTCACGTCCCTTAATGGCGAGGTCAACGTGCTGGATGGTTCCGGCTGTGCCATCTTCTTTCAGGAAAATGCCTGTTTTACGAACCTTCCCATCCAGAACGCCATCCTCACCTTCAAGGGTAAACTCCGTATCTTCCGAACCCAGGAAAATTGCACCTACCCCAGAGTCTTTTAGGCTCTTAAGCTCATCCTTCCCATCCTCTGTTCTGGTCCAGACTTTGAGCTTGTCAAAAATCTCATCGTTTTCATCAATCCAGCCGTTGCCATCGCTGTCATATTCAGCCAGATCAGAAAAACCGTCACCGCTCTTAACTCCAAAGAGTTCATTGCCATCATTAATCTTGCCATCTCCATTTTTATCAAGTGCCAGGAATCCGCTTCCTGCCTTTGTCATAGAGATTTCATCTTCCTTACCATCTGCATCCAGGTCAAATTTAAATTTCTTATCACTAAGCCCTGATGTCTGGGCATTTGTATTGATGATCAGCGGATCAAAAAGGTTATCCAGAGGTGATGACATTGCAATAAAGGTTTCATGCTCTTTCTTCCTCGCCATGCTCACATCTACATCGACATTGATCTCTCTGCCATCCTCTGTCTGTACTTTTCCGGATGCTGTATAATCCGTCTTTTCTTTTTCTATATGCTTTTCTACAATGCCTGCAAAAAATCCGCTAGTCCCTGCGCCGGTTGCTGCCAAATCCTTTTGATAGCTGTAGTTTGCATTTGAATACACATCACTATTTGCTATCTTCATATGTTTTTACCTCGTCTGCGCCTGCCTGCTAAGATCAGAACCAGCTTGAGAACATGGATGAAAGCATCGAAGCATATCCTCCATATCCTCCCAAGAAACTGTTTGTTCCGTATCTTCCATTTGATCCATAAATACCGCTTGTTGCAGCGTTATACCTTGTGGCTGTAACGGCTGCCTGCGATGTCAGAGAAGCATTATTACGCATTCTCTGTCCAAAAGATCCTGTATTTCCAAGAGTCTTCTTAACAGTCTCTTTGTCTGCTCCCTTAAGAACATCCTCATCAACAGATAATTCCCCAGTCTTACTATTAAATCCAATTCCGATTTTTCTTAGATCAGATACATTGTTAAGGGCATCTTCCCTCATCCATCCGGCACGGTTTCTTACTGTTGTACTTGTGGTATTTCTGGCATTGTTGTTTACTTCGTTATATCCTTCCACAAAGCTCTTTACTGTCTTAAGGAGCTGATCCGTGTTCTTTTCCTCATAAAGTTCACCATATGAGAGCTTTCGTCCAGCATTCTCTACTTTCACTGCTCCATCGGCTACGGACTGATCTGACATATAATTTCTGTTGTATGTCGTGTTATAGGCATTGTTCATGGCCTTGATGGTATTAGCACTGAGTCCAAAATAACTGTTATTGTTTCCAAGTCCGGTCGTTCGTGACGTACCACGTGTTCCTGTGGTTCTGTTTCTGCTGTTAACATTAGACGTTCCCTGTCTGTTCCAGATATTGGAGGCTCCGCCAAACCTGCTTGTCAGGACATCAAAATAGTTTTGCCCAAAGTTCATAAAAAACACCTCCTTCTATGGACGTACATTTTGTTTCAATTCAAGTATCGTCCATAAAAAGAGGCGTTTAAATAGCTTTGTCACGAACGGACATATTTATGTAATGAATAGTTATTATCTGTATTTTGTAACATTATCTTAACTTCAAAGACATTGTTTTCCGTCTTAATCTCCACTGCTCCAAGATACTTCTCAGCTATGTTCTGTACACTCTTAAGGCCAATTCCATGCAGTTCATCTTCTGCCCCAAGTTTTTTTCTGCTGACTATACTGTTTTCAGAATCTCTTTTGACAATTCCATCATAAGCATTTTCGATATTTATAAGATAGAAGTTATCTTTTACTCTTCCGGTCAGTTTAATATACCGGTTTCCAACCCGAACCTCAGAAACCGCTTCAAGGGCATTATCCAAGAGATTATTCAGAATGATTCCCATATCAAGAGCACTGATTTCGTTATCATCAGGGAATGAAAAGTCGCAGTCAAATCGGCAATCTAACTTCTCACAAGATGCAGTAGCTTCATTTATCACCACATCAGTTACCGGATTTCCAGTTGAATATTTAAAGCCACCGGAATTAAGCTCAATATCCATTTCCCCCAGGAACTGCTTTGCATCCTTAAGTCTTCCTGCTTCAAGGAAGCTCTTTATTATCATAAACTTACCTGCCATATCATGGCGAAGAGTCCTGATCTGATCATGGTATTTTTCGGTATATTCTATTTTCTTTTTGATAAACTCCTGCTCATGAAGCTGTTCCTGCAATATCAACTCTTCTTCCTTAAGTCTCCTGTACCTCTGCCAGGTCGCAATGGCTGACATTTCACCGGCAAAGATAAGGATTGCAAGAACCGGCAACATCCATTTGATATCCTTTTTCTCCTCAAACAACACGAACACCTCGTTTTCCAAAGGAACAATCATTACCTCAGCTATCATGTATACTATAAAATACGAAATCACAGAATAAACCGACAGATACAAAGCTTCCGTCAGGCTCATATCATACTTCTTTTTGCATATCACCTTAATGATAAAGTGCGAAACCATGAAATAAACACATAGAAATAGGATAGCTATAGCAAACAGAATCGACATCCTGCCATACATCTGTTCCATGGCATTTTCCGCTGAATAATCCAGAGTCTCTATGATCAGATCTCCCAAGATATCATTGGTTACTGTATTCATCAGAAACCATACATAATAGACATTTGTCCAGAGCAGCAGCACAAATGCGATATGTGGCATATATTTTCTGTTATAGAAAAAGAAAACTGCAAGAACTGTGATAAGACTTATATATGTCCATACCCCTCTTGATGATACCGGCAGCGAAAACAAAACCACGCCTTCTACAGTCACTACCGCCGACAGAATGATATTTTTTTTATTATCTAAAACCGATTGAGCAAAAAAGGTTTTTATCAGCAATCCCAGAAAAATGCCTCTCACTATGATCATGGCATATCCATAGCCATCCTGAAACAGCAAAAATAGTTCCTCTGACATAAAAAGTCTAGCTCCCCCTCTAAATCTATGATATGAAATCCATATATGCCCTGATAAAATCAGAATACTTATACTTGGAAATAATCAATAGTTCGCCGTTATCTACCTGAACCTCTGTCCTGGAATAACCAACCACATGACTGAGGTTTACAAGGTATCCTCTGTGAATCCTGAAAAAATCTTTTCCAAGCGCCTCTTCAAATTCGGCCATCTGCTTATAAACCTCATATTTCTTGTCGTTCAAATGAACAATGGCTTTCCTTCCAGAGCTTTCCACGTAAAGAATATCCTTATGCTTAACATTAACGATTCCTTTACCGGATTGTAATGCTATAAACGCATCTGACATATCTGCATAGGAAGTCTCGCAGACGAGCTGTGCATCCAGCTTTTTAAGCTCCTCAACAGCCCTGTGAAGTTCACCATCAAAAGAAGGTCTTGAAACAGGCTTTAACAGATAACCATACGCTTTTACCCCAAAAGCATCGCCCATTCTGTCTGGAATCCCTGTAACATATATGATAAGCGGCCTGGATGCACGCATGCTTTTGCCATTATTCTCTATTCTGGTTACAAGTTCTTTAGCAATCTCTATACCGTCACTCGCTCCCATGGCAATATCAAGGAAAAGAACATCTATCCTTGTCCCGGTATCAATATCCTTTATGAGTTCTTCCCCTGATGAATAATCACTTATCTGTGCTCTGTATGGACTATCTGACAGCCATCCATGAAGCAGATCCCTTACAGCTTTTTCATCGTCACACACAGCAAAATGGTATTTTTCCATTTACAGACACCTCTTTTATCCACAAACCAAAAATGCTTAGCATGGAGCCCCATGTAAGCACTTTTGACTTTAGCACCATATTTATCATAACATCATAGAAATTATCGTTTACACAAGGATGTAATGAATGGACATTTTTTTGTCATGAATGGTCAAGAATTAAATTGCCTCCAACTCATCACTGTTACCACCATGTTTTCTACCCTCCATGCTCTATATTTTATATATCGAGTTCAACTATTGTTTATGTCGAACAAATCAATCAGCTATTGTCAGATAAGACCACCGCTTGTTTCATCCAGTTGTCTTTCACGTAATGCACGCAAGGAATTACTTCCTTCATCTTCATATAGCATTAGAAGAGTAAGATAATTACCACTCTTCTTACATTCACCCAAGAGACATCTCATGCTTTCTGATGTTCTGCCAAACATCATTCCCAGAAGTCCCATATCATAGTAACTCTGTTTATCACTCAGAATTCCCTGTTCATGAAGATCTTCCATAAGCCCGTTTATCCTTACTTCTTTTCCAATCTCCTGAGCTCTGTTATACAGATCAGGATCTACTCGCCTTAAATAGTCCAAATATCGGGTCTCAATATTCCTGTTTGGTGTACCACTCATTATCCAATTAGATATGTCTTCAAGTGACGCTCCCACCTCATAGTCCTGGATTAGATTCATCCGTACTCGTCCTGATTCATCAGTAGTAAATGTATATTTACCATCTTCGGAATACATGGTTGAAGAGCCAGGGTACTTGGGCATTGCTTCCTGTTTAACCAAAACTTCAAATGCATCATTAACCTTTCTGTATGCTTCCTTAGGGCTATCATCGTCTGTCACTGTCACTTTCCCCGCTGATACAGCTATCTGTAATAATTCATAATCAGTCACATTTCTTCCATGATAATAATATTGCTTATTATCTTTTAATTGTTCATATACAGACGGAAGGGATGTGCTTTTGACAGCGGACTCATCACTACCTGACCACTCAGCCGCTTCTTTGCATCCTGCAGTTCTCTTTCTGATACTTGGTCCGTTTGTTATGGCTGTTCCATACTTGTCAACCAGCATATGCTCAGTAATCGTCACTGAAGCAAATTCAAAAAGACTACCTTTGTTCGATGTATTACCATATCCAGAAACCTTGTATGAATATGGAAAACCACCACTTTTTCTTTCACTTCTTAAAGCTGAATATGTACCTGAATAGGGAATACCTCTGTTGTGAACAATCATTTAATGACCTCCGATAATAACAAATGCCGAACATCCATGAATTTTTCAATCCATTGATATCCGGCAAATCCTTTGCTGATATTATTATCGGAAAAAGTATTGTTTTGTTTATAGAAACGTCACAAATAGACGGTCATAATGCATGAATGTTATCTATGCCTATATGTCTATCGACGAAGCACTTGTCATCTGTGGCGCAGGAACAGAAACTCTTATACTCTGGGGGACTGAAAGTGTTGTTGCCAAAGAACTTCCGCTGCCACCTCCCATGCCTTGCATAGACGCATTCTTCGCAAGCTCATGCTTTATCATATTCTTGAGATATTCCGTGCTTAGTTTATTTTGAAATACGAGATTTTAATACACTGACGAATGCTCACGCCTATATGACTCAGTTGTCTTTAACAACAATTCTGCATTAACCTGATTTAGCTCTGCTTCTATCTGCTGGCGTTTAGCTTCGTCAGCTGTACGCAGCTTCTGCTCAAGCTCAGCCTTCTTTTCTTTAAGTCTTTCTATCTCTTTATCCACAGAATCTGTATCTGTAGTTGTCTTTTCTGCCTTAGCTTCCTTATCTTTCTTCAGCGCAGCCATACCTTCCTCTGAAATAGACAAAGCACTTTCCTGGCGTTGCTGCTTCCTACTGGCCACAAATGCTGCTGCACCCTGAGCATCGCCTTCAGCGATATACTTCCCTTCAGTCTTTACTTTTTCAATCATAGCCTTGGCTGTAGGCTGACTTGTCAGATAATCAAGTTCTGCTTTTGATACATCAGTGAGAATACGCATAATATCGTCCTCCACTATTTATGTTTACATAAAAACCTCTATGCCTGTATATCTATTGTGGGAGCCTGCATCTGTGGTGCAGAAACAGAAATCCCGATGCTTTGTGGCAATGAAACAGATGTTGCAGAGGAAATCCCGCCACCTCCCATGCTGGGCATTGAAGCATTCTTTGCAAGCTCATGTTTTATCATATCCTTAAGATATTCCATGTTTGCTTTCATGATAGCCTTGTCTTCAGATGCGCGGTGTTTACGTTTAAGGTCTTCTAAATCCGCTTTACTCATATGCGGATCGACCACTTCCATGGTCTCCATTAGTTCCATGGCTTCTTCAAGCTCTTTTAGTTCTTCCTCTCCGAATTCGGAGATCATCTCATTCAGCTCTTTTAACTCTTCTTCAGAAAAAGAGGCTTCTCCTTCCTGCATCTGCTGGAGTGCAACATCAAGCATCTCTTCACGGGCATCAAATATGGCATCTTCCTTCTCAGTGATTTTTTCTTCTTCGGCAGAAGCAAGTGCGCTCTGCATCTGTTGTCCTACGTCTCGCTGATTTTCAAGTTTTTCATCCCTGCTCTGGGTGCGCTCTACCATTTCTTCCAGTTCAAGGTGATGCTGCTTTTTCCGGGCAACCATTTCCATGCGTTTTGCATGGGTAAGCGCAAGCTGTAATTCTTCCGGATCACCGTTTCCTGAAGATATCTTTCTTTTTATCTTTAAGGTCTCCCTTTTTGCTGCAAGGACGGCCTGTCCTGCGCTTATGGAAGTCTTTGCCCTCTGGATTTTGGAAGCTACTGTCTTGTAATTATATTTTTCGGAAGTATCTATCTCTTCCTCTTCTGCAGCATCAGGAGATCCTGACAACTCAGAAAAACCATTAACCTTATCCTTTGATGTCTTCGAAGCATACTGTTCCTGCTTCAAATCTCTGATCATCTGTCGCATCTGTTGTGAGATGGAAGCCTTATCTTCTGTTACCTTGTTCGCAAATTTAGAAAGAGGATTTGCTGATGCATCTTTTCCAGGCGCAAAAGGAGAGTTGCTCCCAGCAGTCTTTTGCTGCGAGTTCTGCCCCATAAGAGTGCCTTTTTGATAAAAAGACGAATATGGACTTTGTGTATTAAACGATATATTCATTATCGTTCCTCCCATCCATATATCAGCTATGTATCTTTTCTAAAATACTGTTCCATAACCTCTCCTGCGCTTCCTTGTCTTTATCCTGCTTAGATTGGAGCAGCTTGATCTCATCAGTAGAAATAACAATCGACTTTCTGTTATTTCTCATGTGATAATCATGATTCTCAGGCATTCCTGAAGACTTAACATAAATATCCACTTCGGGATCTTCGTTATGTATTCTTTCAAAGATATCACCATAAGCCCAGTTATATGCCTTGGCATAGACTTTAAACTTTTCGCTTGGATCAGAATCATTATCAGCAGTTTGCTCTGCTTTTAAAAGATCATTATACGAAGTGCGGTCTGTATCCTTCATTCTGCTCCGAATATCATAGTACTCTTCAAGCCTGAAGCTTTTTAGAATACACGTTTCATCTTCTGAAAGGTTAAACTTTTTGTAACCCCCATCAAGTTGAACAATGGATTCCTTAAGAGCAGCCTCTCTTCCGGCACGATCCATCTGCGCAGCTCCTGATGATGAGATTGAAAGTGTGGCTGCCACATCTGAATCAAAGGCATTGGAAACAGTGCCATCCTGCTTTGAAGCAGCCAGCTTGTCTTTTATTTCCAACTGCATTCCCTGTAAATAGTTTTCAGTTTTATTGATTCCAATAGAATCAATTCCGTTCATAAGTCATGTCCTCCTACTTTGAGGTATATGTTATGTGTCTGAACGTTACTTTCACAATTTTTGTAAATCTCTATATGCGTTTTATCCCTTGAAGTCCACCCTTGTACCAACTGCTCTTTCGGTATCTGTCATTACTCTTGAAGCTGCATTGTTATAAGAATATGTCTGTACCTTGGAAAGAAGATCATCCAGGGAATTTGCCTCTATGATTTCAAACTCTTCATCCTCATAAATGTCCGTATCATCTTTGTCTTTTGTCTTCTCAGCCTTACTGTCTTTTGCCTTATTTATGCGTTCTTCCTGAGCTTTTTTCTCGGCTTTCTTCTTTTCCTTTATCTTCTGTTCTTTCTTCTCAGCAGCCTTCTTCTCTATACGCTTTTTCTGAAGATCCTGAGATTTACCAACCGTGGCAAAGAAGCTCTCTTTTCCGTTTGAATCTACGGACATTCCGAAGTTCTTTGCGTTAGAGCCGCTGCTGGAAAGTCCCATCTTTGCCTGCATCATCTTGGCCTGGGAGGATGCAATAATACCCTCATACTTCTTGCGGAACGACTCATCGGTGGCCATGCGCTCAAGCTTCTCTTCATCGATCAGGACAACCATTTTATTGGCATTGCCATATGCGGCTGCGTTCTGCTGCACCTGAGCCTTCATGTCCTTGCTGACAGTAATAAACTCCATGCCATGGAACTTGGACTGAAGCTTTCCAAGATAATCCTTCGCCTTGTCAGAAAGCTGGACGTCACCTATTGTCATACCATATTCTGTCTTGGTTGGTACAAGAGATGATTTTGTATCGATAGGAGACCAGCCTTTTGTTTCCACCTTTGCCTGTGACCCCTTAGTGGCTGCAGTCTGATCACTTTTAGCTGTGCTCTGTGTTTTAGTGTCATTATTCACTGTGCTTTTGCTATATGCCTGTGAAGTCTGCTGATAAGCTGATACGCCATATAAACCTGCCATGTTAATCCCTCCATTTCTGCTTCCAAAGAATTCGGAAGTACCTTTCTCAGATCTGACTGTCTATTGATGTTCCTTTTATATCATTTGATAAAAGACTCAGTCTGTTAAGTATATTGGTAATCTCTGTATTCACAGCATTCTGGGTATCTTCCATGGATGTAGCATCGGAAATAATCGTCTTTTCTACATCACCAAGATCCATCCTGTTTGCATCTTCACGCTCACGTCTGGCAACCGCCTTTTTGATATCAGCACTGGTCCTTCCGCTTTCAGCAGCATGTTCCTTGATGTTTTCTATCATTTCCTGCTGCGCTGCCTCTTTCTCAAGCTTCTTGGCCTCTTCCTTCTTTTCTTCTTTCTTTTTTTCGGAAGCTTCTTTTGCAGCTTCTTCGCGCTCCTCCTGCTCTTCATCGACATGTTCTACAGCTTCCTGTGTCAAAAGAGCTATCGTCTCGCCATTTGCTGCTTCCATAATGTCCTCAGCAGCATCCTGGGCTTTAAGCATATCCTGGGACTTGGCACGCTCTGATTTCATGTCAGCATAACCCTGAACATTAGCCATCTGCATGGCTTTTGCATGATCTATGTCAAGCGAGTTCTGTTGGTTTGTAGTCACATAGTAAAGAGCCTTCTGTTGATATTCCGAGAGCCTGCTCATTTCTTCGTCAGAAACTCCTACATTTGGATTTCTCATCTTTGCAGCCAGTACCGACAATTCTTTGTGCTCTTTGCTATCCGGATCAATGCCATATTCTTCCTGGAGTTCTTTTAGCTTGGCATCATTTTCTCTTGTATCAGCACTCTTCTCATTGATCTCATCCTGCAGGCGCTTTATCTCATCCTTGATTCCCTGCATCTGTGCGTCAAGTTTCTTTTCTCCGTCAAAAGCATCGGACACGACTTTAAGAGCCTGCTTCTTTGCAAGGCCCTGTCTCTGAGCTATCAGGCTATCTCCTGTGAGATTTGCTCCTGATATCGTTGTGCTGTTTTTATTATTAGTATGTGATTTAGACGCAGAATTTACGCCGGTCTGATCCTGTAAAAAGTTATTCTGCACTTCCATGTTCTGCTGTATCTTCATGAAGCACCTCCTTGTGACATCCAAATGAACATAATTACAGCTTTCTACTTATATATCGACTTAAAATAAAACAATCTTAACCCTTTGGATTGAAAAACTTGCTAAATATTGTTTTCCTAATCTTCATATCGGTTCTGCATAGTTCCCATTAAAGAACACTTGCATGAATAGACGTTATTATGTCATGAAAAGACATTTTCCGGTGTCAATATGTAGCCATTAGGCAATTACCTGCTTAAAACCGTCCATAAAGTGTAAACTGACCAATAGTTCTCTGATTCCAAGGATATAGTTTTCTTGCCATCAGAGAATAAATATACACTTCCTGCTTGCTCTTGAAACTCAAGACCACTACTGTCAGAAATATATTGTAGTAATTCCTGACACTCACCACGTCGTGAAATGTATACTGGTCCTTCAGCTTCTTCATTCACCTTTACGTAGGGGTATTCCTCAGTAATTGCTGTTGCAGCATGTAAGTATGGAAGTGGATTTCCTTTCTGAAAAATCTCTGATGAATAGTAAAAGAATAATGTTCCGATAGCTACCACTACTCCAGTTATCACTATCATAATTGTTCTTAATGGCTTTGTTTTCTTGCTCTTGTATAGATTATTCATCAACGAACTCCATATGCCCTGTGTCATAACCACAATCTATTTTCACCTTTTTTATTTCATGATCTGACTCCCCAGATGTCGGGACAGGATATGTAAAATATAGTGTATTTTCTTCCCATGAAAAATATGGTTCATCAGTTGACGTTGCTGTGTAGAACCATTCTTCAAATATACAATTTATATTTCTGTCAGTGCCATTAATTGTGTCATTTAATATGATCCCATTAGCACCTTTTTCTTTACTGATTATTCCATATGCCCTATATCTTCCGGTAGGATCTTCTGCCATATCTACGAGAATATCTGCATCTTCTTTAAATTCTATCGTATTATTCCAGGGCACCGGTTTATACTCATATTCATTTAAAACCCGGTCAATAACAGCGCTGTAACTATTATCAGCAGGTTGATCATTGTCATATTCTATACATTCTTCATCTTTCTTTTCCGCCATAAACACAGCTGTTGGGCCATCAGTAGTGTCGATTCCAAGTTTTTCAAAATCAATTGTCGGCTCTTCCTTTGCCCCACAGCCGAATAGCAACATAATTGAAACAACTCCCAATAATACAATTCCATATTTTCTCATATATTCATTCTCCAAAAATTTTTTAGTAATTGTTCTAAATCTTCACATTTTCATTATATCGCTGTAGTCACTCTCCAATCATTACAATGCATGAATAAACTATAAAATAACATAACTGGTACAAGTAACAGTTGATCTTCGTATTCGTCAAACCGGACGCTTACGATAATATAAAAAACACAAAAGCGGAAGGTTTACCCATTACGAGTAGAACCTTCCGCTTATCTTTGCCCAAACAATCATAAGCAATTCTTTAATTCATCCAACATCCTACTTTCCCTGAAAAAGTTGCGACAAATTGTTTACCGCTTTTTTCAACTGATTGTAATGCCAAATCACCATCCATCCATTTCTGTGTAGTATCATCATAATATCTATAATAATACGTGCTTGGCACATCATCTCTTGAGTAGTATGGTTTTCTTATCGTAACTTCCTTCTCATACCTAAAAATATTAGGCTTAATCTCTATGGTCTGAATGGTACTTTCAATTTCTACTTTCATTCCCTGCATCAGTGAATCTGTCGACCATCATATGCCAAAGCACTACTAATTATTATTCGCCTTCATATAAGATTCCACTGTACCCAGCACTTTTTACCCCATAACCCAAATCGCTTATAGAATCAAAATGAAGTTCTCCCCTGAACCATTTCCCATCAATGTATTCTTCGTAGTCTACTGCTTCCTGCACCTCCTGTTCGCTACTATAGTCTATTTTTACACTTTTGGTTCTGCGTTCAGGTATTATATCTGCCACAACAACTGCAATACATACTATCATTATGGCAACAATACCAATAACAATTGCTATCGACTTTCTACTAGTTACCCTCTGCTTAGACAGAACATTCTTAAATCTGCTCTTTAAGGTCTTTTCTGTTGCAAAAGCTGCTCCGGCAAATACAGAATTTGTTCTGGGTGTGCTAGCCAGAATCACACTCACATACTCTTTTTTATCCTCAAACGAAAGTGCTTTCGTCACTCTCTCGTCACACGCATACTCGCAGCTAATCCTTAACTGTTGATAGTACACATACGCAAGTGGATTAAACCACATCACTAACGTAATCAACTTTGCAACCAATATAGTCAGGGGATCATAATTGTCACAATGAGAAATTTCATGTTTTACAGCATAATATATACCATCAGAATAATTCTCAGGTAATACTATGCTCTTTTTAAATATGCCAAAGCAGAAAGGAGTTTTTGCTTTTTTCCATGAATAAACAGATATCTTTCTATCACCAAGAACATCTGAAAATCTAACTGTTATTTGCTCTCCTTTAGTTATCTCATAAGCACTCGCTAGATATCTAAAAAGATATTGAAGAAGAAGGACAGATGAGATTGCCAAACATATGTAACACATCCCACTCGAAATACCCTGGGTAAAAGAATTCCTTTTTAGCGATTCTGTCCCAGAAATAAACACTGTTCTCTTGGCCTCCAAATTCGTTGTCTTACTAACAATAGCAGCTACAATCACCGTAGCCAGAGATACGAATGGAATCATTCTTCTAAAAACATACTGTATGTTAAAAGAGATAGAATTACGAAATACGAGTAGTAGTACCTCCACTATAGAAACTATAATTGAAAAAGAAATAATTAGAACAATACACCCAAAAACAATTCCCTTCATCATCAATTATCCTCCTGCTGTTCCTTTATCCATAATTCGAGCTCTTTAGCTTTTTCATCAGAAATGGCACCATCTGTCAAAGCCACAAAAAAGTTTGATAACGAACCACCAAACACATCTTTTATAAATCGCTTAGCTTCAATTCCGGTTATCTCTAAAGTATTAAATTTAGGGCTATAATACTTTACATGTTTGATTTTTTCACTCCTTATCGCACCCTTATCCTCCAAACGGGTAAGAAGCGTTGACACAGTCTGTATTTTCCAATCAGTTCCTCTTTCTTCGAAAATACGCTGTAACTCTCTGGCTGTAACAGGCTCTTTAAGCTCGCATATCACTTCTAAAACAGCTTTTTCTGAATTCGATAAATTTTTCATTGCTTACTCCAACATACAAAAACTACAAACTTGTAGTTTTAATTTACTACAAGTTTGTAGTTTTTGTCAATAGTGATCAATTTTTTTATTTTATATCTCAAAAGTCACATCTTCACCTATATCATAGCTGTGAAGAACGTTCTCCTGAAGCTTTTCTCTGAAGTCCTTGCTCACAGGATAAGCAATGTCCTTGAACTGAGGCTTACCATTCTCATCAGTGGTCTTCATCTTATAGCTGGGCATGGAGATGAAAAGATTACCTGCCTTGCTCTCCACGATAGAGATATTCCTAACAGCAAAGCTATTTCCAAATGTTACTGTTGCTACTCCCCTTACTCCGTTTGTAGGCTCCTGAAGTGCCTTTGTTCTGATATCAATTCTCATAATAAAAACCCCCTCATAATGAAATTGTTTGTTGTTATACTTTTGTAGTTTTCTTAAAATGCTCAAGATCTTTTTGCTCTGGGCGGTTACTCCGGGACGACCATTGCCGCTGGCAAGGTCGCATGCAAGCAGTGCATTTGTCGGACAAATGCGATTTTCGCTTTTACAACGAGGCCTCCGGCCTCGAGCTACGGCAAGGCTTTGCCTTTGCCTTTTCTTCTTTTTCCTGCTCCTCTCTGGAGAGCAAAAGTTCAAGATTCTTTCTCGCGATAAGATAATCCTTCCGCGCTTTTCTTAGCTGCACATACTGCTGAAAATCAGGTCTGTTGGCTTCAATAAGTTCGCCATATTCCCTTCGTAGATCAGCCAGTTTTGGAATCTTTCCTCCAGGGATTTTTTCAAAAACTGACTTAGCGTCCTGATGTGCCCTGATTTCTTTTTCATGTTCAGCAAGGAACTTTTTGCTATAACCACTCTTCTTGTAAGCAGTGTAAATATCACTGGTTTTGGAATAGGTGATTATGGCATTTTGAAGTTCTTTGTTATCTGCCATTTTCTGATTTCTCTCTTTAACGCGGTTGTTCAGGTCTTCAATTTCTGCATCCATGGAATCCGTCTTTTTGACCAGTTCCTCGAAAGATGAAATGCCGTGCTCCTCCAAAAACAGAAGCACCTTGGCACGCTGCTTCAGGTTAAATTTCCTGGCCCAGTTCTCATAACCCTTGCCCTTTCCTTCCCTCATCTTTTTCTCGATATCAACAAGAAAGCTCAGGCTGTTATAATCAAGATTATGACCACTGCTGTGAGAATTCTTTCGACCATGGCTTTTAATCCGCTGCTCATATCTGGACTCTATGACGCTGAGATCATTCTCAAGACAGAGCATGTCAGAGATCCTGGAAAGTGCCATTCCGCAAAAGTAAAAATTCCGAAAACGACTCTTCCCATCAATAGCCACTGCGTTGAACACTACATGATTATGAATATGATGTTTGTCCGTATGAGTAGTTACAATAAAAGCATGCTTGCCCTTAGTGAACTTCATGGCAAGTTCGTAACCTATCTCGTTTGCTCTTTCCGGAGTAATCTCTCCTGGCTTAAATGCCTGTCTTATCTGATACGCTATCACGTCATTTTTGTGAGGCTTCCGGACATTGTCCTCATAGATTTTTCTTGAAAGAAGGAACTGCTCAGTAACCGAATTGGGATCACAGCCATAGGTGCTAACGTATTTTTCGTCCTCTGTTTTTCTGGAATCCCTGACATAATCGATGCTGCGGTTAAGACATTCTGCTACTGATTTCGACTTAACATGATGAAGTGCAATCAACATCGTCGCTGCCATAAAAGCTCCTCCTTTCTCAAAATGGGCATAAGAAAAAGCAGCCCATATTTTGAAAATACAGACTGCTCTTATGCCTTACTCTTATCGAATCACAATGATCAGATGTCGTGATATAGCTCGATAACTCTGTCCAGAAAATACTCACTGTAGCCAAGTACAAGCATCGCTGCTGCGATCATCATTGCCGCAATAAAAGTCATGCAAACCCCAAACAGGCAGTGGGTAGTGATGTTATAAATTATGATCACTATACCTAAGAGAAATGCTACACCAGCCACAACACCGGATACATTTACAATGACTTTTACAAAAAGACTCAGCGTAAAAATCATCAAAAAGACAGGAAACAAAACAACCTTTAAAAGAAATCTCACAATACTCATGGCAATTACCTCCGTGATGTCTAAACAAATGATGCCTACAAGACCATGATAAGATTAGCAAGTACATCTGAAAAGTTTGTCGATTATCTTATCTGCGAAAATGCCAACATCATACTTTTGGTATGCCCCCAGATTTCATCAAGACGCTTTTTCAGGTCTTCTATATCTGAGGCATATACATCGCCAAAGGCATTGGCTTTTTTCGCATACTGGTTCAGATTGTTGGAGCACATGCGCAGAAGATATACTATCTCTCCAAAGTCATCTGTCTTTAGTTTCACGCAGTATCCATCCAGCATCATCTTTCTGATATAAAGGCTCATGCTCCCTACGCCGACCTCGTTCATTTTAGCAAGAAGTCTGGTATATTCCTTATCTGTCAATCTCACGGTAACTTTGTGCACGCGCTCTGGCATTTCGTTTTTTCTCCTTTGCGATTTCTTCATCTTCGATGGCTTTCTGTCTGGCTGCATCATATTCCCTGGCTCTCTTTACAGATAGTTCAGATGAATAATCATCATCAGGATCATCTTCACCATCATCAGGAACTGCATTGATCAGGCCATCAAAGTTATTATCATTGGCCTCTATCGCATCCTCTGCAGCCTTAAGATAATTCTTGTTGGAACGCATTGTATGTTCCTCCAGGATAGCCTCTTCTGTTTCTGACAGTTCCTCTTCTTTATGGATTCTGTCATTTGCTATATCCAGTCCGCTCATCAGATCACCCCCTTGGCTTTTTTATAGTTTTCCAGCTTCTGAAGAACAGAAGGCCTGCCATCAGTCTTGCCCTTCTTGATCATCTGTTTCTTTTTCTGAGCTTTCTTTTTGGCATCAACTACCTCCCCCATCCTGAAGCTGTAGTTGGAGAGACGACTTGTGATCATCTCTACCTTTTCTTCCCCAGTTATATCCTGAGCTATCACATTTCCTGCCATAGAACACATCTCCTTTCAAAAAAACAGCAGCCATGCATTGAATCAATACACAGCCGCTGTCGCTATCAGATATTATCAGTCTTCTGGTTTTTCATTTATGGTTTCTGCTTTATCCAGCGCTCCACCAGTCTCTTCATCTTCGTTATAGTCCTCATCAGGATCCTTCTTTTCCTTTTTGCCAAAAGAAAAATCCTCTCTGTTACTGTAAAGATAGAAACCTCCAGCACAACCAAGGATTGCAATAATAACAAATATGATCAGATTGGAGTTATCCTTCTTGGGTTCCTCCGGTTCCAGCTCTTCCGGTGCTGGTTCTTCTACTACAGGCTCCGGTTCCGGCTCTTCCTCTTCTCCCATAAGTTCAGCTATTTCCTCATCATCCATGAGCGATAACAGGTCTCTCTCATCAACCAGATTAAGGAAGTGAACTGTATTCTCACCCTCATCATCACGGTCTATGATGATATAAAAGATATTCCCACTCTTGGAAGAAACAGTGATGAACTGCTTACCGCTTTTGTTTGGATCGCCATAATCATCAATGATGGTGAGATTACCATCAGGAGTAAGCGGACCCATGGGTTCTTCCACTTCTTCCTCTGGCTCAGGCGGAATTATCTCTTCCTCCTCTACGACCTCAGGATCAACATAAGCAAATGCAGTTACCGGTGTCAGTGTTACAGCCAGGCTCAAACAGCTGGCCAGTATCGCTGCGAATTTAAACTTCATCATCTTCGGTGTCCTCCTCATCTGTATTTCCGCTGA
Organism: Butyrivibrio sp.; assembly: GCA_017615275.1. Classification (GTDB taxonomy): domain Bacteria; phylum Bacillota; class Clostridia; order Lachnospirales; family Lachnospiraceae; genus Butyrivibrio. The sequence goes on from JAGAAO010000064.1 coordinate 51,994, forward strand.
CAATATCGCCAACGGATTTGCCTCCAGGCAAATTGTCCTTTGTATAGGCAATCAGCTTCTGCAGGCCTTCAGGAGTAATATCAGCTGCCTTCATCATTTCATGGACCGCAGCCATCTCTTCCTCCTGGCATTTCTTTTCAAGAGCTTTGACTCTCGTATCGGCCTCAGCTCTTCGTTCCCTTGCTTTTGCAAGTTCAGCCTTATATCTGTCTAATCTCTCAAACATAATCTCCTCCTCATGGTCTTACTGGTCTTCCGTAACCTAGGAAATGATTTTTCCAGTACTTGGTGTTGATTGATGTGTAGGATATTGGATTGCCGCAGTGAAGCATCATGCCATCCCCGACATAGATGCCAACATGGCTAGCTCCGGGAGTGTCATAGGTTCTCTCAAAAAAGATAAGATCTCCCGGCTTTGCATCTGAAGGGGATACATAAGCACATCTTTTTCTAAGCCCCTGCGCAGTTGTTCTTCCCACACTAAAGCCGCTGTGATTTAGTACCCAGCATACGAATCCTGAGCAGTCAAAACCCGTAGTTGGATTACTACCTCCCCAGACATATTCCCTGCCAAGGTACTTCTCAGCTTCAGCTATCATTGCTGCAAACTGAGCATCAGTAAGTGCATCTCCGGGAACGTGGTAATCTTCAGGATCCTCAAGGTCAGAATAAATATCCTCAAAGAGATATTCCTTGTTACCTTTAGTCATGAGCAAAAGATCATAATGAGACTTCTGCTTTGCTGTAAGCCCCATTCCTTCAATTACTTTTCCAAGGCTCTTGTTATCCAACTTCACCTTAAGAATCTTTACGGTATACTCTTCTTCCTCCTCGTAGGTGTATTCCTCCTCATAACCACCTTCAGGATAAGAATCGTCCTCTACCCATCTTGTTCCGGTCTTTTCTACTGTACGGGTTCGCTTCTCAGTTCTGGACTTATAAGTCAGCTTGTACTGCTTTTCAAAGAGCTTTTTTATGATAGGCTTCATGTCTTTACGCTTGAAGTCATCATATTTGACCGTAAGATATGTGATGAGCTCATAAGGGTTATGTCCTATTTCATCCAGCTCGTACTCATACTCGTCGTAGCCTGGATAGAGACTTTCCGTATCATCTATCTTTTTCTTAAGATCTTTTTCCAGCTTTCGGTAATCCGTCTCAACGCCGTGAATGTCCTCATCGTAAGCAGTATATGTGGAGACAAGGGTTCCATCAGACATAGTGGGAACCATCATGGCACAGCTTGATACCATCGCAGATAAAAGGACTATGATCAGGACGACAATAACTATTGCGAGAATCAGCTTGGGATTACCTTTAACAAAGTTTGCGAGTGCCGCAAGAGCATCGCCTATCTTTTCAGATATTTTGTTTATTGCATCCTCAAGCCATGTGGCTCCACTCCTTGCAGCCTCACGCTCTTTTTCTTTCTGGTAATAAGATTTACGATTTTTCTTTTTCTGAGCTGCCCTGGACTTTGCGTTTGAGCCATCCTTTGGATTCTGCTCATTGGCATGCTTCTTTTCTTCTTTATGCTGACGCTTAAGCTTTCTTTGGTAGATGCCTTCGTTGATTTTTTCCGTAGCCTCATGAACTGCAGATGCCCCCTCATGAACAACATCTCCCGATACGTTCTTATCATCCCTGCAGTCACTGCTACCCACAGCCACCACTTCCGCTGCTGTACCCATAACAGTATTTCCCACAGTAACTACTGTGCCGGCAGCCTGTAATGCCTTAATCCTTTTGGCCTCAGCCTTCATCTGAGCTTTTACGCCAAGCATCTCCTCAGATTCTGCTCTGCCCCTAAGGACCTTCTTTCGCTCCGGATCCAGCTTTTCTTCAGTATCCTTCGAGCCAACACCAACTTTTCCCTTCTTTAGCTTTTTTCCATACTCTTCTTTAAGGGTGGACTGCGTCCGGAACTTCTCTCTGAAATGCTCCCTATCATTCAAATCGTTATGCCCCCTTTTCTTCTTTGTACTTCACAAGGTCGGATGGACGTGTGGTGAGAATCCTGTAAAGTTCTATGTCTTTAGGGAAGTGATCAACAAAAGGAAGGATCACATTTCCAAAAAATAAAAGCCCTTCACCTTCTCCCGCCTGTGTGACATGGGATAACTGGTGTGGGCTTATATTGAGCTTTTGTGCGAGAACTGTTCTGTCCCCAGCGGCCTGATTAAGCATATATATGAATTCACAGTTCTCAAGAATATTCTCGATCTCTGCAGAGGCTAGAAGGTCCTTGACGTTCTGCGTGATTGCTGTCGGAATGCCTCCCCACTTACGGAAACGCTTGTAAATCTCTACAGAATAGCTTGCTGTCTGCTTCTCTCGAAGGAGCAGGTGGAACTCATCCATATAGTAACGGGTACTCTTGCCGGAATCGCGGTTAGCTGATACCCTTCCCCAGACCTGATCCTCAACAATCAGCATTCCCAGCTTTTTGAGCTGATTTCCAAGATCCTTGATGTCATAACAGATAATCCTGTTATTGATATCAACATTTGTCCTGTGATTAAAGACATTAAGTGAACCGGAAACGTATATCTCAAGAGCTGTAGCCAGATTGTGAGCTTCTTTCTCGTCCTGCTTAAGAAGTTCATTGTATAGGTCTTCCAAAAGAGGCATGTTCTCAGGACGCGGATCCTGGAAATACTTGTTGTATATCTTATGGACGCATCTGTCGATAACAGTTCTTTCTATCGGCATCAGACCATCCCTTCCTCCTATGACAAGCTCACACAAAGACAGGATAAATTCTGCCTTAAGTGCTACAGGGTTATCATCATCAGAGTAGTTCTGGTTGATATCCATGGGATTGATATACTGGCTGGAATTAGCGCTGATCTTGATCACCTGACCGCCAAACTTCTGCACAAGAGGCGCATACTCGGCCTCGGGATCACATACTATGATGTCATCATCCGTGGAGAGCATGACATTTGCAATTTCCCTCTTTGCAGCAAAAGACTTACCAGAACCCGGTGTACCAAGGATAAGACCGTTTGGATTCTTTAGCTTTTTTCTATCTGCCATGATGAGGTTGTTGGAAAGAGCATTAAGTCCGTAATAAAGAGATTCCTCTCCCTCCTGAAAAAGCTCCTGTGTTGTGAAAGGTATCATGATAGCTGAACTTGAAGTTGTCATGCCGCGCTGTATCTCGATGTGGTTATGAGCAAGCGGAAGGCTCGACATAAGTCCCATCTCCTGCTGATAGTCCAATCTCACAAGCGTACAGCTGTGCTTCTGAGCAATGCTCTTTGCCTGGAACACATTGTTTTCAAGTTCTCTCAGAGTCTTTCCTGTATTCATGATAAGGAAAGTTATCATGAACATTCGCTCATTCTGGCTCTGAAGCTCACGAAGCAGTGACTTGGCGTCCTTGCCGTATGTGGCAAGATCTGAGGGGATGATGTCCATATCATACCCGGAACGGACAGCCTTTTTCTGCTCCTCGATCTTACTTCTATCAAGCTCTGTGATGGTGTGCTTGACCTTCTTTATGGCAGTGTTCTGGTCTACAGACTGCATGTGGATGGTGAGAACCTGCGATGAATCCATGGAAAGGAAATCACAGAGCATCTCATCATTTATCTCCGATGCAGTAATCGAAAGAAAACTCATTGCACAGTACATGTCGCCCATTTCAAAGGTCTTTTTAGTTGGAAACGCAATGCTGCTTGGAACGATAAAATCTTTTGGTCCAAGGCCACGCTCCGTACACCATTTCCAGTCAAACATGAACCTATCATCATCCCCCATGTGGAAAATGGCATGCATGACTTTAAGTCTCTCTTTTCCATTAAGACTGTTTGCAAACACTCCCAGGTGCTTGAAGTTATTGAGAACATCAGTCTCTATGCGGGCCAGTCTTGGCTTGGCTTCTCTTATAGAAGCCGCATGGATACCGAAAGTAAGGTACTTGGTCTTTGTAAGACCATTATTACCTTTTTCGAACTGGCTCTTTAGCACTGATGAATACTGATCTCGTACATCGTTGAAAGTATCATGCCTAAGTGGGATCCTGATACTTTTTTCAAACTTTGTGCCATCAGTGCTGACATTAAGAAAGGTCAGGGAAAACTCAACTGAGCTGTCAAAGAAGTTAAGGAAACTGCACCATTCTTCAAAAATGGTTGTCTTATCTTCTTCCTGGGCCAGCTTATAGTTGATGTCCTGAAACTGGATGGTCTTTGAATAAAAATCCCCCTCTTCCCTGCAGATTCCGCTTGGGAACATTCTCTCGAATGTCACTGACTCCTGTGCGGAATGCGGCACCTTATCAGCCTTCTTGGCATCATCGATGACCTTTTTTATCTTTTTCTTTTCCTCAGATGAGAGGCGAACCGGAACCTTCAGGTCACGTTTTCTTTTCTTTCTGAACAAAGGAAATAACAATGTCCTCCACCTCCTCATATAGTTTTTTCTGCCTCATGAGGGCAGCGAAATAATTATTGGTCCTGTAGGGACGCTCCTTGGGTCTTTTGAATTGCCACTGGATCATATGCTTTAGGATGGTCTCACAGTTCATGCCATCCTTCTCATATAGAGCCACGAAAAAGAACGGCAACATAAGAGCCATCATCACAAGTGTCGAAGCACTTACGTCCTCCGAAAGCTTTTTTACAAAGAAAAAAGACGGTACTCCTACGAGCGCCGCCAGTGAAAAGCAGATGATCTGTCTTTTGGTGAGATTAAGGAAAAGTTTTTCCTTGACCCTGGAAAGATCCCTGGGGACCGATACGAAATTTGCCATGATATTTGCCCCCTTGTCTTACCTTGCATTAAATATGCTCTTTGAGATGGAACTTGTCTTCAGAAGGGAGAAACATAAAAGGACTGTATATCCCAGTACTCCCCACATGGAACCGACTATATCAGTTGAAAAAGCCACAGAGCTTATCAATGCAGCATAAATAGCCACACATACCATGATAAGGAATCCCTGGAAGCCTAAAGCGAACAGACCTCTAACATAGTTCTGCCCCATCTGGCTCTGTTCCCTGTTACCGAATGTTGCAAACGGAATAGGCGCAAGACTTATGGTCAGATAGATTTCCAGCATACGTCCATAAACAACTACAAATATGAATGCAGCAAGAATCCTTGTTGCCAGGTTTACGAACATTACCTGGAAAAACATGCCAAATAGAGCAGCCATATCCATTGCTTCCAGAGTTGACCTCATAGTCGCAAGCGCTGAGTCATCTATCGCGGTTGACGCTGCAATAAGTCCTCCGCTGCTTCTTACAACATGCTGGGCAACATCAAATACTGCCATGGTAAAGTCAAAGCAGTGTGTGATCAGCATGACTGCAACATAGGTCTTAAAAAGCCATTTGAAGAAAATCCATGTCTCAAAGTTAGCCAGGTTATTATGAGCTGTGATTAGCTGTATAAGTTCATAGCAGGCAATAAAGGTCAGGACCATACCCGCTATCGGCATGATTACAGTTTCCGATAGGTTACGTATCATGCTAAAAACACTGGGCTGAAATGCATCAGGAGTCATTCCTACCTGTGTTGTGATATCAGCCACGTGGTTATTAACATCCTGAAACATGCCTACCATAACGCTCATAACACCATCTACAAGTACAGACTTAAGCCAGGCGGCGAGCTCTTCTACTACTCTATCCATAGATTGCCACCTTTCTGTTTTTTATAGGTGGGGACTGGTCGCGCCAGCCCCCGAACAATATGAAATTTTCAGTCCTGCATCTTGCTATAGCGCGGCAGGCCGCGCTCCCCACCCAGGAATCAGAAAAGTCCTGAGAGAAGAGGAATGAGCTTAATACCGATGAGGCAAACACCTCCACCTGCCATCAGCTGCTTGATTCCCTGGCTCTTAGCTCCAGATAGCGATAGGTAAGACTTTGATATTATCTCCATCTTTTCCCCCGCTCCACACCGTGCGTGCGGCTTTCACCGCACACGGCGTTCCATCGAATTCAGTAGCACAGGGTTTTAAACGTAACTTACACACTTCTTTACA
>JAGAAO010000065.1 GCA_017615275.1 Butyrivibrio sp.
CGCTACCTCTATAAAGCATCAATAGCGAAAGCGGCCGCATTTTTGCATATATTTGTCAACTATTTTTTACAGAAAAAAAGACCTCTATACCATTTCTGATATAGAGATCTTAATTCGTCATCTTAACTAAATGACATTGCCGGTGGGCCCGGTCTTTTAGCGTGGAATTGCTCCCACTTTAGAGGTTTTATAAAGGAAATACGTTATGGCGAACGTAAATCGGCAATTTCATTTGTCCTTAGCGATTAAGCTCGCTTGTAGGACCTCCGGCTTGATGATTTCTGATGATACTGTCAATTTCTTTAAGATCACTCGCGGGAAGATCTCCCGGGATTGTGTTCTTAACACTTGATGTGGCATTGCCATACTCAAGTGCTTTTTGAACATCATCATACTTAAGTATTCCGTACAGCACCCCGGATACATAAGCATCACCGGATCCAATCCTGTCTATAACATCAATGTCTTTATATGGTTCCTCGGTAAAGAATTTATCGAGTCTTGCATCATATATAGTCGAAGTGAAGTTGTGTTTCCTCGGACTTATTACCTGTCTCTGTGTAGTGCAGACAACTTTGACAGGATAGTCCTTAGTATAACTCTTCATAATATCAAAGAGTTCGCCGTCTTTCTGCATCATGCGTCTGGAGGTTTCTTCAGACACAAATAATATATCTACGTAAGGGAGGATGTAGTGTATCGCAGCTCTGGCTTCCTCTTCACTCCAAAGGTTGGCGCGGTAATTACAGTCGAACGAGACCATTGCGCCGCCCTCTTTGAATCTCTTGATCATTTCAGTTGCAACTTCACAGGTATTCTTGTTAAGTGCAAGTGATATCCCGCTGGTATGAAACATTCTCGTACATGTATACACACTATCAGGAATCTCTGATAAAGAAATCCTTGTTATAGACGAATTCATTCTATCGTAAACAATCGAAGGTTTACGAGGAGCAGCACCGTTTTCGTAGTAATAAATACCAAGTCTTGCTTCCGGTGACTCATCATAAATGAGGTAGTCATCTGAAACTCCTTCGAATCGAATTCGATTCTTGATAAAAGTTCCCAGTGCATTCTGTGGTAGTCTTGAAATGACTCCTGTTCGGAGTCCTAAAAGTGCAACACCGGATGCTACGTTAAGCTCTGAGCCACCCGCTCTCTTATCAAAGATATCTCCGCGAGTCATACGCTCATAATTCGGCGGTGAAAGACGAAGCATTATTTCTCCAAAAGTTAAAAGATCAAATCTTTCATCTCCCATATCTTCCTCCTCATAGCGTATCTTGCTCTTCGCTCATTAAGTACTGCTTACGTTAATTATAATATAGCAAATAAGTTATATTTGTAAGTGCTTACATTGTGGCGAACATTGCAAATGTTGTTGTATTGTTTTCTAAAACTATTATAAAAACGTACTTTTTTTCAACAATTCTTGGACTATTCGTAATATTATAGTATAAGTAAAAGTATAAGTATCGCTTTTTCTATTTTTTCAATATAATGATTATATACAGCAATCTGTTTGACTATATTATGTTTTCTTGGGAGTATTCTTTATGAGGTGGAGAAGTAACAAAAAACAAATCATCCGATTATATCTGGCGGTAATCGGAGTTGCAGTTCTATGTATGCTTATCAGCTTAATCAGAACCGGCACTTACAACGCCAAACGTCACACCGCTTCGTTTTCTGAAGCAGATCTTTTTACGGCAAAAGAACCTAATAAAAAAGACATCACTGTAACCGCAAACGTTAGGGACAGTACTTGGACAAAAGCTCTTGATATTAACAATGAGGGAATTACAGAACATAATTTTCAGGCTTATACGATTGATTTTCTGATCGATAACGGTACGAAGAACAATGTAAAAGACTTCACTTTTAAGTTAACCTTCAATAAAAATACCTACTTAATATCTGCATGGAACGGAAGTCTGGAAATCCACCAGGCAACCGATAACGGAGAATTTGTAGATCTGATCCCCGATCTTAGAGAATTTAAGCCCGCCGATCACGCAGTCGAGATATTCTCTTCCGAAGGAGAGAATATGGTAACGATGAAACCCGGCGATTATCTTATTTATTACCCGAGTTCATCCGTAAATGCGGTTGAAATTCCTATCAGCGCCCATACAGCTTCAACACCCGGTTTTATCATGTACCTTAAGATCGGTGAAAAGCTTGAAGACGCACTGTCTTTGGATATTGAGTATTCATTCCAAAAGAAGCTTGTCAGTGATCCGTTCTTTTGGATTTCAATCGTACTTACATTTATTTGGCTGGTTGCTCTTACAATTTATTTGCTCACATCAATGCAGCTCAAAAAATATAAAGAACGCCACGAGCGCGACAATGTAATAATAAATGACTCGATGAATACTTTCATCAGCTTTATAGATGCAAAAGATCCTTATACAAACGGCCACTCAATCCGCGTTGCCAAATATTCAAGACGAATAGCGGAAGAACTTGGTTTTGGAAAAGAAGATCTTGAACGTATCTACTACGTTGCTCTTCTTCATGATTGTGGTAAGATCGGTATTCCCGACAATATTCTTGCAAAGCCCGAGAAGCTGACCGATGAAGAATTTGAGATAATTAAATCCCATACGGTACGCGGCGGAGCTATACTCAGCAACTTCAAGAGTTTAAAAAATGTCGGAGAAGGAGCTTTGTATCACCACGAAAGATATGACGGAAAGGGCTATCCCGAGGGAAAAGCCGGAACCGATATTCCTTTCATAGCACGAATAATATGTGTTGCAGATTCGTATGATGCCATGAACTCAGACAGAGTTTACAGGAAAAAACTTTCCAAGCAGCGCATCGTTGAAGAGATTCGAAACGGAAAAGGTAAACAGTTCGATCCGACCATTGCGGATATCATGCTGAACCTTATAAAGCACAACAAGCTTGATGATGAACCAAAAAAGGATTCCGAAGAAACATAAGTATTGGAAAAATTTTGGAGCAGACTCGCTAACCGGGTCTGCTCCATTTTCACTCCATTCTGGATGTATCTCTGTCATTATACTTGGAAAGCACTACCTCTCCCGCCTTTAATGTCTCTTTGACATCTATGACTCTTTGGTTTGACGAGCCCCTGAATCTTAGCATCAGGTTCTTTTTATCAAGCATGAATTCTCCGTCTACCAAAATGTCTGTCATTGAAAGTATCGGGTCGGTATCTTCGCTGTGACACCTCTTGTTATCTGCATCCGTAAGCTCTTCCCATGTATATCCCGAGTAGATCCATATAGTGGCTTTGGGAACTTCTTTTTTTATCCTCTCAAGAAGCGTTCTTATCTCCTTCTGGTTTACGACCTCCATAGGTTCACCACCAAGAATTGTAAGCCCATTTATATAATCCGGTTTAAGCGACTCAACTATCTCATCTTCTACTTCTTTTGTATATTTCTGTCCGTAATTAAAGTCCCAGGTCATCTCGTTAAAGCAACCTTTGCAGTGATGCGTGCATCCGCTTACAAAAAAAGCTGTCCTGCAACCTATTCCGTTTGCGACATCGCTGTAATATATTTGCCCGTAATTCATGATCGATCCTTTCTGTGTATAAAGCATAAGCCGGGATATTCTCCCGGCTCATACTCAAGTAGGTTTATAAACAAACATTAAAGCTTAGGTGTAGCAAGATGGAGAACTCTTTCTTTGATCTCCTGTGTACGTCCCTGGTTCCAGAACTGTGTTCCGATATAACCACATGTACGTCTAGCCACGTTCATCTTGTTCTGATCTCTGTTGCCACAGTTAGGGCATTCCCAAATAAGCTTACCGTCGGTATCCGTAACAATTTTGATCTCCCCATCATAACCGCAGCACTGACAGTAATCAGATTTAGTATTAAGCTCAGCATACATGATGTTTTCATAGATGTATTTCATTACTGAAATAACTGCTTCAATGTTGCTGTTCATATCTGGTACTTCTACATAACTTATAGCTCCGCCGGGAGAAAGTGCCTGGAATTCCGACTCAAACTTAAGCTTTGTAAATGCATCTATCTGCTCTGTAACATGAACATGATAGCTGTTTGTGATATAGTTCTTGTCTGTAACGTCCGGAATAATACCGAAACGCTTCTGCAGACTCTTTGCAAATTTATATGTTGTTGACTCAAGAGGTGTTCCGTAAAGGCTGAATGAGATATTGGTCTCAGCTCTCCACTTTGCACACTTATCATTGAGGAACTGCATAACTTTTATCGCAAAATCTTTACCCTTGGGATCTGTGTGGGATACGCCCTTCATGTATCTGGTACATTCGCAAAGTCCCGCATATCCGAGGGATATTGTTGAGTAATTTCCATAGAGAAGCTTGTCAATTGTCTCGCCCTTCTGAAGTCTTGCAAGTGCTCCGTTCTGCCAAAGGATCGGTGCTACATCGGAAGGTGTTCCGAGAAGTCTCTCATGTCTGCACATAAGTGCTCTCTTACAAAGCTCGGTTCTCTCTTCCATTATCTCCCAGAACTTTGCCTCATCCTTGTTGGAAGTACAAGCTACGTCAACGAGGTTAATTGTAACAACACCCTGATTGAATCTTCCGTAGTACTTGTGATCTCCCTCTTTGTAATTCTGTGCATTTGCCTTGTTGCCCTTGTTGCAGAAGCCTTCGGGAACGTTCTCGTTATCGGGAGTAAGGAAACTTCTGCATCCCATACAAGGATAAACATCTCCGCCCTTGAGTTCCTTCATCTTCTTAGCTGAAATATAATCGGGAACAAGTCTCTTTGCTGTACATTTTGCAGCAAGCTCTGTCAGATACCAATACTTGGAATCCTCATGGATATTGTCTTCATCAAGTACGTATATAAGCTTAGGGAAAGCAGGTGTAATGAGCTGTCCCTTTTCATTCTTAACGCCTGTGATACGCTGTTTGAGCATTTCCTCAATGACCATTGCAAGATCTTCTCTTGTCTGTCCCTCGGGAACCTCATCAAGATACATATATACTGTTATGAAAGGAGCCTGTCCGTTTGTGGTCATAAGTGTGATGACCTGATACTGGATAACCTGACATCCTCTCTCAACTTCTTTCTTAACACGCATCTCAGCAATGTCATTTACCTGCTTTTTGTTGATCTTCATGCCGGCTGTCTCGAACTCGAGAGCAACTTCCTTACGGAATTTCTGTCTGCTGACATCAACAAAAGGAACAAGGTGTGAAAGTGTGATACTCTGCCCGCCGTACTGTGAGCTTGCAATCTGCGCGATTGCCTGTGTAGCGATATTGCACGCTGTAGAAAAGCTCTTGGGGCGCTCTATCATTGTCTCAGAAATAACTGTGCCGTTCTGAAGCATATCCTCCAGATTTACAAGACAGCAGTTATGCATATGCTGTGCGAAATAGTCAGAGTCATGGAAGTGAATGAGTCCTGCCTCATGCGCTCTTACGACGTCTTCAGGCAAAAGAAATCTTCTTGTGATATCTTTGCTGACTTCACCTGCCATGTAGTCTCTCTGTACGCTGTTTACCGTAGGATTCTTATTGGAGTTCTCCTGCTTAACTTCCTCGTTATTGCACTCAATAAGAGACATAATCTGCTCGTCTGTTGTATTTGATTTTCTAACAAGAGCATGCTTATAACGGTATGTAATGTATTTTCTGGCAACCTCGAATTTACCGGATCTCATGAGTCCATCCTCAACCATATCCTGGATTTCCTCAACGCTTGCGGCACGAGTAAGGGACGCGCACTGATTCTCTACGCTCCTTTCAATGTCACTAACCTGACCTGCGGTTAATTTCTTCTCGTCTGTGACTTCGTTATTTGCTTTTTCGATAGCCGCAACGATCTTATTGCCGTCAAATGCAACTTCTTTACCGCTTCTCTTAATGATCTTCATAAGAACCCCCTTCTTAATAATAAATGGAAATAAAAAATCTTCTTGCAATCACCAAAATGTACTCATACAACTATATATTGTGGTCGCATAATTATGATAGTACATTATATTGATAATTTCAAGAAGATATTATATTAATTTTTTCTTACCTTTTCTAGTCTGTTATGCAGTATTCTCAAGCGTTCAAGCTCTCTCTCGTCAGTTATCGGAATTTCGGAATAATAGTACTCTGTATTTGCCATGCACAACATCTTGTGGGTGTCTTCAAAATAAACTTCATTATCTGGTGTCTTTGAAATCTCCAGTCCGAGAACCTCCGCCAGATGTCTTACAGTACCGTAATTTCCATCTATCAGAAGTGTTTCATCCCCAAAAATCTGTCTGTACGCCGGTTTAAAATAATTAAAATGCGTACATCCAAGAACAAGTGCACAGTACTCATCCATATTATACGGAGCAAATTGCTTCTTAATATAATTAAGTACGTCTTCCGAATCAAATTCTGCTCTCTCTGCAAACTCCACAAGCCCGGGCATCGGCAACAGGTCTACTCTGTGATGTTCATCCACTCTATGAAGAAGATCTTTAAGCTTATCCTCTCTTATGGTAACAGGAGTCGCAATGACCATTATACGCTTTTTCTCAGTTCCTTCAACTGCCGGTTTAACAGCAGGTTCCATGCCTAATATCGGTATGTTATATCGCTTTCTGAGTTCCCTGATTGCAACGCTCGTTGCCGTATTACAGGCAACTACAATTGCTTCTGCTCCCTTATCAAGCAAAAACTCCGTGATGCCGATCGTATAACCTAAGATCTGCTCCGGGGTTTTCAATCCGTAAGGAACGTGCTTTGTATCAGCGTAAAATATGTAATTTTGCTCCGGAAGGTAATGATATGCCTCGTGAAGAACCGAGAGCCCACCAATTCCGGAATCAAAAATACCAATCTTCATTCTTGAATTCCTCTGTATATGTTATACTTTATGCATGAGTGATAAAAAAATTGACGAACTTCAGAAATTGTATGACAACTCAAAAGTCGGAGCCCTGGTACAGGAGATTTGCGAATATTACGCAACAAGAGACGACTATGAAGACAACTCTTATCAAGAAGAGATAGAGCCGCATGAAGTAGTCGAATCTGTTTATACTCTCTTTTGCCTGCAGAGCAGGGAGCAGATACTGGATGAATTTTCTCTTATTCAAAAGAAATATCCATCCCTGTATGCCTGCGTCAGTGCCCTGCACAACAATCTTTTGGTAAACATGGACTGTCGCTCACTGGAGATCAGTTCAGCCCAAAAGATCGCAGATCATGCCAAGGCCACTTCTTCCGATGAAGTAATCGCCCGCGCAGAATCTTTTACGCGCTCGGGCAATTCACTGGCTGAAGCTATGGACAATTTCTATTCATGGCTTCATCATTCGGATACGGCCAGATAATTCTGATATCCGTAAACAAGCTGTCCCTTATATTCAAGCAGAGCCCATGCGCCGTCTTCACTGACAGCGATTCTGTGAAATTCAGTACCCTGTTCTACATTTTCAACAATATTACTGTCGTCACTCGTATTGGGTTCGGATCTGAGATTAAGGCTGTATCCCGATACATAGACTTTGTCATCCATAGGTCTGTATCCTTCGGGAATAGAGTTATCGTTTTTGCCTTCCTCTTCTCCGTCTTCACCGTCTTTTGACTGTTCTGTAGCCGTTTTTTCTCCACCTTCATCAGGTGATACGACCTTATCAATAAACTTTGCCTTTACTATGAGCACAAGGAATGCAAGGATCACGATACCCGTAATAATAGAAGATACTCTGACAACCATAAGCTTTAACTGCTCATCTTCATCTTCTTCTCCGTAATCGTCATCATATTCAGGATCGTAATCATCATAATCTCTGTAATCGTCATAGTCATCATAATCATCAGAACCACGACGGCGATAGCGATCGTCATCTCTGCGATAATCATCATCTATATCATTGCGACGTCTTGGACGATCTTCTTCTCTTCTTCTGCCACGTCCTAAATCTGCGCGCATATCGAAGTCTTCATCATCTCTGGGATCGAAGTTATCATCTCTGCGTCTTGGACGTACATCATCTTCATCTCGCATACGTCCCGTATTACTGCGCCTCGGGCGCTCGTCTTCTCTTCTCGGAGGATAATCATCATCCCTTCGTCTTGGACGCATATCGTATTCTTCATCCTCTCTCTTTGGAGGATATCCCTCCTCACGACGTCTCGGGCGTACATCCTCATCTCTTGGAGCACGCTTTTCAACGCGGCCTGCGCCACGTTCTCTCTTAGGTGCATTTCCACCTTCGGGTCTTTTCTTTGGCTGTCTGTCTTCTCTTTCTCTTTGGCGGAAATATGCTTCTCTTTCTTCTTCATTAAAAAAATTATAGGGATCTGCAATCTCTATACTGTCGATAACCATTGTCTCTGTAATATCTTTTTTGGGTCTGACATCGGCAGCTTTTTTTACAGGTTCTACGGACGGTTCCCTAACAGGTTCTCTGACAGGCTCTCTAACAGGTTTCCTGACAGGTTCTCCGACAGACTCTCTAACAGGTTTCCTGATAGGTTCTTCGACAGATTCCCTGACATTGTCTCTGATATCTTCAACAATATCGTCCACGATATCATCATCGACGGGATCATCCATCATATCCATGGGCATATCGTCCATCTCAGGATCATCATTTCTCCTATAATCTTCAAAGCTGGTAATCTTGCCTGGCAAAACATTTCTCCTCTTTAAAAATGTGCTGACCTTTTAGGCCAGCACTCTGTCGATAATTGACTGTAATTTTGTCTTATTCTGAGCTCCTACAACAGTCTCAATAACCTCGCCGTTCTTAAAGAACGCAAACATTGGAATTGACATTACATTGTATTTCTGTGCTATATCGGGTGCCTGGTCTACATTTATTTTTCCTACTTTTAGTTCTCCGTCATATTCTTCTGCAAACTCGTCAATGATAGGTGACATCATCTTGCATGGTCCACACCAATCCGCCGCAAAATCGACGAGAACCGGTAACTTACTCTTCAAAACTTCCTCTTCAAAGTTCTGACTGCTCAATGTGTAGTCCATAGGTTATTTCCCCTTTCTACTAATAATGTACTTAAAAATCGGGTTACCGAGTGATGAAAATTTCTCTTCATACTCTGTCATCACATTACCATCATTCATTACGTCATCATTGTGAAGATCATAGGTAATGGCATCTATGTTCCAGCCTGCCGGTTCCACCTCTTCACGTGCAAATGTAAACAGATCTTCGTTGTCGGTCTTAAACTCCACAACACCGTCCGCTTTCATTATCTTATCATACCTTTTTAAAAATTCCCGAGACGGAAGACGTCTCTTTGCATGTCTGTCCTTTGGCCAAGGATCCGAAAAATTCAAATAGATTTTTCCAACTTCTGCGTCATCGAATACATCCGTAATATTTTCTGCATCCATTCTTATAAAAATAACATTTGGAAGCTGTAACTCTTCCTGCTTCTGTATAGCACGAAGAAGAACGCTTGAATACTTCTCAATACCGACATAATTTATATCAGGATGGAGCGCCGCCATGTCCATTATGAATCGGCCTTTTCCCATTCCTATTTCTATATGGATCTCATTATCGTTTCCAAATACTTCTTTTTTCCAAAGTCCTTTTTTCTGCTCAGGGTCCTTAACAGTGTACTTGCTCTCTGCAATTACTTCTCTCGAACCTGCTATATTACGTAGTCGCATTTTTTAAATCCCACCTATTTCTTATAAAAGAATTTTACAACATTTGCCCTTGAATGGGAAGTATTGTATTATTTACATATTATGAACCTATATGCACGCACACATAAAATAAATACACTCATTAGATATAGCGCTGCATCATTTGCTTTGTTCTTAGCAGCTTTCTTTGTTGTGCAGGTCGACGTACATGCAGAGACTGTCGATCCGTCACAGGAAGCACTCAGGCAAAAAGAGCTTCCTATTCAAAGTAATTCTATTCCGGGTTGGCCGGAAGGCCCTGCGGTAACTGCTGAGGCTGCCATAGTAATGGACGTCAACACGAAGACTATCCTCTATTCCAAGAATATAGATGAGAAACTCTTCCCCGCAAGTACGACAAAGATAATGACTTGCCTTTTGGCTGCGGAAAATGCCAAGCTTAATGAGAACGTCGTTTTTTCTCACGATGCAATATTCAGTGTTCCGAACGACGGCTCCAACATCGGTATTGATGAAGGTGAAGCAATTACTGTTGAGCAGGCTCTTTACGGAATTATGGTTGGTAGTGCCAACGAAGTTGCAAACGGCCTTGCTGAGCACGTAAGCGGAAGCATAGATAAATTCGTCGCTCAGATGAATGAGAAAGCAAAAGAGCTCGGTTGTAAGAACACGCACTTTATGAATACCAACGGCCTTCATAATGACAATCACTACACCAGTGCCTATGATCTTGCGCTTATATCATCCGAATTTTTTAAAAACGAGCTTCTGTGCAGGGTGGCAAACACTCCGAAATATTACATACCACAAAGCCCCACTCAGCCCGATGACGATCTTAATATAGTAAATAGGAACAAATTTATAACGGGAGAGATAAAATGTGAAGGTTTGGTAGGCGGCAAGACGGGATATACCGATCAGGCACAGTCGACACTTGTGACATGTGCCGAGAAAGACGGCATGCGCCTTGTATGTGTTGTATTTAAGGAAGAATCTCCGGCACAGTTTTACGATACTCTCACACTTTTGAACTACGGCTTCAACTTTTTTGACGCAGTACACGTTGCCGATAAAGATACCAGATACATGCCCGACGATTCGCTTTTCTTTGAATCCGATCACGATGTATTCGGCAAATCAGGAACAATCCTTAATCTTAATAAAAAAGATTACATCATTCTTCCTAAAGTTGCTTCTATAGAAGATACAGAATATGAGGTTTCATATGATATTTCTCCTTCAGAAAAAGCAAAAAATGAAACCGCAATAGCAAAGGTAAATTATACTTTCAGTGGTGTTCCTATCGGATGTGCTCACGTATGCTACTTCGATCAAAACAGATCTTCGTCCGATAAAACGCCTGAGTATCATTCAATCTATATCAATGTTAAACTGCTTATTCTTGCAGCGGGCATCTTTGTCATACTTATGACCGGCGGTTCATCCGTGGTGGCAAGAATCATCGCAAACAGAACCTTTCTTAGTAAGAGCGATCGTATTCGTTACAACAGAAGGAAAAAAGAGTTTAATAAGATGAAGAGTCGCTTCAAACGAAGATAATACATTAACGATAAAAGGCAGTCCCTTGTGTGTTACAGGGTCTGCCTCTTTTTTGCCTTCTTCTGTCTGAGTTTCATTGTCTCGACCTCTTCAGGTGAAATGAACCTGCAGGTCTTTATAACAAATAGCCTTCCGTTCTCAGCTTTTTTTATCCTGACTTTTGCCTTCATAAATCCGTGCTTCTCACAATAAGCAACCGCATAGTAGTGTTTGCCGTTCGGAGAAAACCACTTTATCTTTCGGCGAATGTTCTTATGGCACAGATAACATCTTGTGCTCATTATTTCCATGTTCTCAAGGATGTCTTCCTTGGTATCGAATTCCCTGGAAATGTATTTCTCGTAATTATCAAAAACGACACGTATTTCCTGTTTTTTGGATTTAGGAGTGACATATGTGTCAAAAGATATTTTTTCAAGAGTTCTCTCTCCGAATTTCTGGAATATCCTTGCCGTGTATTCCGCATCTCCAAGCGCTCTGTGAAAGGGATTGTCCGTCATAAGTCCAAGCTCTTCCACTGCTGAAGACAATGCTTTTCTGGTTCTTCCGTCATCGTAAGCCAGACTGTAGAGTTTCTGCACATCATAGAATGCAAGCGGTCTGTCTGATAAAAGCGGCATCCCGAAAAAGTCCAGATTCCGCTGAAATTCTGTAAGATCAAGCGGTCCCCAACTGCAAAACTTGGGATCTTCTCCGCACCACTCAAGAAATTCCCGTGCGGCGTCTTGAAAATCCGCTCCGTTCTCAAGATCTTCCATGGAAAGATTTATAAGTTTCCCTGTGATCTTGTGCATCTGTTTATGTACCTGAGGTTTTATAAGTTTACTGAACTCACCGATCTTAACTCTGTTTTCATTTAGTTTTATCGCACCTATCTCTACTATTTCAAAAGAGAGAGTCTTGCCGTTCTCCTCTGTAACAGGCGCTTCACCCTGATTCCATTCAAGGTCAAAAACAATATAATTGCTCATAGCCGTGTCTGATTCACACCTTTCTACTAAAACTATATGATGAGGAAATATTTTTTGCAACTATGTATTGACATTTTAGATTGTGTACAATATAATTTAACCAAATTTAAAACTCATAACCTGTGATCCAAAAATGGAGGTAATATAATGGGATTTTATGATTATTCTGTAACCGATGCACAAGGTGGAGAATTTAAACTCGATGAGTTTAGAGGAAAAGTTGTGCTTGTTGTTAATACCGCTACAGGATGCGGCTTCACTCCTCACTATAAGGATATCGAAGCAATGTATGAGAAATTCCATGAAAGCGGTTTTGAAGTCCTTGATATTCCTTGCAATCAGTTTGCTGGACAGACACCGGGAACCGATGAAGAGATTCACGAATTCTGCACGCTTCACTACAATACCAAATTTCCACAGATGAAAAAGTCTGATGTAAACGGAGAAGATCAGCTTCCTCTATTTAAATACCTTAAGGAGCAGAAAGGTTTCGAAGGATTCGGAAAGGGGCCTGCCGCCTTGGCAATGAATGTCATGCTCAAAAAAATTGATAAAGATTACAAGAATAACCCCGATATAAAGTGGAACTTCACCAAATTCGTAATAGACAGAGAAGGTAACGTTGTTGCCCGCTTTGAACCTACCGAGAAGATGGAGAAAGTTGCCGCTTGTGTCGAAAACCTCATATAATCTATTCTCTTTTGTCTCTTTTGCAAAAAGAATCCCATCGGTCGCTTTATCCAACGTCCGATGGGATCTTTTCATACAAACATTTTTACTTTTATAAACAGTCTTCCTTTTCTGGTCGTGTTCTCCGTTCCGAGATATATGAATTTACCGTGGCCTCTTACCGAAACTCTGGCTCCTTCTTTAAGATCGTACCCTCCGCTGTAAGCCGTTCTTCCGTCTATAAAAACCGACTCCGCTTCGATGAGTCTCTGCGCTTCCGATCTGGACAGATGATAGACAAAAGAAAGAATAGCGTCTATCCTCTCTGACGCAACCGTTCCGCCTATCTCCTCAAACTTAGGTTCTATGCTGCATTCGGAAGGTTTAACCTCTTCGCATTTTACGGAAGTATGTCTTATTCTAATGAGCTCTTTGCATATCATTTCCGCAATGTCACATGTGGCATAGAGATACGCCTCGTTATCTCCAACAAATATATCTCCTATCTGGTCTCTCTCAATACCGAGATTCATTACAGATCCCAGATAATCTCTGTGGTTAAGGTCATCCGCAAACTTGGCATTTACAGGTTTTATCCTCACACATGACAGTACTGTCGGTTCCTCTTTTTCCGAAAGTAGAAAACTCTCTTCATCCATATACTCCGGCAAAAAGCATACCATTGCTCTCTCGGCATCCTTGCTTCCGCCATAAATAACATACCGAGCGCCGCAGTATTCACGTACATTTGCAGGAACTTTTTCCTCTGCAAGTATTCGATAAAACAATGCCAGTTCAGACACGGACAGAAAATCTGTGTGCGTTATAAAATTATTCATGTACGCTCTTGTGGCAAGGTCTTTTACCCTGCCGGCAAGAAAGTCTTTTGTTTTTTCTTCGTTCATTTACAATTCTTTCTATGGAAACACTAATCAGTGTTTCCTTAGGAATGCTTCGAAATCCAGTTCCTTTCCGTCGAGCACAGCTTCGATCAGATTATCTTCCTTATTATAGGACAGCTTCAGAGAAAAGAAATCTTCTCTTTCTTCCAATAATTTAAAGAAGATCCTGTCTCCTTCCCAGAGATTGAGCTTGTAGACATCAGTCTTTTTTACCCACTCAAGTTTGCCCTCGTCACAATCTTTGGGCTCACTGTCCGGTGCCTTTGCGGTAAAAAGAGACATCAGTTCATAATCTCCTTTTTCTGACACAAATGTCACGAGCGCTCTGAAATTAAGCCGATCTTGGGAAATACTGTATCCTGTCTCTTCAAAGATTTCTCTTTCCATGCACTCTTCGGGGCTTTCATTTTCTTCAAAATGTCCGCCCACTCCGAGCCACTTATCTTTGCTTATGTCATTTTTCTTGGATATTCTGTGGAGCATGAGATAGTTATCATCACGCTCTATATAACACAATGTTGTAAGTTTATCGTACATTTCCCCTGCCTATCAGTGCTTGATTGCTTCTGTCCAGTGTTCCTGTCCGTATATATCCGTAAAGCAATATGTTTCAAGTGCAGTTCCGTCTCCGACAGATACATTACTGATCTTCATGTCAGACATTGCTCCGTTTACAGTGTACTGCTCTCCCAACATATAGCTGTCCTGGAACACCTTGTCATAACTGTAGTAATCGCAAGTAAAATCTATTTTGTCGCCCTCGTTTAATTCTGTGAGATTCTTGGCAACAGTCTCTGTCTCGCCTTCTACATAATCAAAAGTGACACCTGCGACATATCCGTCTTCGTTTTCTGAATCAAACACAAGGATGATATTTGCTTTTTCTCCGTTCAAAAGACAAGGCACTCTTCCTGTTATCGCGTAGCTGTCCTGTGTTCCCTGAATATCAACAACGTAGTATGCCACTACATTGCCGTCTATTGCAAGCCATGTCTTATCATCCTGTGACCTTAAGTTTCCTTCATCATCAAAGTCAAAGACATTGTCTTTTCCAAGGTCTATATATCCCTCGCCGTCATCATAGAACATGTTGAGCGCAAGGTTCTGCACAAGACTCCACTGATCTTCCGACAGAGTGATCACTGCTTCTCCCGCAGAATTCTGTGTCCACAAAAGTGCATTTTCATCAAATCTGTTTGCTGCAATATAATTTGCTGCCTTTTCAACATCAAGGCTCTTTCCGAGGAACTGCGTATTTGAAGAATTAAGTCCTGAAATACTGCTAAAGTCACTTGAAAGGAAAGTTGTAAGAAGCTGGGTTATCATCTCTGCAGATGTATCCGAACTTCCGCCTCCTGAAAGCTCACCAAAAAGTGACGGTAAAGGCGATGATGATCCGCCTGCCGCAACCTGACCTGCAACTTCAAGTGAAGCAAAGCTCTGAATACACTTCGCATATTCTTCATCCATTCCTATGTCTTCGTAGGTATTCACCATTGAATCAACCTTCGAAGTCTTCTTGTAAGGGAAGTATATGGAAAGACCGTATGCATTGGTCATATTGGAACTTGCTCTGTTATATTTAATTGCGTTCTTTAACACTTCGGCAAGATTCTTGGCATCTTCTGTTCCGAGTCTGTTTGCAAAATCGACAAGATCGACCTGATCGATCTTTGCAGAAGCAAACTCTCTTGTATTTCCTCTTGCGCTTGAAACAGTCTTATAGTTGTCGCTGTTTATCATATCTGAAGTACTCTTTGAGAAATCAGAGAGCTCTGATGGAACTGTCTGTGAAAGTTCAGCAAGATCCGTAATCGAAAGAGTCGTCTTCTGTCCGGGACATGACTGTGCACATGCATCGGTGAAGGAGTCGATTATATTCTTACCGATGTTGATTGTCTCCATGGAAGTGTTTTTACCAAGTTCGGTAAGCCAGTCTGTGTAGTACCAGCCGACGCCGGGCTCTGTCTCTTCCGATGCGATAAGGTAATCAGCATAGTTGGAAACCACAAGTGCGTTCTCAACTGTTGCCATAAGACATGTATCAAATCCGACAAAGTCAAAGATAACTCCGCCATCCTTAAGTGCGGTATTTATTCCTGCAAGAGACATAGATCCCGCAGTCTGGAACTTCTCGTCATATCCGTATCCACCTGTTGATCCGCCGCCGTGATTCCAGAAGATAAGTTCATATCTGTCGGCAGGGAAATTGCTTGCCGACCACTTGATATAACTTGAAAGAGTTGACGGCTTTGTCATAGGCAGATTTCCAACGTTATCCACAAGAAGATTCATCTTGCCGTCCCTGATCTGATAGATCTGATTGGTCGAACTTGATACCACGTTGTTCTGCCACTGCTTACTTCCACCTGTGTAAACAATAAGATTTATCTTATCTCCAAGGTCTGCCTTCATCATCTCCTGAATGTCCCTGGTAGCCATAGCTCCTCTGGACTCAAGATCTGCGCCGCACATGTAGACCATTATTGTAATTGTATCTTCACCGTTACCTTTGATAACGGTTCTTTTTGCACGAGCTCTTTCATCTACCGATGTATTGAGTTTTCCTGTGTTTGCGGTATCACTCCATGCTGCATTACTTGCACATGAATATGATCCGCTTCCGCCAAAGAGTTGGCTTAGCATCGACATTCCTGAGCCTGACTGAGAGCTTGTGCTCTGTGATGTTTGTGTATTTGTCGCCGGTGCCTGCGGTGCCGTATCAGTCTGACCTCCACCGAATAGTGTCGAAAGTCCGCTTCCGCCAAGGATCATAAACAATACTATTAAGATCAATAGTGGGCTTTTTCCTCCGGAACGCTTCATTCCGCCTCCGGAAGGTACAGATCCTGATGATTGTCCGCTTCCACTTCCTACCGGGCCTGTTCCGAGTCCTTCACCTCTTTTGTGAACTCCGGAACCTCCTTCGGTAACATTCTTTTTTCTTCCAACCGGCCTGTTTTCCATTGTATTCCTCCATTACTGCCATTGAAATAACTGATTGATCGGGGTTCTTGAGTTTTCTCTATTCCGATCTGTCAGTATTTCTTAAAAATTACTTCCGTTCCATCCCCACTGATCTGCGGGTGTGTACTTGATGTAAATGTGGTCGGGCATAATATCCAGTACATCGCC
Organism: Butyrivibrio sp.; assembly: GCA_017615275.1. Taxonomy (GTDB): domain Bacteria; phylum Bacillota; class Clostridia; order Lachnospirales; family Lachnospiraceae; genus Butyrivibrio. Next base: position 16,836 of record JAGAAO010000065.1, read on the forward strand.
GAAAATCTCAGTTATCTTTTCAGTAAGACTCTGGAACGCCTCAGGATTGGCTTTTCCAAAAATCATTACTTCAATGAATGCTGTGGGAAGAGAATTATCTCCACGGAAATAGAGATGGTATCCGTCTTCAAATCCTGTCATAAGCCAGTTCTCGCTTTTTCCCGGAATGAGCTCTATTGCTTTTCCAAGTTCTGTCTTAAGTTTAGTTTCCTGTTCTTTTGTGATCTTTGTGCTTATTTTTGAATTAATAAAAGGCATGATCCTTCTCCCTTCTTTTTTCTTATTTTCTAATTATACATTATAATGCGGACGCTTTTCATATGAGTTTATTCCTCAAAAATATATTCGCGAACTAAATTGTCATTTACCCTTTGCAATACCGCGTCAAAGTGATAAAGTATATATATTCTTATTATTTCATATTAAATTCATTAATAAAAAAGGTGACTTCGATGGTATCCTCCGACGCATATTTGCAAGAACTTCTACGCCGGTATCAGGCAAGTTTCGATATCACAGAAAATTATAAATTGAATGAAAATGTTTTTCCTGCATATGCAATGTTTCATTCCGAAAGCGAAAAATATGTTTTGAGAAAAGAGGCTCAGCTCTGGGCTATTAAAACTTTTGAACATGTTTTTTTTATGAAAAAAAATTCTTTTTCTCCACAAGATCTTATTGATCTTAAAGAGCTGATCATAAATAAGATTGAACCGGAATTCGTTCGAAAAAATGAAAAGTATCCTGAGAAAGATCACATGTGTTCATACATTTCTTTTGTTGTCATGTGTGACTCAGCACCCGATGCGGAAACAAAGAAACTGATTAAAAAGTTTCATTTTGATAAAGGCTATCTTTTTAGTTTCAGAGGTCACAGCGAGGCAAGGCTTGCTGTTGCAACTATGGATACTAAGGAAGTATTTACGAATTATGCCGGCAAAGAGCTAAAACCTATGCTCTTTGATATATACAAAAAAATGGAGGATTAGTTATGAATGCAGCAGTAATACTATTAGTAAGCGTTGCGTTACTTGCTACCGGATATGTTCTTTACGGCGGCTGGCTCGCAAAGCAGTGGGGAGTTGACCCTTCACGCAAGACCCCTGCGCACGAACTCGAGGATGGCATCGATTATGTTCCTGCAAAGTCTCCTGTTCTTATGGGTCATCATTTTTCATCAATCGCCGGAGCAGGCCCTATCAACGGTCCTATTCAGGCAGCTGTTTTCGGATGGGTTCCCGTATTGTTATGGGTAATCATCGGAGGTATTTTCTTTGGAGGAGTACATGACTTTGGTGCTCTCTTCGCTTCTCTTCGTCACAAAGGTCAGTCAATCGGTGAGATCATCGACGATTCAATGGGAAGAAAAGCAAAAAAACTTTTCATCACATTCGGCTACCTGACTCTTCTTTTGGTAGTTGCAGCTTTCAGCTCAATTGTTGCCAGCACTTTCGGTGTAACTACATCAACAGGTGCTCCGGTTGAAGGTCCTACTCTTGCAGCAAATCAGTCAACAGCAATGATCTCGATCCTGTTCATCGCTCTTGCTATGTTATTCGGATTCGTTGTTTACAGAAAGAACGCTCCTATCGGAATTTCTTCTGTTCTCGGATGCATCGGTATCATCGCTGTTGTTGCGATTGGTCTTAACTTCCATCCTATTGCACTTTCATACAATGCCTGGATGTGGATCATCGGTGTATATATTTTGATAGCTTCTGTTACTCCCGTTTGGATTTTGTTACAGCCCAGAGATTACCTGAGCTCTTTCCTTCTTTACTTTATGATTGCAGCCGGAGTTATCGCAGTAATCGGCGCGGTTGTTACAGGTAACGGTTCATTCCAGGTTCCTGCTATGGGTGATGTTGCACTTAAGGGAACAGGCGTGTTCACAACAGGAACTGCTTTCCCTGCACTTTTTGTTACAATTGCCTGCGGTGCTATCTCAGGTTTCCACTCACTTGTTTCATCAGGTACAACAGCTAAGCAACTTGATAATGAAAAAGACGCTAAGCCCGTTGCTTACGGTTCAATGCTTATCGAGTGCGTAGTTGCGGTTATCTCTCTTCTTGCAGTTGGTTTTGTTTGGTCAGCTGCTTCAGACGGAACTTATGCAAGTCCTACTCAGGTATTTGCCGGCGGTCTTTCTGCTATGATCGGTTCTTTTGCACCGGGAGCAAAGGACATTATGTACCAGATGCTTATCCTTGCAGTTTCGGTTTTCTGTCTCACATCTCTTGATACTGCTACTCGTCTTGCAAGATACATGTTCCAGGAGTTCTTCCTTGAGCAGGGACAGACAGCTAAGGATGCAACAGGTTATAAGAAGGTTCTCGCAAATCCTTATGTTGCAACAGCGATCACTGTTGTTCTCGGCGTTGCACTTGGTATGACAGGTTATACAAAGATATGGCCTTTGTTTGGTGCCGCTAACCAGCTTCTTGCTGCGATCGGTCTCCTTGCAGTTTGCACATGGCTTGGTGCTGTCGGAAAGAACAACAAGATGTTCTATGTTCCTATGGTATTCATGCTTGCAGTAACTATCTGCTCTCTTGTTCAGACTATCACTGCAAAACTTACAGCATACTCTTCAGGTGCAGCTGATGTTTGGGCTCTTATCCAGGCTCTCATCGCTGTCTTACTTGTAGTTCTTTCTGTTGTTCTTGCAGTTATCGCTGCCAAGACTCTTCTTAAGCAGAAGGCTGAAAAAAAAAGTAAGGAAAACAAGGTAGCTTAAAAGCTTCCATATACAAAAAAAAGCATAGTATTTTGCTCATGTTGCAGCAAAATATTATGCTTTTTTGTTTTATATTTTATTCACTAATTTACTGCTTAGCGTGTCCATTATCACACTATAGCCTTTGTTTACATATTTGTTTCCCGTAACGACCATTGTTACTGCAGTTATGAAAAGTGCCCCAACTATCTGAATCGCAAAACTTTCTTTATTCAAATTTGAATTTTCTATCAGTCTGTATATCTGAACAATTACAAAACTTGAAAGTACATAAATGCAAAGTGTCCTTTGTCCGTACTTTGTCCACCTATACTCTTTGTCGGGCATAAGATTGATTATCGCGAATACAAGCACGATTGCCGTTATGTAAATTGTTCCTCTTAATATCATTCCCTGCATGTTCGTAAGATCGGTTGCTTTATACGATTGAATAAGTTCGTACATCTTAACCGGCATTATATTACTTACATTTAGATATACTGTAATTGCGAATGATGCCATGAGTGATGCAACGGCAAATACTTTAGGTATGTTCCTTATTTTTTCAATAGTCTCTTTTTTAAATTTATATCCAAGTATAAAATACGGGAAAAAAGATACCGTTCTGGATATTGAGAAAAATCTTTCCGCTTCATTTACGCAACCGCAATATATACCTATGATGAACGCCAGTATTACTATTCCTTTTATTCTGTCAAAATATTTTACCGTAACTCTCCAGAAAAAAAGACTGATCAGATACCAGAATACATATATGGGTTTAAAAAAATTTATTTCGTTTATCTTACTTCCATGGATAAGAAGCCATGCAGTGTTAAATATGATAAACGGAATAAGTGTTGTCTTAAAAAGTTTCTCGGGTTTCGCATCAGACTTGGAAAAATATCCGGATATAAAAATAAAGAGCGGCATGTGGAATAAATAGATCGCCGCCCTTATAAGTCCCAAATTTCCTTTTATGCCAAATTCCTCAAGTGCATGACCAAATACTACAAATATTATCAACAACACTTTCATGTTGTCGAATGCATAATCTCTTTTCATATTACTATTATAACTTTCTTAAAGTTTCAAAAACATTATAGTAATAATATGGTTCTTATTTCAGAAAGTAAAGTAGTTTTTGAAATAAGATGCTCTTTTTTTATCTGTTATTTCAATTAATCTTGTTTTTATGAAATAATTACTCTTCTTCGCATTCTTTTTTCTTCCTAACATTTCCACCAACTCTTATGCATTTGAGCTCGGAATAGTTACGATAGTAACATTCAGTTCATATCCACTCTAATAAAATCATATTCTTCATTTTTATTTTTTATTATTATGGAATTTTTGCTTACCCTATCAATCGAATAAAAAGAATTTATTTCTTCATACTCTTCATCTGGAATATCGCTTAAATAATCAAAATGATCACCTTCTTGAATAGTATATTTTCCCTTATATATTAATGTATCTTCTTCAATATATCCTTTACATGCTTGATAAATCTCATCTTTTGCAGAAAAAGCCATATAAAAAGTAGCTTTTCCATCCACATACATAGTAATCTCAATATCAAGTGCATTTTTTGCACCTGAATATTTCCATGTTCCTTTATATGATGTGCTTTCATTTTTATTTTGTATAAAGAAGATTGTAAAAATGAGGTTTATTATAATAGATATAATCAGCGCTATTAACAATATTGTTGTATAAGTTTTCCTATAACCTGATCTCATATATATTTCGACTCCATTTATTATAAACGTTATTACACTTATTATTATACCATATAACAATATAGCGCTAATTAGCTAAATTCTTATAGTATAAAAATACCCTCATTAGCGAAGCTAACAAGAGTATCGATATAGTTCATATTTTCTTTGAATCAAAATAGTTTACAAACTGCTTGAGCTTTTTCCTTGGATTTTTTTATCTTACAAACTCCTACTATATTTTTCTCATAGTAACTAATCTCAATCAGTTAAAATTCACAGATCAAACAAGCTCATCTGCGTATACTTATCAGGCATTTCCTGTAAATACTCAAAACAAACTTTAGGCGTTGATAGTATTCCATTTTCCTTACAGATTTTTTGAAATAATTCCATCAGCTCTTTTGCATTTGGACTTGGAAGTTCATATGCATTTCCGTATTGCCGTATGTACTGCGCTTTCATCCCCGGAAAATATTTATCAAGTGCTGCATAATAGTACTCCCGGTCACCTTCCCTGAGTGTAAGTCCCATGCCAAAGTCAATGACTCCCTTTACTCCTGTCCTTATACATTCATTCAGGATAGACGTAATATTTTCTTTGGTATCATTGATAAAAGGCAGTATAGGTGTAAGCCAAACAACTGTTGGAATGCCTTTTTCCTGCATTTTCTCCAAAACTTCTATACGCCGTTTTGTATTGCAGACATTTGGCTCAAGAATTTTACACAAGTCATCGTCATAAGTTGTAAGCGTAATCTGCACTACGCATTTTGTAGAATGGTTAATCTCTGAAAGTAAGTCTATATCCCGAAGTATCAAATCTGATTTAGTCTGAACTGTAGCCCCAAAACCGTTTGCTAAGATTATTTCTAGACAACGCCTCGTAAGCTGCAACTCTTTCTCACAATGCATATATGGATCCGACATTGCTCCTGTTCCGATCATGCACTTTTTTCTTTTCGATCTCAGTGCTCTTTCCAGAAGTTCAGGAGCATTCTGCTTCACTTCGACATCTTCAAAATCATGTGTGAACTGATAACATTTACTCCTGCTATCACAATAAATACATCCGTGTGTACATCCACGATATATGTTCATTCCATAGTATCCACTTTTTCCGGACAGAATTCCCTTCGCATTTGTAAAATGCATCTTTCACCTACCAATTTTCTACACTTCTTCTTTCAACCATACGAATCATCCATTAACATTATAATATCTGTCAATTTGCTTTTTTGGCAATAGCTGTGAACTCGCCCGGAAGCTTATCCTTCTCCCATGACGGATACTCATCAAATCTCTGCAATATAAATCCATTACCTATTATTGAATTTATGATTTCACTTATAGTGTACTTCCTATAGTGGCACTTTGGAATCTGCTTACGAATTTCTTCATCATAAAACCTTGCATGTGCCATCTCTCCTTCAAATATATCTGTGGAAAAATAGCTCATGGTAGGCTGTTGTAAGTTAAGCACATCATAAATCTTTGTAAATGGATGAAAGTCACTGCAGATCATCTTTCCGCCAACTTTAAGAAGTTTGTTCATAACTGTCATAAAAGCATTTATATCATGGAAATAGTGTAGGATTCCTCCTTCCATGATGATTCTTGTAACATCCGGACAGGATTCTTGAATTATCCGGACACGTAATCTTTTATTATCCGGACAAGCCTTCTTGAAATACGCGGACAACTGTTCCTGAAATATTCGGACAGCCATTCCTGAATCATCCGGACAA
>JAGAAO010000066.1 GCA_017615275.1 Butyrivibrio sp.
CTTTGGTAGGGGACTTCCTTTCGGAATCTTCCTTTCTACAGACTGATTGACAGTATATCAATCAATCCAGCGACAATCAAAGGTATTAGTTAAAGGTCATGCAGAGAGGGTGCTAACATTATTGATGCATTTTTCAAAATGTCCGCCGTGACCGCAGAGTTCATCATGCGCATATCTTACCGCATTGAAAATTACAGGATAGAAATCAGCATACTCTCCAAACTCGTTTGCTACTTCTCTTGTAACGCACTCGATCTCATAACCGACATCACTGATTCCATCACCAAATCTTCTGAATATCTTATCAAGATCTAAAAGTACATCCGTATCGGTCCTTGCTTTAGGCGAAGGATCAACCATTTCCTTGAAAACTTCATAAGTATTGGCACATCTTTTATATAGTTCGCTTTGGATCTCAAGATTTACATCATGGAGCTTTTTCATCTGTCCTTTGTCTATAAACTCCTTTGATGCATCTGCCGCTCTTCCTATGTATGTTTCATTGCGATAATATCTTCCAAATCCAAACTCGAGTGTTCTTGCTCTGTCCCTGTACTGATCGAGATCAGCGCCAAGATCTTCTATTGCCGCATATACTCTTTCCGCATCATATCTTTTCCCCATTTATTACATAACCCCGTTACTGTCTACTTCTGAAAGTGCGCTAAGCTCATCCTCCAGACTGTCTATCTCTCTTTCACATTCTTCTATAAGCTCATAAAGTTTTTCAATTGCTCTTTGGATGGCATTTAAAAACTCTGCCAGCTCCTTCTGCGCAATCTCTATCTTACTTACGATATCCTTCCTAATGTCTTCTGCATCAGATTCAAGGTTTCCTCTGAAAGTTTCGGAAACCGTCATATCAAAAGCCTTCTCAGGTTCGTAGAAATCTTTATTTACTTTATCCTTTCTTTCCTTCAGATAATCACGTTTTTCCTCAAGCTTTGCTATCTTATTACGGTATTCTTCGATCTTGCGCTCGAGGTGATGTATCCTTGAAAGTATGTCACCTCTTTCGCTCAATCTTCATACCTCCCGAACTTGAAGCCGTATCTACACTAAGGCTTTCACTGACTTCTTTATCAACAGCGATCATGCTGTCTCTTAAAGTAAGAAGCGCTCTTGGGAGCGCTCCTGAAGCTTCTTTCCTGTATAGATCCGCAGTCTTGTTTATACTTTTAATAAGTTTTATTATCTCCTGTCCGGCATCGGTACCTTCCCAGGCGCTCATACTGTTTAAAGCTCTGTCAGGAAGTACGCAATCGGATGCCGCACCTCTTATCTCATCAACTATCTCTGTGAACACGTTTGTGTCCATGAAGACTTTATTTTCTGCCATGTTGCTCCTTGTTGTTTACTATAAAAAAACATTTATTTAATAATTTAGTAACATTTTATCACTCCAAGATATGATTTATCAAGAATGTTGATCAAAAAAAACGCTGACAGTATCTAAACTGCCAACGCATCAGTGCTCTTTATTAGCCATCTATTATTTGCTACAAACCTTTGCAAGTCTGTCCCACATTTCTTCCTCAGAAATAACTCTACCATTTTCCATATCATCAATGGCTTCATCGAACATATAAAAAAGAGTATCAATATTATTAACTGTATCAAAAGATATACCATTTTGTGTCATAATAACGCCTTCTTCATTTATTTGCCATTTTAATCATGGAAAGCGCCGCAAGCACAGCGCCCTGTCCCCACGGATAGCTGCCATAGGTCTGGTAGTGAACTGCGAAATCATCACAGGAACTTAGGGCGTCCTGAACATCGCCGTTCTTTATATGTTCAGACATGCATGCTGCTGCTTTATCAAGTGCATCTTTCACAGAGGAAGCCTGAAGTACTCCCTTCTGCGCTCCAACCGCAAGCGAATATGCGATCATTCCCGTCGCGGACATATCGATATGTCCGTCAACAGCCTGTAATTGCCAGCTCCAGCCGCCGTCTTTTCTTTGGTACTTGAGTGCCGCCTCACACAACTTCTTAAATTCAGCTAAGTTCTTTTCATCGGGGTTACCGTAAGCTGCATTTGCACACGCACCCATTATAAGCCATCCGAACGCTCTGCCCCAGCTCAAAATACCCTTTTTGTCCGAAAGGTATCCCGCAGCCTGCTCTGACTTCTTTAATTCGTAGCCGTGATACGGCAATCCGCTGTCCTTATCCATTCCGAATTTATAGAAAAGGCCAAGCTGCTCACCTCCGTCAAGAAGAGGTGACTTATCACATATCGACATAAACATGGCGACCTGTCCTATCCCGTCAGCAAAAATATTTCCTCCTCTGCCCGGATTATAAATAACAGCGCCCTCAGGATCTCTTTTTGTTCCCTTTATATAAAGCTCAACTGCATCAATTGCATTTTTATATTTTTCTTTTCCGGTTCTTTTATACAGCTTTATAAGAGAAAAGCCGGCGAGGGTATCATCTACATAACTTACCTTCCCGCCGGTCTTTTTTTGCCACAGATCAACATGCTCCTCCAAAGAAGCTTCTATCTCGTCTTTCAATATCTGACTGTCTTCACATTCATCAAGGTACTCCAATGCTGAAACAAGTCCAAGCATGAGCATTCCCGCATGCCAAAAGAAAGGATCTTTTGTCCTTACGCTTCTACCCATCGCCTTTTTTACGCAATCTTTAAGAGCCTGCCCTAAAGAAACATTCATAATGCCATCAAGCTGCTTAATTGTATTGCGAACAAGCACCTCGTATTCAGAAGATACTGCTTTTTTCTTAATTTGCTCCTGCATTCTTACCTCTTCTTAATCTGGCTAAAATATATCTAAATTCCTCTGTTCTTCCGTATATAAGAAGATATACACCGTTAAATACAACGGTGATGATAACTACCATAATAATAAAGCCCGGTAAGGTGGTTTCCGGCATAACATACTGCTTAATTCCCCGACATGCGATAAGCACAGCACAAAAAGTCAAAAGATGCTTAAACAGATCAACAAAATAACCGGCCGCACTTCTGTCAAAACAGGCCCTGTATATGATTATAGGCTTTGTAATATTGGCAATAAGTCCTGAAACAACCGTGCCAATATAAATTCCTATGATACCTAATCTTGTATTAACAAGCCAAATTGATAGAATCAAATTCACCACGCCCTGAATGATGGCAAGGTATTTATCCTGCTCAAATACACCCGCTGCGGTTTTATAATTACTAAGGACAATTCTCTCACCCTTAAAATAGTAATCTATAATAATCAAATAAACAGCCCAGGGCTCCAGCACCCACCCCTTCGAATCCTTTCCAGCTAATTGAACAAACAAATCTACGAATGAATTCATTAAAAGCAGAAATCCCACAGCAGAAAAGCCGTATATCCAGGATGCCAGAAATTTATATGTCTTAAATGTACTGTACTGCTTTTCCTTAGTATCTGTAGCTATCAGATTACCAAAGCCGGAAATTGCAGAATTAAAGATAATATTCGCAAAGTTGGAAACCGTGTTTATTACCATGTTGTAGTTTGAAACCGCACCTTGAACACCCATTCCCAATACTTTTCCTATGATCATGGCGTCAGTCTGAAGCCTTGCACTGTCACCGATTTTATGTAAAGCAAGAGCCTTGGTCTTGTTCCAGACTGTATCTGTTTCTTCCTTTGACAACGGCTCTATATTTTTTTCCTTAAGAATGGGATACATCCTGTCCAGATATATCGAAACAATTATCTTCTGCAGAAGCTGTACTACCGCATCCGCAATCAGAAACATCAAGAAATTCTTGGTAACAGCAAGAACCGCTATCTGAACTGTCACAGAAACAATCTTGGTGATGGTTATAACATTGTTCTGTATATAGTTTTTTTGCTCAGCAATCGCGATACTGTATTTATATGCCACAAAATATGAGCTGACAGTATTAAAAAGAAATATCAGGTAAAAAATAGTAAGATCGGTGTATGTGAGCGTATCAATAGCCGGCTCTTCTATCAAATACCTGATAAACGGAGCCAATATTAGTCCGACTATACATACGATACATCCGATATAACTATAAGTCTTCCTATACATCTGCATATAGGACTTGATTTTCTCTTTATCTCCTCTGGCAACAGGGCCATAAAGACTATAAGTAAGTGCAGTACCTATTCCCAGCTCCGCCATATTCAGAATGGACAAAACGCTGGTATAATAGCCGTTTACTCCAAGATACTCCTGATCCAGATAACGAATAAACAAATGCTGCAAAACAAATGACATTAACGCCGTCATGATCTGGCCCAAATATCCGAATATGATATTTTTCTTTGCTGCCTGAACTCTTCCCATTAAACGATGTTTCCTTTATTGTCCATGAGAATCCAGCCCTTCCAGTAGTCGTGCATGATATCTGCATCAACCGGCTGATTATTTCTCATCTTAAACGTTCTGATTATCTCGCAATCTTTTCTCTTATTGAGCCTCGCGCCCCAGAAACTGAATGTAGAATTGGCACAGATATTGCCGTTGCAGTGACTCATAAGCATGAGATCCTGAACGCTGTCCTTGCCGTTGTTCCACTCAACAATAGTGTATCTGTCAGCATCGCTGTAATGCTCTCTCGCATAATCGTGATCACTGGTAAAGATATAAAAATGCGTCTCGGGATCTTTCTTTAAAAAGTAATCCATTGCACTCTTGTAATACTCATCAGATGCAATATTACCAAGCACCTGCACATTGGCTGGATCGAGATAATCCCCTCTTCTTATATGTACACTGACAGAAGGAACACTCTCCATCTTGCTGCAAATGATCCTGTTTCTGTTTGCAAGATCGGGATCCCTGTGGGGAGGGAAAACAAACAGCTCCCTTAATTCATCCATAATATCTGCATAGTATTTCTGGCATGCAAAATAACCCGTAATATATTTGTCGTCAAAATCAAATATTTCGGGATGATACATTTCGGTCTCAACAAAAACTTTTGGATTGTCCGATGTACTGAAACCAAGAGATTTGGATATTTTTCCCATAACTGAAGCAAGTGGGTTCTGCTTTAAAAATCTTTCCCTCTCTTCATCTGTACACACTTCAAAGGGCAGATTCTTAAAAAGAGGAAGTTCAAACTCCCTTGGCGCCAGCATTTTCTTCTGTACTTCATCACTGAACCAAGAAATATCCAATTTAACTTCTTTTCCGAGACTCAGGAGTTTCCTATATAGTGCATATTGCTGCATCTGGTTTCCCAGACCGCCTGCAATTCGGATTATGATCATTGTGCTCCTCCTCAAACCTCTGTTTCTGTATTTTGCTTTTTCATAATACGCATATAAGCGTCCACAAGTGCATTTTCGCTTTCAAGCTTCTGAACCGGAAGCACATAATCTTTGTATGTTCCGAACAGATCTTTTGCTATTCCCTTGCTCTTTACCGAATAACCTATTACAAGAGTGGGAACGTTGCTGCTGTATGCCGCAATAGTGCTGTGGGTTCTTGCTCCTACAAAGAAGCTGCACTTTGAGATATACCCCTTAAGTTTCTCAGCAGGCATATCATCCAGCATTACAACTCTTCCTGTGTACTTATGTATCTCGTAAAGCTCTTTAAGAGGCTTTCTATCATCACTGTTATTCCACACAACATGAGGAATAAGTGCAATATTCTGATGGGTGTTTCTTAAAATAAACTCTATGAAATTACTGTAGTTTTTCATTGTAATACCGGGAGTCTTTTCAAGCGCCTGTACCATAGGGCTTAAATTGATACCGACAGTATTACCCGGAAGAAAACCATTGATCCCTGGCACATCTGCCGTTTCAAGCAAAAATGCCGGATCCTTCCTAAGCATAAGTTTACCCTTACTAAATCCGGCATCCAGAAGTGCCTCATAAGTAATGGTCTCTCTCGCATATATAACATCGTAAGCCTTAAGGTCTGCCAAAAGCTTCTTTTCCTTTAAGGAAGAGGGCTCAATGGAACATCCCCAAAGCATGGTTTCAAAACCTTTTTTAATAAATACTTTGTGTGCCAAAATAAGATCGGGAACAAGACTTTTATAGCAGTAGTTATCACCGCCTATAGAGATTGCAAGAGGTCTTTCGTCCTTTTTCTTCCCATATTTTCCAGCAACCTTCCCATATTCCGCAAAAGCATCCTTAAATCTGTATCTAAGGAAAGACTGCTTATCCCTTGTGATCATTCTCCATAGATAGTAGATCACATGGGTAAAAAAATGTCTCTCGATGTGTCTCTCTTCAATAATAGTGCAAAATCCCTTCTTTTCAAGTGCACCAAGTGAATATTTTCTGTCTTCTTCGCTGCTGTTTGTAATGATTATAAGAGGAAGATCCTTATCCGCCCCTGATTTTTCTCTGTGTTCGGCAATGAGTTTAACGGTTGTATTTGCTATAGCCTCACAGCCGTGATTTCCGGAACCTGCGTGCATATATAAAATTACCGGTCTGTTAAAATCAATACTCATATTCTCACCTGTCCTTATATTTTGCATATTGGTTTAAGTAAAGCGTAGGACTAATATTAAATAAAAGAACTTTAACCTTATGACCAAAGGATAATCCCGCAAATGCTCCCTTTGTTTTCAGTGCATGTTTTATTCTGTCTCCCGCTGAAAAAACCGCTTCACGCGCAAGGTCGTTATCTTTATCGCCCTCGGGTATAACAGCCACCTTACCGATAACAAGCAGCGCCGTAAGTATCTGAGAAACCGCAAGCTTAACAAATGCATAAGCCGAAAGATTCTCACGGACCTCACTCAGTTTCTCCTCAGCAAGCTTCCAACATGTAAGTTCATCAATATAACTTGCTTTAAAAGCCGACTTCATTGCTCCGTTCTCGTTATCCGTGTATCTGTAATCGCCGGAATCTACGGGAACAACCTTTATACCTCTCTCCCTGTCTTCGGCAATTGCAACATCGAGTAAAAAAAGCAGATCCTCACCTATAGTAAGCCCTTCTTTAAAGTGTATGTGCTTCTCGGAAAGCATTTCTCTCAAAAAAAGCTTCCCCCACACATGGGTATTACTTTCAAGAATATGATTTTCAATGTACTGATATCCGCTTAAACTCTGCGGTGTATTATTATAATCGGAACCGTCGATAAGTACAATATCATTATCTGCATATTTTAACATATTTCCGGTACAATTTTCCGATATTGTGTCATCCGAATCTACAAAACATATATATTTTCCCTTAGCCATCTCAAGACCTATGTTCCGTGCTCCCGAGACACCTCTGTTCTTTATATGTTTGACTTTTATCTTATCCTGCCCATACTCTGCGGCAAGCTCATCCGCAATTTTGGGGCTCCCATCCTTCGAGCCGTCATCGACAAGAATGATCTCAAAATTATCATCATCGATATTTTTTTGTGTAACGCAAGACAAGACACACTCTCTGAGCGTGTCCTCTGCCTGATAAAACGGAATTATTATGCTGACGATCTTTTCTGTATTATTTCCGATATCCATAATACTCACTCATTATTCTTCAGATTCCTGCGCCTGATCCTCCTGAGAATCCTCCTCGGATTCTTCTGTCATAGCTTCCCATTCTTCGCGGTCGACTGCAGTCACAGAGTCAACCCCATAGAAAACCTGATAAGGATAATTAAACCAGGAATCACAGTTATCGGTTATATCAAGTTCATATCCCGCAGTGAACCTGTTATCCCACTTGGGTCTTAACTTAGGCACTATAACATCATCCACGCCCGCTTCTGCCTGCTCTGCAATATAAGCATTTCTCTCGTTATACTCTCTGTTTATACGTGTAAGATTGGCTCCCTGCTCGATATATTCAAACGAAAGACATATTCCCATAACCGCAATAACCGACGTGTACAGTCCCTGCAGGAGTCCCTCAAGTCTCTCGCTCTCTGCTGACACCGACAGATCCGCCATATTCATAATAACCGCGGCACCGCTTATAACGGCGATCATCATAAAGACGCCCGCTCCGTAGTATGTCCTAAGTTCCGAACTTGGAACCGCAATTAGCACAAGATCGGTAATAAGAGCCGTCACTCCCATAAGCTTCATAAACCGGGTCGTCTCATTGTATTTTTCCTTGGAAACACACATATACCTGATCAATATAAGCATAATGACAAGCATCAAAATAAGAATCAAGTAATTATTCTTGATATTCAAGACAACCTTCAGAAATCTTGCGGGATATGCCAATAATTCGCCCGCGTGTTCTTCATCCGCAGCATCAGCCGACCTGTGGGAATTTCCGGGTGAAAGGATCTGTATTACAAATCCAATACTACCGCTTACAAGCCCGCATATCATCCATGGTTTTACAAAAGAAAAGTTCTTTTTTTCTCTCCACTTGAAAAACAGCAGACAAAGCACAAAGAATATTGCTCCGCCCGATGTGTTTTCATTTCCCCATCCGGCAAGAAGTCCAAGCACGGCCATACCTATCATCAGCTTTATCGTGTTCTTTTTTTCAAGCTCCAAGAACTTCCTGAAACAAGTCATAAATCCCAAAATAATGGTCGTTGTAAAGAGGTAGTTGCATGCACCGTCCTCCCAAAAAACAGTCTGACTCATAGCCGGGTCAAGAAGCCACAAAAAGCCCAATATAAGAGCGTATACCCTTACATCGTACTTTTTTTTCATATCAATGTTTGCATATATCAAAAGGGACTGTAACATAAACACAAGTCCTGCGCACACATTAAAAACGGTCTTATTTCCGATATACAGAAAAACTCTCAGCATGAAATGTGCAACACTTCGTCCGCCGTGCAACATGTAATGCTCATATTCCTGTACAAAGAGATCAAAAAAATTATTTGCCTCCGACACCGTAAACTTATAGTTGATATCATCCGCCATATGCGGTGTCACAGACGTATAAATGAAAACCGACAGAAACGCCACTGCCGCCAATATATAAAATAAACGTTTTTTTACTTTTTCAGACATTTCCCTCCATCCTTTCTCTTCTTACAAACTCTCCGAGGTATACTCCGACAATGGGAAAAATATACAATCTTCCGATGTATTCGGAAACAAATATCGCTTCAAGAATAGTGTACATAGAAAGTGTCAGTATCAGGATCAAAGTCCAGATATCTTTCTTCTTGTAACAAATATAAATCAATATTATAACAAGTGCTGAAATGATGATAGTCGGAATTATTCCATACCAGTAAAAAATTCTCACCCAGCCCAAGTCAAAATATTTGTTGCTGTTTCTGTCAGAAAAAAGCTTCCATGTCTGGATTGCGCCTTCATGCGCATCCGAATCTCTGTACAGATATTGTATTCTGTTGTTCAACGCCTCATCTATGAATGCAATAATATTATAGAACTTGTGATCCTGCTCATATCTGGGAATCGGACTTACAATCGCAGACCACACCGCAAACGCCACGCAGAACACCGGCGTCACAAGCGCAGTAAGAATGTATATCACCTTACATTCCGAAAGTTTCTTCCAATATCTTGCCATAATCGCGATCAAAAAAGTAAACATACCCAAACAAAATGACGTTCTACTCTTTGAAAGACAACCTATAACAACATCAATTCCCAACACAACAATCCACTTCACAATGCCCGCATCCCTGCCATAAATCCAGATCCACATGGCAATAAGCGCAAAAATACATGCCGCGAAATCGTTGGGATTTCCAAAGCCGAATACATACCTGCACTCTTCTCCGACATCTCTTCCGTAATCCATGGTAAGAGTCAGATTGCCCACACCTATCGCAGACAAAAGTGCTATGATCCCAAATCCCGCAAGTGTCACAAAGAATACGTACTTCATGGCCTTTTTCAGATCGATATCCCTTGCGGCTGCCATAAACGTAAAGAATCTCAAAAGCTCATTTTTTCCCGTGATCCGCCAACATACAAGAGTAAAAACAAAAGCTGCCGCGAGTATTATCCACTCGCGCTTATTGTGTTCCGTAAGAAGCACGGTACCAAAAGCAAGGACAAATGTCACCCTGAAAATTTGTCCGTATATCCCGGGATTTACTCCCTCGCTCTTTTCATAGATCATAACAAGAAGCTCTATTGTAAGAGCAATATAAAACAATATATTGCAAAGCTTTTTTCGATTCTGTTCTTCCAACAACTTCATATTGACTCCCGACAGATGCCGGCTGCTCACATCAAATTTCAGCCAAGCATCCTCTTAAGTTTGCGAACAGCCTTTCTCATAAACCTGCCGGCTGTTATATCCAAATAATGATAGCACTTTGACATTAGTGTTATCTTCGGCATCACAAGATGCCTGTATTCATCCAAATGATCAAGAAGGTAATTGGGATAGCTGCTATCCACTTCGCCTCTTTCAAATTTAGCGGCTCTTCCGAAAATATCCTGCCCCAAAACAAGGTGATCCATTGTCTCTGCAAGTACTTCCTTATCATTGTGCTCCTGATGTGCAGCCGCCTTAACCTTAACGCCTATCCTCTTTGCGGGATTGGCCTCTTTATATCCGCCCATATACCCGAAATGCCAGCCGCCGTCCGCAACGCGAACCGATCTCTCATCCGTTACGGGAATAATATCGCGAAGTCTTACGATTCCTTCCTTCGGAATATTATCAAGAGACGTGATCTTGGTCCCGAGCCACTTTCTGTCTTTTTCGGAAATCTCAGGGAATTCACCGGTGATAGACAAAAGCTTTCCCGATTTCTCCTCCATATTCATGTAAACGTAGAAATTTCTCTGAGCAAGATGATAAACCTTGGTCTTATCAAAATTCCCGATTATATTCTCCAAAACCTCGGGATTAGGTATCTCATCCACATCTCCGAAAATAAGGACATCATCAGGCGTCGCTCCGACTTGTTCAAGACCGCGCTTTAAGCAGTTCTTCTGATAATAGTCCCTCTCATGAGTCGTGACATCCATAGGAGTGTCATCAACCGTTATGTAGATTATCTTGTGAAGATAGTCTTTAAACAGTTCTCTGTTTTTGTCAAAACAAAGCTCCTTGGGCTCTCCCGAAAAAGTCACCGTGGACTCCTCAATAATGAACTTATCCACATACTTATCAAGAATGCCGAGTCTCAGCTTCAATATATCAAGTTCGTTAAAAAACGGTATTAAATCATAAACCATCTGTTATACCCTTATAAACATCGCCTTAGTCTGCCGCTTTTTACCGCGCCTTGGCGATTGTCTTTTTTATCGCTGTTTTGATCGTATTTACAAAAGCTTCCCTGTACAACTCTTTTCCGCAATCTGCAGTCATAAGAGCGTGAACGTGAACATCCTCTTCAGGCGCACCGTCAGGAAGGCTTATTTCAAAATATCTTTTATAAAAATCTTCAGAAAAGAGCTCTGAAAGCTTGCTCTTCTTCTGTTTATACGAAAGTCCCGAATAAATAATCTTGGCTACAGCAATGGCGCAGGTAAGCGACTTTCTCTTATCTACAATCTCAACGAGGTCATCAAGCCCCCACTTTTCACCTATCCTGTCTATTTCTCCCCAGACAATCTTCTGATTGTCAAGAAACGCCCTGTTGTAACTTGCTGTAAGGCTCTCTTCATTTCTTCTGTAATAGTAAAGTATCTCATCTATGTAAACTATTGCCTCTGCTCTGTCTATATACTCAGCCGTCTGCAGGAGGTCTTCGCCGTAATTAAGCCCTATTCTCTCGATGTCTATTAACGCAATGCTCTTGTGAATACACTTTATCCACATCGCATTCAGATAATCTCCCTTAAGCACCAATTCCTTAAAGGCGATCTTATCTTCTCCGCTGTACAGCTTTCCTCTTTCAAAAGAAAAGTCTCTGAGCTTCTTATTTGCTCCGCCAAGTTCCGTTGCATTGTAAAAAATCAGCTTGGGAGTCTGTCCTTTTTTCTCATAATCTCTTATAGAATCCGCAAGCTTATGGAGCATTCCGGGAACAAGCTTATCGTCTGCATCAAGAGCAAGAATATAATCGCCTTTGCTGACCTTGATTCCCTCCTGTCTCGCCTGATAAAGCCCAATCTTTCCCTTGTGAATAACAGAAACGGTCTCATTTGAAGCCGCATACTCATCACAGATTGCAGGCGTACCGTCGCTCGATCCATTCTCCGAAAGAATTATCTCAAACATATCCTCGCTATTTACTTGTTGTGCAAGAGCAGAATCTACCGCTTCACGGATATACTTCTCGCCATTGCACACGGGAACTATGATTGAAAAGATCATGTAATGTTATGCTCCTCTTTCCATTTCTTGGTCTTTCTCCAAAAAAGAAACGGTCTGACAGCCATCTTAAAGCGCTTCTTAGGGCTGTAAAATCTGGGATAATCTGCGTTCTCTCCCCACCATTTATGGAAAATAAAGGGCTCAACTCCCTTATTCTCCGGAAGTGGATGCTCTCTTCCGAACTTAAGCGCAAGCTCAAACGGCGCCCATTTCATGCCCACTTCCTCCATGGCATTTTTTGAATGACAGCAGATAAAAATATCTTCGTTGTAGAATCCGTCGTCCACTCTCACCCACGGAAGGTTATGCTCAGACGGAAATTCCAATAATCTCTTTGATCTGATGGATACGCTGTTTCCGACTCTGCAGATATTGCCCTTGCTGTCCCTGTAAGCATAATCGTTCTTGGGAAGCGGCCATGGCGAACCCACATAATCATAATCAAGGAATTCATCTCTCCAGTTCTCGGGATGAATAACGAATCCGTCCGCGTGAACAAGAAGCACAAACTCTGTATTTATGTGATCCTTGAGCTCATATACCATCTTGTAATTGAATTTATCTATGTTATCAAGTTTGTCAGTATAGCTGAATCTTATAGACTTCGGAAGGTAGAAAGGTTTCTTATGCGATATAAGAACCACGTCTCCAAACTCAATTCCTCTCATACTGTACTTGAGAGCCTCGACGGTCTCATATACATTAACGCTCGTAAGCGCTGCAAGGGTAACCTTCGGAAGCTTTATTTTGTTCCCTGCCATGTTTTTATAATTCCCATCCTTCTCTCTAAACTTCTTACTATCTTCTTGAGATAAAATACACCGTAAAGGCATTTTCTTCTTATTACCTGAAAGAACACAAAGACTTTACCGGGCTTTACGTTTCTTCTCCTATAAAGAGCCGATCTCTCCTTGTACTTTGCAAGCTCTGCTCTGCACTCGTCAGCTTCGAAGATCCTGCCCTTTTTGTCCTGATAATGCAAAAAACTGTATATATTCTGCTCGGATGACCAGAAACCATCCGAAATATTGTGTCTTGCCCAATACTTTGGAGCAATCGCATACTTAAGCTCCGTGCTCGACAAGACCGGCATAATGGAAAAAGACGAATTGGAAAGAATCAGATATCTCGCATTCTTAAGCGTCACATAGTCTTTTCCCATATCGAAATGATGGCACTCATACTCAGGAAGAATCTTTCTAGCCGCTTCCTCATCCTCAGTGACCACCATAAATCTCATGTCCTTGTTGATCTTCTTCATATGCTCTATGGCATTTAAGAAGTATTTTCTGTCAAGGTACAACTCGGGATGATTCGTGTACTCACCGCCTCTTATGTTGATGATACACAGGTCGTCCGCCGTATATTCATAGGACTCCGCCTCAGGCTTAACCTTGAGCCAGTCCTTTATCTTATCCTTATATTTCTCAAAATAACTCTCATCCTGAAGGTTTCCGTAAATAAGCGTATTGTCTTCTATCTCAAAGAGCTTCTTGTCCGGTCCGCTTATATAGCAGCCGTTACTCATGTCATGTCTTGAATTACCCATATAGAGCCTGTCATCCTGCTCATTGAAGATAGTGTATTTGTTCTTATCTTCCGCAGGGATCTCAATGCCCATATCAATATCCATGAAATACATTCCCTTGTTGGAATGAAACACATTACCCACCTGGCCGGGATTGATGAATCCAAAATCCACACCCTTATCCTCTGCCATACAACGGGTAACTATATAAAAAAATAATTGATTTCCCAATCCGTATCCGGGAATAAACTCAGTTCCTATCATATATTTGCTCCAAGTTTACTGTATCAGTGTCTTACCTTCCAATGAAGTTTCCCTGATACTCTCATCCTTTACTTCATAGATGATATCGCAGTTTGCAATGGTATTAAGCCTGTGTGCGATAATGATCATAGTCTTCTTGCCGTGGAAACTGTTGATAGCTTCCATAACCGCTGCCTCAGTCTCATTGTCCAGAGCACTTGTAGCTTCATCAAATACAAGTATCTCAGGATTGTGATAAAGAGCTCTGGCAATACCGATTCTCTGTCTCTGTCCGCCTGAAAGTCTTACGCCTCGGTCACCGATCTTGGTATCAAGTCCTTCGGGAAGGCTTCTTACGAACTCAGCAAGCTGCGCTTCCTCCATAACTTCCCAGATTCTATTCTCATCTATTTTGTCCGCATCGATACCAAAGGCGATATTCTCGCGGATAGACTCATCCACAAGATATATTGACTGCGGAATATATCCGATCTGTGCAAGCCATGAATCATAATTACTGAAGATATTGCTTCCGTCGCAAAGAATCTCACCCTTCTGAACATGCAAAAGTCCAAGAACAATGTCCACAACAGTAGATTTGCCCGCACCTGAAGGTCCCATGATTCCCACAGATTTACCCTTGGGAACAACCATATTGGCATCTGTGAATATATTTGTTTCAGCATCGGGATAGGCAAAGGTAATATCTTTTATCTCGATCTCTTTTTCCAAATGAAGTTCAGGACCTGCTATGGCAGCTCTCTCTGCTCTCATAGCCTTATCCATCTTCATCGACTCTGTCAGATTGTTATATACAAAATCCAGACTGAACTGGTTGTAAGCGATCTCCGTAAGATATGTGTTGATTCTGTTTACTGAAGGCATGATCCTCATTGCGGCAACACCAAACGCACCGATCTGCGCTGCAAGCTGCGTAGCATCTCCTCCGTTCAGTATATCCAAAAGAATATACAACAGAATAACAACCATAAACACTGTCTCTATAAGAAGTCTGGGAATATTGTTCATTACCGCGTAATTTCTGGCAATATCCGCGCCGACCTTACCTGACTCGTAGTAATTACGAATAAAGAAATCCTGCCTGTTGAGAACCTTTACGTCCTTAAGACCATAAATAGCCTGAATCCTCCACTTGGCAATTCTGGACTGTGTCTCCTGATTCTCTCTTCCGATCTTATTAAGCCTTGGTTTCAAAACCTTGACGATAACAAATGTCATTGCCAAAAGTACAAACACGATAAGAAGCGTCATCTTCCAATTAAAGAAGAACAAAACTGCGCCAAGACATACCGAAACCACAAGCTCAGTCGCAAGCGAAAGAAGTGACAACATAAGCGTAAAAGTCTTGGGAATATCACTGTCTGTAATTCTGAAAACAGTCGGTATATCTGCTCCGAGATAATCTTCGTAAGGTCTGTTTAAGAACTCTCTCATAACCCTGCTGATCATATCGTTTCTGGCTCTTGCAATAAATGTATTCTGCCTGTGCACCAGGAACAGCAAATAAAGATTCTTGACCACAAAGATCACTATCATGGATATCAACAGCACACAGGTTAATTTAGTAGGATTTCTCAAGCTAAGTGCATCTACGATACCGCTTAATAATGCGTTTTTATCAATAAAATTGTAGAGCCTGTCCCTATCCAATATAGCTGTCAATACGGGAAGCATCATTGACACACCTACTGTCTCAAGAACACCCCCAATCAGTATAAGGACAGCTAGTATAACTAACTGTCCCTTTTGCTTTCTATCAAATATATAGTTTAATTTTGAAAATAAACTGACCTTTTTATTTTCGGTATTACTCATCGATCATGATTCCTATATGTTTATTGTATTTGGAAAAACCGATACACAGCAGATCAGATGGCAATCTTTGTCATTCTGTCCGTGTAGACGTCTTCCATATCTTTATTATTTATCCACTTCTCCGGAGCAATGATAAGTTTCTCCGGCGCGTCATTAAGCCATGCTGCCCACCAACTGAAAGAGCTGTTTGCTATGATGTGGTGCTTACATCTGCTCATAAGCATCATCTCCGCTATATCGGTTCCTTTGCCCTCTTCAAGCTCAACCACATGGAAATTAGGCCCCTTGAAATGTCCTTTGCACCACTCTTTGTCATCTGTAAAGATAAAGAAAACAGCATCGGAATATTCAGCCAGAACCTTATTTACAGCATCTTTATAATATTTTTCGGAGCATATATTATGAATCGGTCTGTGCACGGCATCAATATAATCCGTCCTTCTCACATGAAGGCTCACCGACTCACAGCACTCTATCTGCTGAAGCATAGTCCAGCTGACATCGTCGTTCATTATCTCCTGTGGTCTCTTTTCAAAAGCAAGCCTTATTGCTCTTATATCTTCTTCATTTGCAAAGTACTTATCACTCTGCCAATATCCCACAAGATAAGCATCTTCAAGCTCAAGTATCTTCGGATTGAATCTTCCCGACTCCTCATCTATCCTAAAGGTCTTCCTGCCGGTAAGTTTCCTTCTGATACGGCTGAAAATATCCATTTTTGAATCCGTAAGCGCAACGATCTCATCCTTTGTGGCTCTTTCATACTCAATGCCATAGCCCGAAAGGACAGGAACTCTGAGTTCATCATTGACAAATCCCGTCTCATCATCAATCTTTACGGTCTTGCCTCTGTTTTTTAGTGCTGTATACAGCGCATACTGGAACATCTGGTTACCCAGACCGCCTTTTAGTTGAATGATAATCATACACCCTCCGAATGAAGTTCCCTGTATAGCATCTAATTTATTGCATACACTACATCATTATAACCCAGAATGTATATATACTCAAACATCTTTGAATGCCCTGACATTTGCGGTCAGCCGGTGATTTGGCTTTTGAGATAGAGATTCCCATTAACTCCGGTCATAACAGGTTCTATGCTACGTTGCTTAACCAGATACGAAAGATTCTGCCTTGTACACTCAAGCAGCTCGCACGCCCCGGTCGTATCGACAATATTCTTACTTATAAAAGTAATAAAATCCTCATAAGAAACATCAATAATTCGTCCTTTCTCATAAAGAATCCATGACGGAATATCTATGGAATCGTTGAACGTAACATAATAGCCCCCCCATCCGCGACTACATGATTCATAAAGTCCTCTGTTTGTGATTACCTTATCTACTCCCTGAAAGTCCGCAATGTCTGATAGGGATATTTTTTTTACTGTTTTATCTTTAAAAAAACACAGCAAAAACCCTCCTGCAAGCGCTGTACAATCAACCAGATTATGCGCATCCCTCTCCGCAACAAATTCAGGGAGCTCATCTATCTTCCGTATGCATAGTCCATCCTGCGAACACCGCCCTTGCGCCAATTCCAAAAATTTCATTTCATCATACTCTTTCAGCTTGTGAGTAGACAGTATACTGCCTATATTCTGCCTTCCTATGGGAATAACACGTTCTCTCACCCACATCAAACTCGCTTCCCTTGGGATTGTATAGATTCCTTTTTTTACAAAACTTGCAAAAAGAAGCGGCGCTGTCCACTCATCAAGTTCGCTTCTAAGCTCAATCATAAACGACTTGCTCTTTTCATGGTACAGTAAAACGCCTATATCAAGACTATTATCTTCATCATAGATATCATAGATTTTCATAAACCTTGTACCTTCCATAGATCATATTCCAAATAGTATCAATAAAAAAATCTGACAATACCCCCTCCAGATCCTTGAATATCTCTTCTTTATGCTTAGCCTCAAGTATTCCTTTTAGCGGTTTTCCTTTGGCGGATAAAAGAGACAGATTCTCAAAAGTTGATCTGCTGCCTATGAAATTATTGCATTGTTTATCTCCCATTATGTCAAATTTTTTTACATCGTCATCCGACGAACAAGAACATAACAGAGACAATCCATGATCGAACAGAGGCGCAACCCTAACGGTATGTGCTCTTGCATTTCTCAGCACTTCGATGTTAGCTCCATGTCTGTCTCGATTAAGGATAAGATAATCAATTACAAGCATATTCTCGATATACTCTCTCCATCCCATCCTAATGCAGAAATCATAATGTGATTCTCCGGGCTGCGCATTAAGTCTGTAGAAATCATCAAGCGAAGCCTTACTCTCTCCGCGCTCTTTGAAATCATACGATGCACAAAGATATGTGTTATATATATTTCCATCAATCTCAATATCAGCATTTATCAGTTCATACTCGAGATGCTCCACTCCAAGAATATCAAGAAGTCTATCCACTATTATTTCATTTATACACTCATGTCCCACTATCCCCTTTTCCAAATCAAAGTTTGAAAGCTTATAATACTTCTTGTGGCCGCCTATGATCGAACTCGATTTCAGATAAGTCCCTGCCGTTCCGGAAGAATTTCGCACATGCGACCAATTTAGATATGTAAGATCCTGAGTTTCTCTTATTACCTTTGCCATATTATATCCTTTATTTTATTTGACGCGCGTCAAATATTTTTCTATATTATAAAATTCTATTTGACGTGCGTCAAATAGAATTTTATAACTAACCCGTGCCAAAAAATCTGAATGCCCTATCGTCCCATCACCGCTTGGCTCTCTTCCTAAGAAAAGTTACGTCCCTTTCGGTCTGTCTGAGAGGGACGTAATTTTTCATTGTATTCATTTTTTGCATCTTTTGTTCAGTGTATGGCGGTTACAATTACACTATCATTCTTCCGCGTCGTCATTTCCTTCCGGCTTCCAGAAGTCTTCGTTCGCGATTCGTTCACGGATCTTGTCTTCACCGCGGGAGAGTTCCTCCATCCAGAGGTCGTAAGATTTCTTCCAGGAATTGTACTTAAGGCCATGTCTTCTGTCATGCTTACCGAGTTTTCCGGTCTTAACGTAGTTCTCTGACAGGTAATCTTCAAACCACACCGTCACTTTGTCGGCGCCGACAATATTCGTATGTGTTCCTCCATCCTTATAATCAGTAGCCTCATCAAAGCCCATCTCTCCCAAATGCTGGTTCATATCAAGGAACTTGTAGCCCCTCTCGGTTACATAATCTCTGATATAATTGATTTTCCCCTGATCGTATTCGCTTTCTACCGAAAAAGGAGTGATGATAAAAAGCGCATCCTTATTGTGCTTCTGCAAACATGAAATAAGATCTGCCAGATACTCTTCCTGCTCCGCAGGCATCTTCTCTACATCCGTAACACTGTGGAAATTCTCTTTCTCTGTAGGTCCAACTCCATCAGAAGGTGTAAAGCCTTTTAACTCATCGGGATAAGTATAGAAAAATGTGCGAAGCTGGCTCCACATTATAAGAGTCTTCCAGTTGGAATGATACTTAAAAATATCAAAATAGAAGTTTATCGGCTTATAGTCCGCTACCATGTTGCCATCTTCATCATACTCGGCATTTTCCGGCTTGACCATCGCGTTTATTGTACGGATCCTGTTGAGGGAATACTTCATGTTATCGGTAACTTCCCTTGTGTGAGCCATGTGCTTCTCATTAAGATCATTATCTATCAGGCCCTTTTCCTCTGCCTTCCACATCCTCATCTCGAAGATAAAAAGATCCGGATCCTGTGTCTTTAATGTCTCTTCCACAAGATACTTGGCTGCAACGGGTCTTTGCATATTTGTAGAAAGAGGATACATGGTTATACCCATATCCCCGTAAATCCTTGGTGTCGCAATACAGTAAGGAACAGGACTTGAGCCGATAACAACAGCATCTATAGTATTCCTTTTTTCTGCGTAAAAACCGGCAAACCTATTCTTCGCATCACTGGGTGTTCTGATACAGTAAGTGATATGAGGGATAAGCCACATGACCATCAGTATGAAAATTATTATCTTAGATATCTGTTTCTTAGTCATTTCTATCTTAAATCCTTATAAACAACCGCCTTATGCCCGCATAACAAAGCCGGGCACTCAGCATCAAAAATCATCATAAATCGAATCCGCAGGATTAAATCCGGGTCCGTATTCCGCAAGTAACAGCACTATGAAAAACAGTGCAAGATACACTATCCACCTGATCACAAGCTTCTTGGACGCAATATACTCTCTTAAGTTTGAATATCCTTCGAATCTGCTGCCCGTAATCTTTCCGTCACGCGTAAGCTCCATCCTATACTGAATAGTGGAAACCGTAATGAGTACCGCCAATGATACAAGCAGCACTCCCCACTCGTAGATACTAAGTCCCAGACTCAACAAGCTTCCGTCAACAAAGATCTGAGGATTAAACGCACTCACGCTTCTTCTAAGCAAACTCATCGCATGAGGAATACTTTTTGATCTAAAGAACAAGTCTCCAATACAAACAAAGAAAAATGTTCTCACAACTCTGAATCCGTTTGCAAATTTACTCTGCATATTGATGTGCATCTTCTTTTCAAAAAGCCATGTAAAGAACGGAAGTGTCACTTCTCCCAGCACAATGTATGCCCAGTGCAAAAGACCTGAGCCGATAACAAACGTCGCCTCTCCGCCGTGCCATAAACCTACCGAAAACCATAGGATAAACATGGCAACATAAGTCGTAATCTGTTTTCCCTTCTTTTTTCCAAAAGTTTTCTTAAGCTTCTTTCCAAGCTCCATTATCATCTTGGTACGAAGAAGCGGGTAAAAGACATTGTCCTTCATCCAGATTCCGAGCGTAGCATGCCATCTTCTCCAATACTCGCTTATATTCTTGGCAAAGAAAGGAGTCGTAAAGTTCTCGGGAAGAATGATTCCAAGCATCTCGGATAAACCGATCACAATGTCTATTCCACCGGAAAAATTCGTATATAACTCGAACGCAAAACACACAGTACCAAGCCAAATATATGCTCCCATGTACTGCGTATCAAGGCTATAGATCTCATCAACTATAGTGTGGAGTCTCTGCGAGATAACAAGCATCTTAAAGAAGCCCCAGAGCATTCTCTGAGCTCCGAATGTAAGATTCTTATAATCAGGCTTATGATATTCAAACAACTGCCCGCTGTGTTCACGGGTTTTTATAATCGGTCCCTGAACCACAAGCGGAAAGAACATTCCGATAAGAGTAGTCTGTAGAAGGCTGTCTCTTCTTACACCGATACCGTTGTAAACTTCTATAAAGTATCCCAAAAGAATAAACGTATAAAATGAAAGTCCCGTAGGAGGTGTAATACCGCCCCCTGTTATGAACTTATAGAACTTATACACGATAAGTATTCCCAGAAGAACCGCAAGCTCCGCCGCAAGTATCAGTCTTCTTTTTACAAGCTCTTCTTCGCCTGTACCGGTCAAAAGCTTTAAAAGCCCCCACGTCGTAAACGAAGCCACAAGAGGGAATATGATCTGTACATAGTCTCCCTTTACGGAAAACAAATAGAAGATGATACTCGCAATAAGGAGTACCACCCACTGACCTCTTTTATTAAACAAAAGAGGCACCGTATAATATGCAATTAACACAAGTGCAAAAAAGCACAGAAAATAGAACGAAGTTATACTCATAAATAAACCTAAATAATGTATTCTTTCTCATACCACTGCTGGAACATAAGAATATACCATATCTGTATCCTGTAAATTCCGCGCTGTGTAAAGTCAGTCCAGATTTTCTCGACAACATCGGGGTCAAGTATACCCTGCTGCCTTATCTTGTTTTTATCAAGAAGAGCTTCTGCCCACTGCCTTATTTTATCATCAAGAAGCCATTTGTCTATCGGAATCGAAAAACCTTTTTTCGGCCTGTTAACCATCTCCTTGGGAACGTACTTATAGAGCACGTTTCGAAGAACCTGCTTGCCGACATCCCCTTCTCTTAGGTAATTCCTAGGAAGGCTCCACGCAAATTCAAGTATATCTCTGTCAAGCATCGGCACTCTCGTCTCAAGAGAAACCGCCATTGCAGTCCTGTCAACTTTTACAAGTATGTCATCGGGATGATAAACAAGCATATCCATGAGCATCGCGTTGTGACAAGGATCCGCAAGAAGATTCGTATCCATCTCGGTATATTTGTATGAAAGAGCCTTTGCTCCGCTCTTAAGCGCGATTTTTTTTACAATAGGATCACCCTCATGCTCCAGTCTGTGAACATCTCCGGGGCCTTTTGCTCCCATGTACATAGACTTAGCCATTCCTGCCTCACTCTTTGAATAAGGGCTGTTAAGCATAAGAACAGATGCGGGTTTTCTGATGAAGTACGGGAGCTTTCCAACTTTCCCCCACACTCTTTCAACCGATTCATAGGATCTGTATCCGGCAAAAAGCTCATCTCCGCCGTCGCCGGAAAGCGATACGGTAACGTGCTTTCTTGTCATCTTGCTAACAAGATATGTCGGAATCTGTGAGGAATCCGCAAAAGGCTCACCGAACATAAAGGAAAGCTGCGGAATTACTTCTTTTGCATCCTTCTCGGTTATGTATTCTTCGGTATGAATCGTTCCAAGATGCCTTGCTATCTCGCCCGCCTGCTCGGCCTCGTTGAACTTCTTATCTTCCATTCCGACGGTAAACGTTCTTACTTTGCCGGGCGCAACCGACTGCATAAGCGCAACGATCGTGCTACTGTCTATTCCGGCTGAAAGAAATGCACCAAGCGGAACATCTGCAACCATCTGGCCTTTTATCGCCTCTTTAAGGAGTCTTTCAAGTTCTTCTGCCGCTTCTTCCTTGCTTCCCTTGAAAAGATTACTCTGTCCCTTTACGGCAGTCTCTGTCATAGAAAAATAGCTCTTTGTCTCAGAAGAAAGATCGTCGACATTTACGGTCATGACAGTTCCCGCTTCAAGCTTGTAGATTCCCTTGTAGATCGTATGGGGTGCAGGAATGTATCCTTCTGTAAAATAGATATCAAGAACCTCTGTGTTTATCTCATTATCAAAACCTTCTATCACGCGAAGGCATCCGATATCCGAAGCAAAAGCAAACGCTCCGCCCACCGTTCCGTAGTACAAAGGCTTTTCTCCGACTCTGTCACGCGCAAAGGTAACGGTGTTTTTGTCCATATCATAAACGGCAATTCCGAACATTCCCTTGCACATGGTCAAAGTCTCTTCCATGCCGTAGGCATCAATTGCCTCTATAAGGATCTCTGTGTCTGAAGTGCCGTTAAATTCTGTAACTTTTCCTTCCGCGATAAGCTTATCCTTTACCACGGATGCATTGTATATCTCGCCGTTGTAGGCGATAACTTTTCTTCCCGAATGAGACATCATGGGCTGAGCGCCCTTTTTGGATAAGTCCACAATAGAAAGGCGCCTATGTCCAAGCGCCACTTTTCCATTCTCACTTATATAAATTCCTTCGTCGTCGGGGCCTCTGTGAAGCATCCTGTCATTCATCTTTTTGATGTTTTTTGACAGGTCGCCTTTATACCCGATAAGTCCTGCTATTCCGCACATAATGTCTCCACGTCTATAACGTTGTTTTTATTTGTATATCCCGTAAGGTCAAGCTTGTATGTCTTATTGCCCGCTTCATCTTCTTTCACAAGTTCAAATCCCTGAAGCGAATAGAAGTCCTTGACCATCTTGTTCTTGGCTGTAGGGTAATAATATCCGTAGATAGTCTTTATTCCCCTCTCACTCGCTTTCTTTGCAAGTGAATCCATCATGGCAAACTCCATATCTCGTTTTAAAACTCTGCAGCTCATAAGCCACAAGTCAATATGAAGTTCATCGCCCTCCTGTTTACCTATTACGAGCGAAACTATTCCGTTATCCCCGAACTTATCCTCAAGACGACCGTAAAGAGTGATGTTGTTGCTGTCGTTTGCGGTCTTCTCGATATCATCGGGAGTATATCTCTTTGTCGTAAGATTAAACTGATTGCTCTTATTTGTGAGCTGCGCGATCCTTGGAATGTACATCTTTTCAAAAGGAGCGATGACAGCCTTCATCTCAAGAGACTTAAGGTACTCTCCGTAATCCTTAAAGCTCTCCTGAAGCTCTGTCCTCTTCCTGTTTGCCATGTACATCTCATTTCTCTTCCTGTCATCCTCTGAAATGGATGTTGTCTCAAAAAATCCCGAGTGATCAAGGATTCTTATATAGTGCTCGGGCGTATCGATCTCAGGCGCATTTACCTTGGGAATCTGTCCCGTAACAATTGCTCTCTCAGCCGGATTGTCGTCCACAAAGACAAGTGATTCGGGAAGGACATTGAGCTCTGAAGCGATTGCCTTCATGTTCTCACTCTTTGGCTCCCAGTTTGCCTTTATAAATACAAAGTCATCAGGCTTAAGCGCTCCGTCTGGATGATTAAGTCCCGCAAGCGCATTCTCTTCATCGTTCTTGGAATCAACCGCAAGTACGATGCCGAGCTCCTTCTGAGCCTTGATATAATTCTGAAACTCAAGATAAACCTGACCTAAATTGGTCTCCTGTCCTATCTCGATTCCGTCAGGGCCGTCATCTCCAACAACGCCGCCCCACAGTGTATTGTCGAGGTCAAGAACAAGTCCTTTCTTGTTCTTTCCGTAAATTGACTTGATTATATTTGCCACGTTAAAACTTAGCGTAGGTATCGCCTGAATGCAGAGCGCATACTTGTACATGTGCCATGCAAGAGGATCTGACCACGCATCAAGTCCGTAACATGTCGAAAGATAATTGATATCGTTTATAAAAAAGCTTCCTTCATCTCCCGATGTCTTTTTTGCATACTCAGAAAACATCAGATTGAGCCTGTTTACAAAAGAAAGCCTTCCGTGTACATCGTACCCGTCCCTGTTTCCCATAAGCCTGTAAAAAGGCGCTTCGAAATTATTCTGGATGATCGGACAATGATACAGCTCATGCAGATTATGCCACATCGTCTCAAAATGTTTGAAAGTATTATCAAGCTTAGCCTGTACTGCTGCCTCATCGTCATCCATTGTCGGATAGTCCGTTATATTCCTGTTGCTTGTATGGACAAAGATAATGTCAGGCGCAAACTCTTTTAACTCATCCGAAGGAAACATAGCATCTTGCCAGTACTGTCCGTACTCCGACTCATAAAAGACAGGCTCTATGTCATAATTAAGCAAAAAGAGTTCCAATATCCTTATGATATCGTGAGTAGTTGAGCCTCCAAGTACCGCTATCTTCTTTTTTATCCTGTCGGATCCGTCTGCAAGAAGAGCCTTCTTTAAAGACTTCGACTTTTTCATTATGTAGCTGTTATCAAAGGGATATTCCAGTTCTTTCATCTATTATCCTTCCAGTATCCTATCAAAATACTTTTTCCACTTCGCATTTGTAACTTCCGGACTGCACGCTTCCTGTATCTTGGTTGCCTCTGTTCCGAGCCTGTCCGCAAACTCCTTATCGGAAAGGATTTTCCTCATAGCATTGGCCATGGCGGTCTGATTACCCACGGGAACAAGAAGTCCGTTCACGCCGTCCTCAATAAGGTCTCTTGGGCCTCCGCAGGGACAATCCGTAGAAATACATGGGAGTCCCAGTGACATGGCTTCTATAAGAGAATTCGGCATACCCTCATGATTCGATGCAAGAATAAAGAGTGATGCCTTCTCGATATGCTCCGCAACATGCATTACATTTCCCATAAACTCGACACGTTTTTCTATTCCGAGTTGCACGGCAAGCCTCTGAAGCTTGAATCTGTCAGGGCCGTCTCCGTAGAAGGTGAGCCTGTAATCGGGAAATGCCTCGCCTGCCGCATCCTTAAACGCTCTCATGACCATTTCCTGATTCTTATTGCTGTTGATCCTTGCAACCATAACGATTTTCTTCTCGCGGTCGCCTATGTAGCGCTTTCTGATAAAAGAAGGATCAAGTGAATTCGGAAGTATTATACATTTCTTTTGAATGAATTTGGGAAATTTGGCTTTTGCGCCGTTAGACTGAACAACAATGCCTGCCGCTCTTCCGAAGGTTGCAAGCATACCAGCTTTCAGCCCTGTGCTGCCGTATTCCATATCGGGGTCTGCACGCACAGAAACCACAACCTTGATTCCTTCTCTGGTTGCGGTCGAAAGTGCCATTATGTTGTTTTTTCCAAGAAAACTCAGTACAAGATCCGGTTTCAGTTTCTTCCAGATATTCCTGAGCTTTTCATATCTGTTCTTAAGATTTGCAGCTCGCCCTGCCTGTTCTTCTTTCAGAAGTGCGGAAAAGACTCTCTTTATGCCGCCTTTTTCTCCACCTTCAAGATCAACCCAGACAGGACTCTCATCAAGATCCGCAACGTGTACCGCATTCGGTGCACCTGCGGGAACACGCTTCCATGCAGCGTGCTTAACTTCATATTCGTTTGCCGCCAGATAAGTGGTGACAAGAGTAACTTTGTAACCCTGCTCAAAAAAGTAATCGGCAAGGTTTACCATTACCCTTTCCGCTCCTCCCTTTTCGAGGGAGCCTATATACATAGCAATATGCTTCTTTGCGTTCTCAGAATTCGACAAGTTCAATTATCCCCATACTGATATTATTTAAAAAAGCAACTCTCTTGCCGGCAATACATGGGGCAATTTGGGGCTCCTGTATAACGGTGTAGCGCTTGCTTTCAAGTTCTTTTACAGCCTCGTCCAAATTTTCCACTTCATAGCAAAAATGATAGGGAGAATTCTTAAAGCGCTTAAGGAGCGGATACATCGGAGAATTCTCTCCCATGGGTTCTATAAGCTCCACTCTGTAGTCTCCGTTTTTCAGAAACTCTATCTTGATATCCCTTATCTCATCGTACTTAGTGGCTTGTTCAACTTCATATCCAAGTTCAAAGAATTTCTTCTCTGTCTTTTCTATGTTTTTGGCAAGGTACCCGACGTGATGTATTTTCATCTCATTATCCCTGTAATTTACTGATTATAATATCTGCCATCTCGCCTACATTCTTCATGGCAACAATCTGTCCCATGTTGAATTTGATATCAAATTCCTGCTCAACGGCGTTTATAAGATTAATGTGCTCAAGAGAATCCCAATCATCGATATCATCTGCTGTTGTAGCATCTGTTACCGTGATGTCGTCATCTTCAAATACATCTCTGAACACTTCATTCAACTTCTCAAAAACTTCTTCTCTTGTCATTTATTTCTCCTTATACTCTTCAAATAATATGATAATTATACCACTGCTGGAAAATATAGAACGACCATGCGATCTTACTGTAGTTAGCACCGGTCGCAGGGCCTGCATCTCCGTTCACGACATAATTGTTGATAAATGAAGATACATATTCCGAATCAAAAATATCCTGCTTTCTAAGGAACGATGTGCTGCTGTAATCAAGAAGCTGCTCTTTAAGAGGGCCTCTTAGCCACTCGTCCATGGGAACTCCAAAACCTGTCTTTGGTCTGTCCAGAAGTTCCTTAGGTATATAATCATATGCAATATCCTTCAGGATATGTTTCTTGTCTTTTCCGTTATATTTGAATCTGTGAGGTATTCTGAAAGAATACTCCATAACTTCCGTATCCATAATGGGACATCTTGCTTCCAGCGAATACTTCATGGATGCTCTGTCCATCTTAACGAGAATATCCTCGGGAAGATATGTATCCATATCAAGAAGCATTCTTCTTATCTGGAAATTGTTTACTCCGTAAAGGCTCTCCACGGGATAAAGCACAGGCTGCATATTGCTGTGCAGATTGTAATCCGTCGCCAGATAATCTGCCGCACTCATAGGAACATCCATCTCTTCTCTGCCTGATATAAAGGCATGAGAAGCTCTGATATAGCCCTCTGAAACAAGCTGTGTCTTGGTCTCGGGATCTCTGTTCTTTGCAACAACCTTAACCCTGAACGGCATCTTATCAAGTAATGTTCCGTCTTTGTACGGGATGCCCGAGAGGCTATGAACGATAGCTCCCGGAATATCAAGAAGCTGAGCCGTCTTTACATTGTCATATATATTGTATCCGCAGAAAAACTCATCTCCGCCGTCGCCCGAAAGAGCTACGGTAACGTCCTTCTTGGCAAGTTTACTCACAAGCATGGAAGGAATCTCTGAGTTATCCGCAAACGGTTCGTCGTAGTACTGAGGAATACTGCTCACAAGCTCAAACATCTCTTTTTCAGAAATATAGAGCTCTGTGTGATCTGTGCCGAGATGCTTTGCTATCTCTTTGGCATATTCCGCCTCGTTGTATCTGGGAACATCGAAACCTATGCAGAATGTCTTAACAGGTCTGTCCGAATGTTCCTGCGCTATTGCCGTAACAAGCGATGAATCGTAGCCGCCCGAAAGGAAAGTTCCAAGCGGAACATCTGCTATCATTCTGGAAGCAACGGACTTTTTAAGTCTCTCTTTAAGTCCCTCTTTGGCTTCTTCATAGCTTCTTACAGGATTCGCAGACATCTCCTTGTAGACATTCTTGATGTCCCAATACTTTTTCTTGATTATATTTCCTGCATTAAACTTAAGGTATGCTCCTGCCTCAAGCTTATATACATCTGTAAAAATAGTCTCCGGAGCCGCGATATACTGCTGAAGAAGGAATCTTGATATAACCTGCTTTCTGATCTCGGGCTTGAATCCGGGACACTTCATAATAGGCTTAAGCTCAGATGCAAATACAAGATTCGCACCGTCTTTCCAGTAGAAAAGAGGTTTTTTGCCGATTCTGTCTCTTATAAGATAAATATCCGATGTCTCTCTGTCGTAAAGGGCAATCGCAAACATTCCGTGGATATGATCCACCATGTCTATGCCCCACTTAAGATATGCCGCAATTATAGCTTCTGTATCACAGTTTGACTTAAACTCATAGTCTGAAAGCTCTTCTTTGAGTTCACGATAGTTATAGAGCTCGCCGTTATAAACAACCGATATTCTGCCATTCTCCGAATGCATAGGCTGATGTCCCAAAGGAGAAAGATCCATGATTGAAAGACGTCTCTGGGCAAAACCTATGATATAGTCATCGGTTCCGCTGTATATCTCAACACCGCTGTCATCGGGTCCTCTGTGATACATGGTATCGTTCATGATCCGCAGCTGTTCTTCTGTTATTCTCTTTTTTGATATATATCCGCAAATTCCGCACATTATTTATACTTACAGCTCCACAGGAAGTTTTTCGAAATTATCGCGAAGAGGGCCGAAATCCTTGCACTCATTGTCGATAGAATCGATGAGTTCCACATATTTCTCGTTTACAAGTGTCTTATAGTTTTCAAGGTTGTCATATCCGTTCTTGGTCCACGCAAAAGGATGCGTAAGAATCTGCACCTTCTTGTGAGCGTTTATGGTCTCCTCGTCGGGATAACCGTATCTCCATATATGGTTTGCATCCGACATATACTTCACCTCAAGTTCAGACTCGGGTGTAGCTTTAGGATCGAATGAAAAGAATTCATCCTGATATGCGTTAATTATTCCCTTGATCTTGATATTCTCGGCAAGAACATCGGGTGAAGGTCTGTGTATTGAAAAAGAGTTGATCTCAAAGCCGAGCATATTGCTGAGCATCTCGATCTCCTGCTTAATTCTTTCTCTTATAACCTTCATATCAGTCATTCCGTTGAGCGCGAAATGAAGCCCTATATGCTGGCCTCTCTCATGCATATCGGAAAGGATGTCCCTGTTCTTCTTCGAAAGAATGTTGTATGAATTGTTTGTCCACTGGAAAAAGAATGTAGACCTGAAATCCATACTCTCTTCAACTTTTGCAAGAGCATGTGCCCTCTCAACAGAATATTCAACGTCATGTCTCATGATAACGAAGCTGTCTTTTTCAAGAGCCTCTTCATATGTTGCATAACGTCCCGTAGCTTTTATCGCACGGATAATCTCTCTGTAATCATCAAATGAAAACATTATCCTTTTTCTCCTATAATCTTTTCTAAATAGTCCCTCCACTGTATAAACACAGCTTCGGAATTGGCAATCTGTTCTATCTTGGCAGCTTCACGTCCAAGTCTCTCCGCAAATTCTCTGTCCTCTATGAGCTTGCATATTCCAGAAGCAAGAACGTCGGGATTCTTGATCGGAACAAGAAGTCCGTTCTCTCCGTCCCTGATAACGGTTCTGGGACCTCCGCAGGGACAATCGGTCGCAACAATGGGCATTCCCATAGCCATCGCTTCAAGAAGGGAATTGGGCATTCCCTCCCAATCAGATGAAAAGGCATAAACCGCGCCCTTTGGTATCTCTTTTTCGAGTTCGTCACTTCCGCCCATGAGAAGAATGTAATCCTGCGCATTGTTCTCTTTAATTATATTATCAAGTATTTCCTTGGTTCCATCAAAAGAATCCGGTCCGTATATCTTAAGAACGTAATCGGGATGCTTCTCATGCACCTTGATAAACGCCTCACAGAGCATCGGCTGATTTTTGAAGTCTACAAGTCTTGCGTGATGTACCACAGACTTTTCTCTCTGCTTAGGTCGCTCCAGACCGAAGTACTTTGGATTTATAGGGTTCAATATAATGGCTGAATTCTCCTGCAGATAGGGTTTAAAAAACTCCTTCTGCCCGGTTGTCTGGAACACACAACCTGCTGCCCTTGGGAACAACCACTTAATCTGTACTTTATCAGATAACGCATCATAATGTCCAACCGGATCGGTCCTTATGGATATTACGACGGGCACATCACTTTTACCCGCTGCCATGAGAGCTCTGTAATTGGCTCTCTGCGCAAATGCTATAAGCACATCGGGATGATATTCTTTGACAAATTCTTTCAGGTATTTTACACGTAAAAAGAACTTGGCTATCCTGCCCTTTTTCTCATCACCTTCTCTGAGACCTACATGTACTCTTGTGACTTTCTCATCAAGAGCAAACTCGTTCTCATCCACCCACTCTGTGGCAACATATACTTTATAGCCTTCCTTGGCAAATTGATTGGCGAGGTTTGACACAACCCTCTCGGCTCCGCCCTGTACAAGGCAGTTCAAGTGAAATGCTATGGTTTTCATAATTATAAAAGTACCGTTCCTATTACTAATTCTACTTCAGATTCATATCTGTCTATTCTGATAGATCCGTCAACAGTGCGGACAATCGGCTTATTGTCAAATATGTCCACAATCTCTCCGGGCGCATATCCCGAGAAATCTATCATTTCATCAAAAGGATGTGCCTCCCAGACAGTTACCTTGTTCTTCTCATCCTCTGATCCCGCATAGCAGAATGCTCCGGGGAAAGGAGCCGCAACGCCCCTTATAAGGTTGTAGATATTTCTGGTCCTGTCCTTGAAATCTATCTTTCCGTCTTTTGCGGTACGTTTATTGTACCATGAATCATAATCTTTTGAATCGGTGTGAATCGGAATCTCACCCTTCTCCATATATGTTGCAACAAGCTTTCTGATAAGATTCTTGGAACATATCATATTTTTGTACTGAGCGGTTCTTATGTCGTCATGCTCATTTATCTGGAACATCTCAGTCGCAAAGACATTGGGGCTGTCCGCGTGCTCGTCATATCTGAAGAGATTGAGGTTAAATCTCGTATCTCCCAGAATAACCGACCAGTTAAGAGGTGATCTTCCTCTTCCGAAAGGGAGATATCCGCAGTTTCCGTGGAAACCGTATATACCGCTCTTAAATGCATCGAGGACTTCCTTGGGAATAAGTCTCTGCCATCCCATTACGATTCCGAGATCAAAGGTGTTCTCCTCAATAAATTTCTTAGTCTTTTCATCATTGAGGAAATAGCTCTCGGCCTCAAATACGGGCGTTCCGTACTTTTCTGTAAGGAAACTCAAGCCCTTAAATCCCGACACCTGATTGTGCTCAAGAACCTTGGGCGCGATAGTCATGACAAGATCGACCTTGCAAAGCTCTTTTTCAATGAAATCTATAATATTCTCAGATGTATCCTTTACTCCGAACACTACTACCTTATAATGCATTATTCATACCTCTTGAAAATTTCATGTATACTTTCTTTGTATCTTTCGGGTGTGTAGAACATAGCTCTCTCAAATGCCTTGTCTGCATATTCCGCAGCCTTCTTTTCATCGTCGAGTAGACTGATTATCTTTTCCGCAAGGAGCTTCTCACCCTCTGTAATATTATCGGGATCCATATCGACCTTCTCTCCGAGATCAGGTACAAGGATTCCATACGATCCCTCAATAGCTCCCTCGGGACTGTCTCCGCTTGGTATATCCTTTATGAGCTGCTCGTACTCACTCTCGCTCAAAAGAATCTCTCTCGGTCCCGTCTTACAATCAGCCGAGATAACAGGCTTGCCTAATGCCATAGCTTCAAGAACCGCATTGGGAAATCCTTCGTGATTGGAACTACACACATAAATATCCGAAGCTGCGACATAGGGGAAAGGATTCTTTCTTACTCCCGGGAAAAATGTCTTTCCCTTGACCCCAAGCTTTTCCGAAAGCTCTTCGTAGCCCGACCAGTTTCCTGCGCCGAGAACCACAAGTCTTGCCTCCGGGTGCTTCTTGTAAGCAATGGAAAATGCTTTTACGAGGTGCCATATACCTTTTATGTAGTCGTTTCTTCCCATGCAGGATATGATCTTCACATCCTCTCCCTTGAAAGGCATATCATCTATATCCTGGTTTCCCTTATCTTTGACGTCTTCAACATCAAGAGGATTGTAGATATATGTACTTTTGTTGTAATCAAAATCTTTAAGAAGCTGTCTTACGATCTCTTTTGAACAAGAGAGCACCTGATCTGATCCCTTACAGAAAAGTCTTACCTGCTTGGGACTTTCCATATCGGTCTGACAGCGAAGTCCCGTAAGAACTCTCTCTTTTCCCTTAGAAAGAACATTTACATAGTTTGCGGAACTTCCGAAGCTGTATGAAATGTCTATCCCGAGCTTTTTCTTTATCTTCTTTGTCTTTATTACTCTTTTGAATACGTTTATTACTTTGTTTAATGTGCCCTTTTTTGCAGGAACATCGATATCGATAACTTCAAGCCCCGTAACATCGAAATTGATGTCTTTGGAACTAAAGATAAGAATATATACATTGTAATATTCCTGCATAAGCCTTGCCGTCTTTATGCAGACGCGCTCAAAGCCTCCCTGGTGAAGCATGGGAACCATGAGCATAAGGTTCTTTTTACTATCTGCCATTAAAAATGTCCTCTTTCATAGAAAAAAGCCATGAGCTTAGCCTGTGACTTAACGTCAAAGCCCGCTTCTTTCAATTTGTTCAATATATATTCCGATGAATCTTTCCTGTCTCCTATCGAGAATTCATTCTTCTTCACGGCGTTAAAACCTTCATCGGGAATATTGAGTTTCTCAAATCCCGTATCGCTGTCAAGGATGTCAAAATCAGGGGTATCATCGTTTTCAAATACGCTTTCTCTTCTCTCGCCCTCAATTGCGGTTAAAGTCTGATTGAGTTTGATCTCTTCCG
This sequence comes from Butyrivibrio sp., assembly GCA_017615275.1. Classification (GTDB taxonomy): domain Bacteria; phylum Bacillota; class Clostridia; order Lachnospirales; family Lachnospiraceae; genus Butyrivibrio. The sequence continues at coordinate 33,219 of JAGAAO010000066.1, forward strand.
AAAGTACGTCTCCGCCTTCTTCATCGTTAAGTGTCAGATCGTCGAGTATTTTAAGCGCCCACTCCTTGGTGTCCGCATTTATACTCTTCATAGTGACAAGTTCCGTCACGTCAACTTCATGCGTTACGGAGTCGGACACAAGACATTGAAGTCCTGCTGCCTGCGCTTCTATAACACTTCCCGGAAGTCCCTCGTATCTTGAAGGGAAGCAGAAATAATCCATCGCCTGATAATAGTCGGCGGCGTTACTCTTATTTCCGGCAAATATACATCTGTCGTAGACATGAAGGCTCTCGGCGAGCTGCTTCATCTCCTCCATTCGCGGTCCCATTCCGAGCATCAGAAGCTTTATTCTCATTCCTCGAAGCATGCTGTATTTGTGCGCATCGTCATTATCAAGTAACCTACACACCTGTACAAATACCCGGATCAAAAACTCGTGATTCTTGGCATATCTGAAACTTCCAACATGACCAATAACAACAGCATTTGACACTCCAAGTTCACGTCTTATCTTGTTTCTCTTTTCCTCATCATAGGCAAAGCGTCTTAAATCTATGGCATTTGGGATAATCCTTACCTTTCCCGCATCCATAAGGTTTTTACCGAAAACGGCATAGCCCGCCTCTCTTGAGCATGCAAAATTAAAATCAGTCACTCCCTCTTTCTGAAGAGGTGTCCTCAGAAATTTGGTCGCAAAACCCTTTACGCCCTTATCAACACCTGCACTTCTAGCGTGTGCAACGCAGATCGGTATCCCCGATTTTCTGGCAATCGGAAGATAAATAGCGGAAGTACTTGTCATGTGTCCCTGGATCACCTTCCACTCATTCTGATGTTCTTTAAAAAATCTCTTGATGGCGTTCTTGTAGTCAAGCATATTGGTTCCCACAAATTTGGGAAGGCAGAATATACGTCCGCCCAGCTGATATACCGCAGAATCAAAATAGTCCGGCTCTCGAACTGCCATCAGTTCATCAGAAGTCGGACTCTTTTTCCCTGTCTTATCAGGCAAACAATGGACAAGGAAATCAAACTGCACCCTGTCCCTATTCATATTACGATATAAATCCATTATGCGACATTCAGCTCCGCCTACCCCAAGTCCCCCAAGGACATGTAAGACTCTTATCTGCCCATAGTTCTCTTCCATAACTCCTCACTTTAAACTCTTTTTAAGATTTAAAACAGTGTATTTGGCTTTGGCGAGAATGTACTCACAGATATATCCGAGTATTCCCTGCGCTACGGCTTCTTTGTCCATCAATTCGGAATACGACACCACTTGTGCGTTTTCCAAAAGCTTTTCAAAATCCGCAAACTCTTTTTCATCCATTGTATTGGTATGATATACAAATGTGGTTATTCCGTCCCTCTTATCGGATAAGGTTCTTTTCTTAAAGAGAGAAATGGGATAAAACGTTAGTCCCGACCTCTTGTAAGGTGCGATCCCGAATCCATCCGTTATCTTGGAAAAACCGTTTTTCTTAAGAGCTTTGATTGTCTTATTGTCAAATGAATGTGAGGGCGCCATGAAAATATCCGTAAATATATCATTTTCCCTCAATATACGCTTCCCCATTCTAAGCATATCATCCTGCTTGGAATAAGGGATGCCGGCAAACTCCGACTTTCCGCCGACCGGGAACACTCCGGCTTCTTTGGTTGTGTAAACATGATTAAACCCATGCATGGCAACAATCCAGCCGTCCTTCTGGAGTTCCTTCACAAAACCCCAGAAGTCTTCGATAGGCTCAGAGATATTAAGCTTCTCGTCTTTGCACTCGGGAACAACCCCGATAAGAGGTTTGATCCCATGCTTATCGAGAAGCGCTTTAAACCTATCAAATTTCTCACGGTCCATTGCCGGAGTTATATCATCCATTCGAATAGCTATTTTCATAAATTCTCTTTGTACCAATCGATAGCAAGTTTAATTCCTGCTTTGAAGTCATATGAAGGATCGTATCCAAGATTCTCTCTTGCCTTTGTGATATCGGCATTTGAATCTCTGATGTCGCCCTTTCTTGCAGGTCCGTAATTAGGCTCTACATCAAGTCCGAGTGCATCTGTAAGGTGATGATATACATCTATAAGATACTCTCTTCCGCCTGCTCCTATATTGTATGCCTCGCCGGCTGCTTCCGATGAAGCAAGGCAGGCTCTTAAGTTACCCTCGATTACGTTGTCAACATAAGTAAAGTCACGGGACTGTTTGCCGTCACCGTTGATTGTAGGAGTCTCACCGTTCATAAGTTGCTTTAAGAACTTTGGAATAACTGCAGCATATGCGCCGTTGGGATCCTGTCTTCTTCCGAACACATTGAAATAACGAAGTCCGTATGTATCAAGTCCGTAGAGCTTCTTGTAAAGCTTACCGTACTCTTCGTCTACTTTCTTTGTAAGTGCGTAAGGAGAAAGAACGTTTCCTTCCTGTCCTTCTTTCTTGGGAAGAATTGTTGAATCTCCGTAAACAGATGAGCTTGAAGCATATACAAACTTCTTAACTCCGTTCTGTCTTGATGCCTCCATCATATTGAGAGTTCCCTTTATGTTGATCTCCTCATAAAGAAGGGGCATCTCGATGCTTCTGGGAACGCTTCCCCATGCAGCTTCGTTTAATACATAAGTAACACCTTCCGTTGCCTTCATGCAGGCATCGAGGTCTCTGATGTCATCCTCGATAAAAGTGAAATTCTTATTTTCCATTAAAGGCTGAATGTTCTCGATATGTCCTGTTGAAAGGTTATCAAGGCATCTTACCTTGTAGCCCATACCAAGAAGTGCCTCACATATATTGGAACCGATGAAGCCTGCGCCTCCGGTTACCAGAAATAAACTGTCGTCGTCAAATTTAAGTTCTTTGTAACTCATTATAAAATAGTCCTCTTTTCAAGTGATAAAGGAGGTTCCGCTCTCGATAAGGAAGTTCCGCTCTCGCTTCGCTCGCCGGAACAAAGTAGTACACTAAGCTCGAAAGAACCTCGCTAAGTGATTACTTTACAGTCTCCAATAACTGTATTCGGGAGCTTTATAATCGTTCATGTCATAAATTCCCTTAAGATCCATGAACACCTTTGTTGCGTGCTTAGGATTGAAGAATTTAGCGATATCGGCGGGCTTATAGCTCTCAAATTCCTTGTGAGCAACCGCTACGATAACAGCATCCATATCCTTAACGGCATCTATTGAATCAAAATCAATTCCGTAAAGTCTCTTTGCTTCGTCTGCATCTGCCTCGGGATCAACAACTACGGGAGTAATTCCGTACTCACCAAGCTCGTTGTAGATATCGATAACCTTTGTGTTACGTGTATCCGGGCAGTTCTCCTTAAATGTGAATCCAAGGATTGCAACCTTTGCATTCTTAACAGCGATGTCATTTGCGATAAGATTCTTTACGCATGACTCCGCAATATATTTACCCATATCATCGTTGATCCTTCTTCCGGAAAGAATGATCTGTGAATGATATCCGAGTTCTTCTGCTTTATATGTGAGGTAGTAAGGATCGACACCGATGCAGTGTCCGCCTACAAGACCGGGGAAGAATTTAAGGAAATTCCACTTTGTTCCGGCAGCCTCAAGAACGCTCTTTGTATCGATATCCATCTTGTGGAAGATCATTGAAAGCTCGTTCATAAATGCAATATTGATGTCTCTCTGGCTGTTCTCGATAACTTTTGCAGCCTCGGCAACCTTGATAGACTGTGCCTTATATACTCCCGCAAGTGCAACAAGGCTGTATACCTTAGCAACTTCATCGAGAGTCTCCTCATCCATACCTGAAACGATCTTGGTGATGGTATCAAGTCTGTGAACCTTGTCACCGGGGTTGATACGTTCAGGTGAATATCCTACTTTAAAGTCAACTCCGCACTTAAGTCCCGATTCCTGCTCAAGAATAGGAACACAGATATCCTCTGTTACTCCGGGATAAACTGTTGACTCATATACTACTATGCTTCCCTTTGTAAGATACTTACCAAGTGTATGGCTGGCACCCTCAACAGGTGAAAGATCCGGTGTATGATCGTCATTAACGGGTGTCGGAACCGCTACTACGTGGAATTTGCACTCACGAAGTTTCTCGGGATCCGCAGTAAATTCAACACTTGTATTCTTAATGGCGTCATCGCCCACTTCTCTTGTGGGGTCAATGCCCTTCTTGTAAAGATCTACCTTAGCTGCGTTAAAATCGTATCCCACTACTTTTATTTTCTTGGCATATGCCACAGCGATAGGCATGCCTACGTATCCAAGTCCGACCAAAGATAATTTCTCTTCTCCTGCGAGAAGTTTTTCAAACAAACCCATTTGAAATCCTCCAAACTTTTTAACATTTCAATGTTATCAAATTAATGTTATTCACATACTCATCTATTATACTACGCATGTCAAACATCTGTAAAAGCCACTCATTCATAGCGTTTCGAGTACTTTTTTATACTCGGAAATGACAATATTTCTGTCATAATTGCTCTCCGTAAACTGTCTGGCTTTATATCCCATCTCTTTCCTGTGGTCTTCGGAAAAAGCCAGGATATTGTGAATGGCATCCGTGAGTGATGCAGCATTTGCGGGTTTAAACCCTATTCCCGTCACTCCTTCTTCAAAAGTCTCTTTGCAACCGTTTACATCCGTTGCAAGAACCGGTCTTCCGCAAGCTCCGGCTTCAAGCAGTACATTTGAAAGCCCCTCATGATAAGAAGGATGTATTATAACATGGCTGTTTGCCATGACAGGTTCTACGCTGTCGAGATGCCCGTAATACTTGATCACGCCCTTCTCTTCAAGTTCGCGTATCCTGGGCTCATATTTTTCTCGCTCGTCCTCTTCGTATTCTCCAACAAGTTCAAAAGAAACCTTCTTGTTATCTGCAGTGACCTTCTCTGCAGCATCAAGGTACTCTTCGATTCCCTTATCTCTCATTATCCTTATTACGGCAAGGAAACGTATTCCGTCCTCCTCAGAAGGATATTCTCTGAACGGATGCTCCGTAAGATTCACTCCCGATCCGGGTAAAAGTGCCGCATTCTTCTCGGCAACTCCCACATCCGTCATAAATTCGAGATTTCTTTTGTTCTGAAAAAAGACTTTCTTCGCCTTGCTCATGGAGAATGAATACAGCATAACAAGGACTTTGCTGAGCATTCCTCCGCCTTCTATGGCAGTTCCGAGTCCCGTGACATTACAGATATACGGGATCTTTAGGAATTTTGCCGCCGAAGCCCCGTAGATATTGGGCTTTATGGTATATGTAAGCACAACATCCGGGTTATACTTTTTCATTATTTTCATGTAGCTTGCAAACAGTTTGAAATCCTTAAACGGATTCATCCCATGCCTTTCAAGATGAGTATCCACAAGTTCTACACCCATTTCACGAAGTTTATACACATTCTCGTCAAACGGAACGGACACAACAACCTTATGTCCCGCGCTCTTAAAGGACTTTACGAGTTCTTTTCTGAACAGAAAAAGACCGTTTGCATAGTTTGCCAAAATCAAAATAGTCATTGTCAGAGCTCTTTCATTTTTTCCTTAAGGTTTTCCAGTTTGTCTATAACAACACTGTCATACATCATCATAACGACATTCTCGTCGTACTCACCGATCTGCTGGGGATTTTCTTTTTTCTCCTCAACATTTCTGTAAATGAATAAAGGGAAATCAACTCCTGCCCCGTAGGCATGAAGATATGCGCCTCCGAATCTGGGATTGATCTCTGAAAGATAATACTCACCGTCCTGATAAAAAAGATCCATATCAAGAGGTCCGTTGAACTTAAATACCTCCATGGCTTTCTGCGCAAACTCAAAGAGTTTCTCATCCTTGAAGGATATTGTCTTATTGGCACCGCCAATCGTGGTCGAGATCTTTTTCTTGGAAAAGACCGCAACTACCTTGTGGCTTATTGTATCCACATAGACATCGGCGTCCATATCTTTTCCGGTCATAAGCTCCTGGATAATAAGTCCGGAATCTTTGGCGGTCACTTCTTTTAAGAGCTCATAGGTATCTACTTTTCTGGCTCCTACGCTTCCGCTGCCGGTTCTGGGTTTAACAAAAACAGGGAAATCAATCTTTCCCTCGTTATAATCTTTTTCAAAATCGGAAAAAGAGCCATAAGTCTTGACGGTTCTTATTCCTTTCTCGGTGAGATACTTGTACATCTCGTATTTGTCGAAGCAAAGCTTCGCAGTCTCTTCATAGGGAGCCAGAACCTCAACACCTATCTCCTCAAACTCTTTTCTGTGAGCCGCAAGGATAGATATCTCGGGATCGATAAGAGTTGTTACCGCATCAATTTTCTCCCTTTTACAAATTTCAAGTATCATCGGAATATATCCGGGATCCGTTATAAGCGGAACCTTATAGCATACATCCGCAAATGTAGGTGCAGGTGCATATATGCTGTTGTCTGTAACGACCATGCACACCTTGTCACCGAGTGTTTTCTTAAAGTCTTTTAAAAGTTCGCAGCGCCTACCAACACTGCAAAATAAAATATTCATTTTTACTGCTCCTTTGGTTTTGTGCCTGTAAATGCCTCCATAGTAGCATCTGTGGCACTGTTTATATCATTGTGCCTAAATACTGCCGCGAAAGTCATAAATACTATCTTAAGATCAAGAAGAAAAGAAAGATTTCTTACATAGTAAACATCTTTCTCGAATTTGTCTTCCCAGCTGAGAAGGTTTCTTCCGTTGACCTGCGCCCATCCGGTAAGTCCCGGACGAACATCGTGTCTGTGCCTCTGCTCCTCATTGTAAAGCGGAAGATATTTAACAAGAAGGGGTCTGGGACCCACAAAGCTCATATCTCCCTTCAAAATGTTGACGAACTCGGGAAGCTCATCAAGGCTGGTTGTCCTTAATTTTTTGCCAAACTCGGGAAGTCTGTCTTCATCGGGAAGAAGATTTCCGTTCTCGTCTTTGGCATCAGTCATTGTTCTGAATTTATAGAGGTTAAATACTTTTCCGTCTTTACCGGGTCTTGGCTGCCTGAAAATAACGGGACTTCCAAGCTTTACCCTGACAAGGACCGCCACGATAAGATACAGCCAGCTAAAGCAGATCAGTACCACCAAAGACAGTATTATGTCTATCAGTCTTTTTACAAATTTGGAATATATCATCTATTCTACTCCGAAAATTCTTATTCAAAGCATTTCTTTATAACTTCAATGATCGCATCCTGCTGCTCTGCGGTCATCTTGTTGTCACTGGGAAGGCAAAGACCTCTTTCAAAAATATCCGCTCCGACATCCTTCATGCCCTTTTCAGCGATATAAGCATTGCTGTGTGCCCTTCCGCTTCCGTCTTTTGTGATAAAGCCGTGCATTCTGTAGATTGGCTGCATATGCATAGGCTTCCAGATGGGACGACCTTCCGCATTTATCTTGGCAATTGCTTCAAGTATCTCTGTGGGACAAGACTTTCCGGGCTCGGAAATATAAAGAGCTTCCTTCTCTCCGCGAACCTGCCTGCACATAGCATCCTCATCTATAATGATACATGAAAGCCAGAAATTCGGCTCACTGTTCTTGTCATCATATGGATTCATCTTTACGGGAAGATCCTTAAGTCCTTCCTTATAGCGCATGTAAATCGCTTTCTTCTGCGCGATGTGCTCCTCAAGATAAGGTATCTGTCCCCTTATAACTCCGGCTATAACATTACTCATTCTGTAGTTATAACCTATTTCCTCATGCTGATACCAAGGTGCATCTTCTCTTGCCTGTGTCGACCACTTACGAACCTTGTTTGCATCATCAACACTGTCTGTAAGGAACATTCCACCCGCAGAACCTGTGATTATCTTGTTCCCGTTAAAAGAAATAATGCTGTAATCACCAAAAAGTCCCGTCTGCTTGCCCTTGTAGCTTGCTCCCAAAGACTCAGCCGCATCCTCAACAATAAGCGCATTGTTATCACGACAGATCTTTACTATTTCATCCATCATTCCGGGAGTTCCGTAGAGATGGGCAAGAACTACAAGTTTAACATCGGGATATATCTCAAACGCCTTTTTAAGCGCCTTGGGATCCATATTCCAGGTATTTTCTTCCGTGTCTATATAAACAGCTTCTCCGCCTTCATATGCCACAGGATTTACCGTAGCATCGAAAGTAACATCGGAGCAAAAGACTTTTCTTCCTTCAAGGGTTCCGTGACCGGGCTTAGCCTGACCGTAAAGTCTTTCTCCGGCAAGTTTTATGGCGAGATGAAGTGCAGCTGTGCCTGAAGAAAGAGCAACAGCATCCTTGCATCCTATCTTTTTACAAATAAGCTTTTCAGCTTCGTTGATGTTGGCACCGACGGTTGACATCCAGTTGGTGTCATAGGCTTCCTGCACGTACTTTATCTCATCTCCGTGCATTGTAGGTGAAGAAAGCCATACTTTATCTTTAAATGGTGTGATCTCCATTTATCAATCCTCCATGTTTATCTTCTCGGCAACTTTTCTGAGTGCTTCCTTGTGTTCATCCGATCTGTCGGCAATATTGTCTGCAGGATGATATGTGGTAACAATCTCTCTGACAAGGTTTTTGATATCAGGCGACTCCTCTTTTGCCGCAACGTTCAATCTCTCAAGCTCTGCAAAGAACTTAGTCTCATCAAGCTCTATAGGCTTTCCGATATGGATCATCCTGTTTGCTGTATCCTGAAGTCCTTCTTCGTCCATAAGCATCTCTTCGTAGAGCTTCTCTCCGGGACGAAGTCCTGTAAATTCAATCCTGATATCCTCTCCGACCGTATATCCGGAAAGTTTTATGAGGTTCTCCGCAAGATCAAGGATCTTAACGGGCTCTCCCATATCAAGTACAAAGATCTCTCCACCCTTTGCAAAGGCTCCTGCCTGAAGAACAAGAGAAACCGCCTCGGAAATAGTCATGAAGTATCTGATTATGTTGGGGTCTGTGACAGTCACAGGACCTCCTGCCGCAATCTGCTTTTTAAACAGCGGAATAACCGAACCGTTTGAACCGAGAACATTACCGAATCTGACCGCAACAAACTCCGTATCGTAGTGCTTGTTGAACGTCTGAACGATCATCTCACAGATTCTCTTACTTGCTCCCATAACATTGGTGGGATTAACAGCCTTATCGGTGGATATCATTACGAACTTAGCCGTTCCGTTCATAGCTGCTGCCATGGCTGTCTTCCAGGTTCCGAATACATTGTTCTTGATAGCTTCCGTAGGGCTGTCCTCCATAAGAGGTACATGCTTGTGCGCTGCCGCATGATATACGATCTCAGGTCTGTATTCCCTGAATATGTTGTTGATCCTTAAAGTATTTCTTACAGATGCAATGAGTACGACAAGGTCAAGCTCGGGATATTTGGTCTTAAGTTCCTGCTGAATGTCATATGCATTGTTCTCATATATATCGACTATTATAAGTCTCTTTGGCTTATGTCCCGCAATCTGTCTGCAGAGCTCGGATCCGATCGAACCACCGCCTCCGGTTACCAGAACAGTCTTGTCGCTTACATATCCCGCAATGGAATCAAGATCGACGGCAATAGGCTCTCTTCCGAGAAGGTCTTCAACTTCAACGTCACGAAGTCTTGATACGTTTACTTCTCCGCTTACAAGCTGATACATTCCGGGAAGTGCACGAAGTTTACAGTTGGTATTCTTACAGATATCAAGGATCTTCTTCATCTCCTGCCTTGATACCGAAGGAATCGCAACTATAATCTCGTCTATATCATACAGATCCGCGCACTCACAGATCCTGTCTCTTCCGCCTACAACTCTGATGCCCTGAATATACTTGCCCCACTTTTCGGGATTGTCATCAATGATACACTTGATGGACATTGTTGAATAATTGCTTATCTGAATGTCCTTTATGATGATATTGGCAGCTTCTCCGGCTCCAATGATCATAACAGCCTTGCTGTTGCTCTTATTTTCCGATCTGTGCTTGAAACTCCTAAAGAACCTGTAAGAGAATCTGCTTCCAAATATAAATGCAACCAAAAGAAACAGATAGATCAGATAGTAACTGTCGGGAACCGCTTTTTCCGCACCCGGTGCCTTAAAAAACTGAAGTCCTATTCCATCAATGATAGATGAAATCGTACAAGCCATAACCAGGTTCTGAAGTTCTCTCTCTCCTGCATAAGCCCACAAACTGTCATAGAGCTTAAGGACTGAGAAAACAACCAGCGTAATTATTATATTTATAGGCAAAAAAGTAGTTACAGTCTTGTAGAAATGAGCATGCTTGGAAAGCTCTGTGATATCGAAATCTCTGGCAAAGATCGCCAAATAGCTCACAAAGACTATAATCAGCACATCATAGATAATGAGCGCCGTACGCCTATAAAATTTTTGTAGATTGAATGGTTCTTTTTTCTTATCCTTGTCCATAGTTGTTCTCTGTAATTATAATATCACTCGTTATTCTGCATCAAAGGGAATATAGCAAACATCATCACAGGAGTCATGATGTATGCAAACTGAAATACCGATTCGGTCATTCCGGCAACCATCACTCCGCACACTATAGCAAACGGCATAAGTGCCAGAGGCTGCATCTTTTCATTTTTCCTGTAATATATAAGTCCGAAGACAATGCTTCCGATAATAAACAGCAAAAACATGATTCCTACAGGGATTCCGTAATCATACGCCATCTGTATATAGGAACTGTGAGCATGATAAAGATACTCACCGCTTGGCCATGTAGGCTGATCTTCATGTCCCGTCATATTCAGATTATGCATATACAGATTCCATATTGTAACTCTGCCGTTTAATACAATATCCCATTTGTTTGACTCATCAATGTGCTCTTCAAGCGCATCCAAAAGAAGCAACGTTTCTGCTCTTGTAAGGCGCGCCGAAGCAAGAAGATTATCTGAGTCGCAAGGCACAGCCCTTCCGGATGATTCTTCTTCATAATCATCACCTGAAGCACCTTCCGATTCAGCTTCCTCATCGCTTCCCTCATACGGATTGCCGTAAAGATCAAAATACGGTTTCTCCGTCTTGGGATCGTAATTGTTTATATCAACAGGGAACTTGTAGTCTCCCACATCAATACCGAAAATCTTACTTTCAAACAGATTTATGAACCTCTCTACGCACATATAGTTGGGATTGCCCCAAGCAGCTCCGCCTCTTATAAAGGTATCTGTCGCATCTATATCTCTTCCGTCGGTAGGATCAAGATGAAAAGCAGGATCTCCTACCATCGCAGGAACCATTCTCTGAAGCGTAAACGCAGCCGGGAAGCACACAACAATCGAAAGGATCATTGTCAAAAGTATCTTGCCAAACTTATTTCCGTGGCATACAAGCACAACCAGAAGTATTCCGAACAGGCATACAAAAATCGCGATATACGCTGTTCTTGTAACCGTAAAGATAGCATATGAAGCTATCCAGCCAAACAGAACCATCTCTTTCCATGAAGTCTTTATGATCTCTTTGGCACCTGTTCCCTTTGGAAGCGCCACGATCTTCGCTGTAAGAAGAACCGTGATCGCTGCTCCCATGAATATGAAATACTCTCCGGCTATAGTAACGGTATGGAACAAAAATCCGTATCTTCCGCTCACATATCCGGCAAAAATCCTGTACAAAACGCAATAGCAAAGTGAAATTACAAAGTTAAGCATAAGACCGCCCGAAAAAATATACAGCCAGTCTTTTCTTCCCTTCCACACAAGTCCTCTTATATACAGACAGCTGTATATTGCTGCAAGTGCAACTCCCCACCAGCTGTTGTTTCTCATTATTACAAGCAGGATAAAGAAAAGATATACAAATATTCCGAATGCAGACACTTTTACTCTGTCTTCGGTTACACTGATGTTCTTGTGTATTCTCTCCTGAATATATCCAAAAATTCGCTTTATAAGATTGATCGCAACAAAACCGCTTAAGATTACAATTATTATCGCATATTTAAGCGCAGCATTCTTTAAGTCAAACTCTTTTTCCGTATCGGGAATAAGGTGAATCATATAATACCGGATTCCACCTATTGTCGAAGCAATGAGCCAGACAAGATTAAGCGCATTAAACGCTTCCCCCGCGGTAAAAGTAAGAAGTATCATTGCAAGAAGCCATATAGCCATTTTTCGCTCTGCCAGCTGCTGGTAAATACTGTAAAAAGCATTCATATAATTGCATGAATTCCATATTACCATTGCCATCGAGAACATTATGCAAAAGTATCTGACCTTTTCGCCCGCATTTATCTTGTCAATATATGAAATGCCGACTTCGCTCTTTACCGACTTATGATTTATGGCATAGAGAGTTATTGCAGCCGCCACGATAAGTCCGATCTCATAGAAGATTATGTCCGCAGCTCTCATATCAAAGAGTTTAAGCGGAAATACCATTACCATAAGCGTCAGATACACAATTGCCGCAATAGGATTGGCTGTATATTTGATACATTTCTCAACAGTTACGAGAGTGTTGCTTCCGGGGTGCTTTGAGAACCAAAGCCCGATAACACCGTACAATGCAGCTGTAAGCACTGCAATGGCAGCTATAATGCAAAACGATATCTTCTTTGATACCGGTACTCTGTAATTGTATCCCGCAATAATATGCTTTCCCGGAACTTCAGAATCATTTTCGTACATACTTCCGACATATTCGGAATTGTCGGGAACCGACTCAAGCTCTATATTGAACTTGGATCTGCATCCCTGTACGTAAAACATATACTCTTTTCCGACTTCAACGTTGTACTCAAGAGGAACTCTTACATACCCCGGAATATCAAAGCCGTCAGTATCAAACTGAACCTTCAATACTTCGTTAACGCCCTCGCCTTCATATCCCTCAGGCGCATCATGCTGAGCCTTGATCTTCGCAATGCCGTTCTCATCGAACAAAGAAATTTCTATATATCTTCCCTTCTCCATTTTGGAGATGTATATATCCAAAGAACTAAGTCTGTCGTATCTTGCCACAAACTTCTGTGAATAAAGGTGATCCCAGTTTACCGAGCGTTCTTCAAGCTTCTCTCCTCTTGAGGAAGTCTCTGTGACACTCGTCCAGATTCTAAAAGGCCATACAGATAATATCGCCACCAATGCGATTATGAGCAGCACCGCTCTATACGCTGTTTTTCTATCAATAATCTTTCTCATAAAAGTGTATTTTTCCTTCTTTTATTAGGTACTGACCGCCTCTAAATATTATCATACCTAAAGGTCTTAATCAAACAGACTCACCGCCCACACGCTCTGCTTTTGGAGCAAACAAAAGCGGCAATGCATACCACAATATTGCGACATATCTTACAAGGTATGTAGGGCCCAAAAGAACCGTAAGCCAGTTCAGGATGATCGGCATGTAAGGAAGTACTCTGTCAAATTTTCCCTTTGAAAGGCGGTACAAAACAACAAAAAGATATATCAGCATACATAGCCCCGGCGAAAACAAAAGTGCAAGCACCGGCGCGTCCTTATGAAAGCTTCCTATCGAAATATATCTGTAAAAACTGTCAATCACCGGAATAAGACTGTGCCTTTCTCCGGGCTGTTCAACCTCATAACCAAAGTACGAACTGTCGGTATAAGTAAAAGTAAATACTGTTGTCCCCTTATATACGTTGATAAGCGCAGGCGGGAACCAATAGCCGTACGAAGTAAGAAACCACGCATTAAAATATGTTGCGGGATGTTTCAAAAAGAGCTTTATCCACAAGTCCTTAAAATCCTTGCTGTTCTGCTCATACAACTCGTTGTTAAACCCGTACTTCACCATGTCGGATACTCTGGGCGTATACATTTCAAGGTTATCCACAGGAATGTAAGCTTCCAAAGTCCTTATATCCTCCGGCGACATGGAATCTTTTTCATAAGTGTAAACTCTTGCCATCTGCATTATGGGCACCGTGAGCATTTCCTGATGATCGGTTCCCTTTGTCGAAAGCACCGCGGACAAAGCCGTATTGATCGCAAGATAGCATACCACGGGAATAACAAGCATCAGCACAAGCTTCTTTGTTATTTCTTTTCTGAAATATATAAAAGTAAACGGCAAAAATACAAGATAAGCATAAAATCCGTTGTGTCTGAAAAGCGGCATGAGAACCGCAGAGATAACAAAACTCACGACCAAAGACCTGCTCTTTAGAAAAGCCTCCTTATCTTCCGTAAGCTTTATAAGTGACAGCGTAATATACAATAAAAGCGCCGTAAAAAGTCCGTCTTTACTGGAACAGAGATTGTACATCACGATAACGGGAAAAACTCCGTAGTACACTGTCCACAAAACGACAGAGCGCTTTCCAATGCCTTTTTTTCTCATATAATCTATGACATACGCAAGCACAAATGTGATCACAAGCATCTGCAAAAAAGTATACGTAAAAATTCCCGCATTCCACGAGCCCGTGAGTTTATGCACAAGCGCGATAATTCCTCCCAAAAGAAGAACATGCAAAAGAGGATGATGAGTCGAAAAGCTCCTAGTAAGCACTTCATTCAGCTCATCCTGCGCATCATAGACAAAAAATCCCGGATACTCAGCAAGAATTACCACAGTATTAAGAGCTGCCAGAACAGCCCATGTCTTTAGTATAAAGCGCTTATCACCCGCTGCGCTTTCCCTGCCTTTAAGTTCAATAAGACCAAACAGTTTTTTACCTGCCCTTGCACTGTCGTAACTCTTCCAGACATATCTGACGTCTATGGTAAGGATGACGGCAATACACAGTATAAATGCGTAAGTTCCGGAATCTTTAAAATTTACATTGTCAAATCTTTCAAGCTGATATCCGAACACAAAAAAAATGCCTGATAAAATGCCAAATAAGCCTGACATAAGCCAGGCTGATCTTGTTTCATTAGATGTAGTTATATTTTTCCCCGTTTTACTATTTTCCATCCCTTGTAGTCTCTCGTATCACGTACTGTGGATTCTTGTTCTGTGAAATATAGGATCTTCCGACATATTCTCCAACCATTCCAAGCATAAACAGAATCGCTCCCCCCATGAACACAACAGCAGACATAAGGGCTGCAAAGCCTACAAATGCTACAGGATAAACGAACTTCTTAATAATGGTATAAACTCCATATAAAAAACCTGCAAGTGAAAAAACAAATCCGAAAAGAGTTGCAAGTCTCAGCGGCTTTATGCTAAAAGCAGTAAAACCGTTTATCCACAGCTTCATAAGCTTTTTAAGATCGTATCCGCTCTGTCCTATCTCTCTTTTTCTGTGATTAACATCGACATTCACTATATTGCTCGTAGTTCTGAGAACAAGACCGATAACATAAGGATAAGAATTGTCATATCTTATCATCTCATCTGCAACAAATCTTTTTACTGCAAAATAGCTGGAGACATAGAGATCTTTGGGCTTACCAAGCATCACATGTGCCATCCACTCATTCATTGCACTGCCAAAGTTTCTAAAGCAGTTGTGCTGTTTGTGTGCATATCTTGCATAGACCGCATCCGCTCCGTTATCAAGCGCTCCAAGAAGCTTATTTACCTCATTTGCAGGAGTCTGTCCGTCATCATCAAGGCACACAACATAATCTCCTTTAGCAGCATTAAGTCCTGCCATAAGTGCTGCATGCTGACCGAAATTCTTTGAAAAATTTATACCCATGATAATATCACTGTTCTTATCGGCAAGTTCCTTAACCTTCTCCCAAGTATTATCGGGAGAACAGTCATTTACAAGAATGATTTCATACGAATATGCCATAAGACCAGACATCGTTTCCTTTATTTCTGTTATTACGGATTCTATAGTATCCTGCGATCTGTAGCATGGGATCACAAAGCTGACTGTCGTTTTAATCATCTATTCAAACCTTTCAGTAATATTCTAAAACCTTTTTTCCATAAGTATCATATCGCTTTTAAAGCCATCACTGCACTCGACCGCCATTAAATCCTTTATTTTCGTGAAGCCTGCATTTTTATAACTCCTAATCGCTGCCTTGTTATCTTTAAATGCTCGCAATATAATTTTTTTTAATCCCAACACTTTTTTCGCATAATCCAACGCTAAAAGAGCTGTCTCATTACCATATTCTCGCCCAATAGCATCATCCTCACCTATAAATATTCCATATTCTGCAGTTGCATTAGCACTATCTATATCTCTAAAATACACGCTTCCAATCGGTCTATAACCTTCTGTATTTTCACAAATAATAAACTGCTCAACAAAACCTTTTTGAATTTTTTCTTTAAACCAAACTTCATGCATTTCTTTCGTAAAATGTTCTCTAAAAACAAAATTATCTCTTACCCTTTCATTATTTCTCCATTTTACGATAAGCGCTGTATCTTTCAAAGTAATCTTTCTTAAAGATACTTTTTCCCCAAAGATAACAAATCCTTCTTTTTCTCTTTCCATATAACTATCTCCATTACCTTATTACACTATTTTTTTCCAAGTGAATATATCGCAAAAGTACCTGCAATAATATCCTCTCTACTAATTATAACCTCTACCCCCTTATTTTCATAATAATCAATGAGCCATTCGAAACTTTCTGATTTATTCTGCACAAAGAAAACCTTATCCTTTAAAAGAGCCGACTGCATATCATCAAAACCGGCTTTCTTCATCTTTTTATCATAAAGCGGGCTCTTACATGCCCAGCCTCCCATGATGTCATGGTTCTGATATGAATTATCAACATTCTCAAAAAGTTTTTCCGAGAAGCCTGTTTCACCCTCTGCTTTATCTTCTCCGCAAGATACCGATGTATATACGTCAACAAAGTAATACTTATCTTTATTCTGCCTGAAATAATCATCAAGAGCGTCATAATGTTCCCGCATAAGCTCTCTTGATGCGAGCTCACTTTTTATTACTGCTGCCTGATTGGGAACAGCAATAATACACAGCAAAGATGCAAGTACCATTATTGCAGTAATGGAATGTCTTCTTGCCTTCTCACGATTTAACAGCATTGCAAGAAGTATCATGCTCTCGACAAGATACAGCGGATGACTTATCCTTATCGGCACTCTTCCTCCCGCAATAAGATACAGCCACAGACTGGTTCTACACGCAAACAAAACCGCAAGAAGTCCTATAATCTTGATGTTCTCTTTTCTACTCGACTCCCCGAAAGGAAAAACATAAGCTATAACCACACCAAGATACAGTACAATAACAATAAGATTCCAAGGATAATCTGTCTGCGGCTCCATAAAATTTGTCTGCTTGGAAAAATGTCTCAGATTGTATAAATACGGTTTAATCGAACCGATTACTTTTTGTATAAAAGGTGTTTCATCAGCATTTTGCTTTTTCGCATACTCCGCTATCTTACTAAGGCAATCTGCATCTATCTCATTATCAAGACCAAAGTTATAATTCTTAAGCAGCTCCACTTCACTCTTATCAAGTCCAATGCTGTCATAGAAATCCTTATTATCCTCATAATCACTGTCATTGACAAATCCGGGCTGAAAATCATACAGTTCCGTTCTTGCCTTAAAAAATCTTGTAAAATCATTCCACTTCGGAGTTCCGAGGGCAATCATATTTATTACGTATCCAAGCAAGGCAGCTATTGCGACCGCGATTATAAGTCCCAACAGTCCCTTGAACTCTTTTGCCATCTCCTTACTCGTAATCCATTTTATCAAAACCGCTACAAGCACCATGGGGAATGTCAAAAGAAGCATCTCCGATCTAAGCATGAACGCAAATGAAAGAAGCACAAACGCGATAACATGAAATCTGTCTTCGTTTCTTTCATGCATTAGTATCAAAAAAGCGGCGGTTGCCGACATAAATCCACATGTAAACGTATATTGTATGAATAAAAAGTGTGCCCCAACAATTCCAAGCGAAAATAGTAGAATAAACAGCGCCGTGACCACTTTTTGCTTATTGATCTTAAGCTTCTTAAGTCCCGCAACAGATATCAGAAAAACGCACAAATACTGCACCGCGCACAAAAAAAAGCCATACCAATCAACTCCTCTTATCACTGAATAAAAAAGTGAAAAAATGAAGCTTATCGGGTACAGCAGTTGCATGTTATGCCCCTCGGGAGTCCCTGTGTAGGCTCCCGAAATAATATCTTTTATAAGGACATCATCATTTTCTTCAAAAAAGTAGTCGCCGACAAATCCCATAACCAAAAGCAAAGTCAGCACTATAACCAATGAATATATGAAATTGGGCTTAATGGCTATTTTCTTCATTCACGGCTCCGTATCTTATGAAAATTTATAGTACTCTTTGACTCTTGTTATAACTTCTTCACGATCGCCGTCTGTAAGTTTATAGTACATTGGGAGTCTTAAGATTCTCTCGCTCTCCTTTGTGGTATATTTGTCCTCACCATAAAACTCACTGTACTTAAGTCCTGCCTTCGATGAATGAAGCGGAACATAATGCGAAGCGGGAAGAATATCATTTGAAGTAAGATAATCTATAAGGCCTTTTCTCTCTTCAAAATCCTTACACTTTATGTAGAACATGTGCGCATTGTGCACACACTCTTTTGGAATATAAGGAAGTTCTATAAGACCCTTCTCCTCAAGCGGCTTAAGTGCCTCGTAATATCTGTTCCAACTGTTTAATCTGTCATTGTTTATCTCGTCAGCAAGATTAAGCTGTGCGTACAGATAGGCAGCATTCATGTCACTTGGAAGATATGAAGATCCGGGCATTATCCAGGAATACTTATCAACTTTTCCAAGCTTGTAAAGAGTACGGTTTGTTCCCTTCTCTCTGATAATTATAGCATCATCAACATATTTCTCATATCTGATAAGAAGTGCTCCGCCCTCACCCATGCTGTAGTTCTTAGTTTCATGGAAGCTGTAATTACCGAAATCTCCGATAGCTCCGAGCGCTTTGCCTTTATATGTAGCCATAACGCCCTGTGCAGCATCCTCAATAACTATAAGTCCGTGCCTTTTTGCAATATCCGTTATGGTATCCATCTCACAACCAACACCTGCATAGTGCACAGGAACGATTGCTCTGGTCTTTGGTGTTATCGCTTTCTCTATGAGATTCTCATCGATATTCATGGTATCGGGTCTGATATCCACAAATACAACCTTGGCACCTCTTAAAACAAAGGCATTGGCTGTGGAAACAAAAGTAAATGAAGGCATTATTACTTCATCGCCCTCTTTTATTCCCGCAAGTATAGCAGCCATCTCAGTAGCATGTGTGCATGATGTGGTCAAAAGAGCCTTGGTTACTCCGGTCTTCTTCTCTATCCACTCGTTATCAAGAGCCGTATACTTTCCGTCGCCGCAGATCTTCTGAGCTTCCACACACTCTTTTATATATTCAAATTCTTTGCCCGTATAAGGGGGCACATTAAAATTTATTCTCATATGTTGCGTCTCCTAAGATCAGTCCTTTTTCTCAAGGAAGATCTTTCTTGATATGAAGTTATAGACCATAACTACACCTGTTGCGCCGAATTTAAAGAACACATCCTTTGCAAATCCTTCGCTCATTATTCCCTGAAGCCACGGCCAGTTCAAATAAATGATATCAAAACCGATAAACAGGCATATCTCGTTTATTCCAAGTCCTATAATGCTTAGCACAAGAAAGATAACAAATTCTTTCTTTCTGCTCATATCTTCTTTTCTCTCAAATACGAACTTAAAACTCAGGATATAATTGACTATAACAGAAACCGTAAATCCAAGAAATGCCGAGATCAGATAGTACTGCGGAAAAGCATCTGCAAATCCCGATGCCTCAAATACCACATTAAAAATTCTGTAAATTACATAATCAATAATAAAGGCAATAACTCCAACCACACCAAACTTGGCAATCTGCGCCAAAAGCTTATTCATATATATTCCTCTTTATCTTTCATTTATTCATGTTGCCCGGGAGTGTAGACAACAAATCTATCACTCTCAAAGACTATATTATAATCGTATTCATCAATATAGTCCAATAACATACTGTATTTTGTCTTGGCATTTGCATATATATCAGGTTCAGAGCCGTCATTTTCTTCGTCTTCGAAATAAGCTTCAATCTCATTCTTTCCGATGATTATAACCGGCTTCTTACCTTCGCCGAATGCTCTCTCAAGCTCGGACTTGTACTTGTCCGTCACATAGCTGTCGAGATTAGGCCATGACGTATTTATTGCAGGCTCAAGGTCAAATAAATACGAAATACCCGGAATACTTCCGAATGTGATCACTTTATCCTCGCCGCTGACATTGTTTTCCATAAAAAGTGCCAGCTCCTCAAGCGTCTCCGCGTTATACTCGGTCGTAACCATTCCCTTTACTTTTGGAATGTTCTTAATGACATGATCTCTTTTCTGCGCTCCGTCCATGCCGTCAACAAATGAAAAATTCAAGTGAAAAAGAATTCCCTGAACAACCAGTACTGTCACCAGTCCCACAAAAGTCGACTGCCAAGCAAAATTCCATTCCGCTTCGCCGAGCCTTTGAATCAGCCTTCTGTAGAGCCAAAGCGATATCGGAGCTACCAGAAACATATTGTTTACCAGAGGCAGATTTCGATTGTTACTTCCGATGGGAACAAGCAAAATTATCATCAGCGCACAAAAAGCCAATGTCTGCTCTTCCTTGCTACCGTTCAAATAGCCGATGCTTCCCAGAATCGCAAAGATAACAGCTATTATTATAAACATCGTGGCAGCCTGTTCCATGCTGTCATAGTAAAAATAGTTTGTTGTAAAAACGCCTCTTGAAAAATAAAACTTCAAAAGCACAAACAGTCCCGCAATATACAGTAATCTTTTCGCCACAACGTATCTGCTTCCATACAGCTTAAACATAACTATACCCGCGATAACACAGGGGATAATTATTATCATATGCCTGAAAGATGTTCTGTATGCATTCAAAATGTCGGTCAGCATTCCCGAAGATGAATAATCCGAAGCATCTTGCGTCATTCCAAACAGCTCGCCTATCGCATTCGGATATGCATTCATTCCGTATTTACCCGATATAAAAAGAATAGGAATGCCAAAACCACAGATATATCCTGCGATACACGAAAGCGTCTTCTTAATTGTATCCGTAATCCTATCCTTCGTGATAATATCATAGAACCACAGAACAAGGATCATCATACATTCAGGCGCATTTGAGAACCTGACAAGTATATTGATACCAAAGAAAACTCCTGCAATAAACAGTTTTTTCCTCTGCTCCCTCCAGTCAAATATTCCTTTTAACAGGAAAACAGTTCCGAGAGTAAAGAAAAGATAAGTCAGATAGTTATACAGAATGACCGTCGGACACCAGCACAGACTCTCCGCTATAAATGCGCCGATAAATATCATCCATCCGGGCATACTCCTCTGAAGGAAATAATACGATATAAGTGCCGTAAGACTTATGATCAGACTGCAATATACTCTCATTCCCATCATTGTCTCGGCACACGGAAGATTGATTATAAAGTTTCCTATGATATTTGACAGATACGTGGAAAAGAACCACATGGGATCGAGTCCGTCCACAAATTCGAAATTGGTAAGATTATATCCTGTATCAGTGATATCGGCACCCGCCGTTACGTTCAGAAGAGGATATAACAAAAGAACCAATGGAAAAACATACTTTTCCAGTGGCCTTTGATATTTCTTTAGAGGTGTAAATAAACTTCTGATGTCACTCAACATAGTTCCTCATCCCAACGTCTGATAGCTTTAAAAAGCTTGGTATCATGCAAAACGCGTCCAAAGAAATCAAATATCATCTTTCTGATCCAGTCAACAAAAATACCCGCACCGAAAATCATGAGGATGCATAAGATCATATGAAGCGCAAACATAGGCACACTTTCAAGCGGCACCTCTCCTACGATGCCCTCAAGCCAGATAAGCCATTCGTCCTTGATTTCAACATGCATGTGAAGAAGATACACTCCCAAAGTAAGAGGTCCCGCAACTCTCACCACATCCGCAAATACATTCTCTTTCATCCTGTAGAATCTGAATAATGAAAAAAGTCCGAGAGAGCCTGTCAGCGTAAAAATATAGTTGTAGTGAAAGGGTACACTTGCATAATAATTAAATTTATTAAGTTTGACACTAATGTAATAAAACGAAATACTTGTAGCCGCTATCATCAAACAAGATATCAGATAAACAAGCGCGCTCTTTTTTGCCGTATGGAAAAGAACAACATCATATTCCCTTACGTAAGCTGCGATAAGATATACACAGACAAACCATCCGAAGTCATATCCCATCTTATCCGTAACGAATAATACGGGAACAATACTCTTTACAAAGCAGAACCAAATAAGAAGCCCTGTAATAACTGCTTTAAGCTGCTTTCTTGAAAGCGTTCTCACCGCCGCATTCATTACGGGAGCAAGAACATACATGATGACATACGCAGTAACAAACCAGTAATGCTCCGATGATATCGGAAAGAGATACTGAACAGTCTTAAAGATCGAATCATCTTCTTTTACAACACTTGTTCCCACCGACATCATTACCAGCGAGACCAGAAAGGTATAAAAATATACCTGACAGATAAGGCGGAAAACCTTGCTGAGCTTAACTTTTGCCTTTGAAAGGTAGTAACCGGTAATAAACACATAAACATTTACTCCCGTTACACAGAATGATTCCACAATCGTTGCAAAGATCTGAATACCGGCAGACGGAGAAATCCTGTTTACAGGTTCCTTTGCCCCAAGAAGAGCTCGCGTATAATAATTATAATGCAGCGCAACGATCATGAGCATCGCGATTATTCTCAAAAGCTCAATACTTGCGTTTCTTTTCTGTTTTAATCCTGTTGCCTGATCCATCCTCTCTCCTTAAATCTATCTTTGCACTTCTGCTTTTCCGTCCTTTATTGCATATACCATATCACATTTTTCAATGGTCTGAAGTCTGTGAGCGATAATAACGAGTGTTTTTCTTCCATGAAGCTTGTTTATTGAATCCATGATAGCTGCCTCAGTCTCATTATCAAGGGCTGAAGTTGCTTCATCAAGAACAAGAACCTCGGGATCTTCAAAAAGAGCTCGCGCGATACCGATTCTCTGTCTCTGTCCTCCGGAGAGACGGATTCCTCTCTCTCCTATACTTGTATCAAGACCTTCGGGAAGGGATCTCACATATTCATCAAGAGATGCCTCCTTAAGCGCCTGCCATACTTTATCATCATCAATATCCTCATCGGCATATCCGAATGCCACATTCTTCCTGATAGTCGAATCAAGCATAAAAATTGTCTGAGGGATATATCCTATATTCTTGAGCCATCCGGGATAATTGCTCATCACATCCGTTCCGTCTGCATAGATATTTCCGCTCTCTATGCGAAGCAGACCGAGCATTACGTCTACAATCGTAGTCTTGCCGGCACCGGAAGTTCCCACGATACCTACTGACTTACCGACAGGCACCTCCATATCTGCATGATTCAGAACGTATTTATCCGAATTCGGATATTTGTAAGTAATATCCTTTAGCAAAATAGTCTTATTAACGGGAAGCTTCTGCACTTCAAACTTCTTTCTGTAATCGTCACCGTTGTATGATATCGAACTGTCGTTGATCTCCTCCTGAAGATTGTCGCTTACGTTCATGAGGAAAGGCTCAAAGTAAGCGATACTTGTGAGGTAATTGTTTATTCTGTTGGCACTCGGAAGGAGTCTCGCTGCAGCCAGTGCAAGAACAGTAAACTTTCCAAACAACACCTCGTTTCCCGTTCCCTGTGACATTGCAAACAGCATATATCCGAGCATACCTACAATAGCAATTGTCTCAATAAGGAGCCTTGGAGTTGAATTGTACAGATTGTACTTCTGTACCGCATTTACATATCCTGCTCCGCAATCCGCGTATCCGTTTATAAAATAATTCTCTTTGTTTGCGATCTTGATCTCTTTTATTCCTGTGACAGACTCATCAATCCACTTATAGAGTCCGCTGTAATAATCCTGATTCTCTTCTCCCGCCTTAACCATGATAGGTTTTATGACGTACTTTATTGTGAGAAGAACCGCAGTCAATACAGTCGCAATACATATAGTCATGATGGCATCCTTACAGAGCAGCATGGTCACGAGACAGCCAAAAACTATAATCTCACTTATAAGCTGCAAGGAACTGAGGATAAGACCGTACATATTATTAACATCAGATGTTATGCTTCGCTGAATAACGCTTGTATCCGCGTTGAGATAGTACTCATAAGGACGCTGCATAAAATTGATCATCATTTTTCTGGAAGTTGAGAACTGATTGGTATATACAAACTTAAGCTGAACTTTGTTCATAAAGAACAGAAAAACATTCTTTACCACAAAAACAAATATCATTACAATCATGAAAAAACTTACAAGTTTTGCGGAATCAGAGAGGTCTTCGTTAAAGTTAAAAATCGAATAATAGATAAAAGAAAATGTCCTGCTCTCGTTTATAAGCCCCGGTTCGGTCAAAATCTCCATGATAGGAGCGATAAGAGCAATTCCGAGTGATTCCAATATACCTCCGATAAGCATCATAAAAACGATGCCCACCATCTGTCTTTTCTGTCTTGCATCAAGCAAGCGCATTACTTTCTTAAATATCTTACGCATAAAAACAAATTTATCCTTCCGGCTTAATCAGTTATTGCTTCATTCTGCCTGTGTATCTCGGGAGCTTCGTACTTGTCCATGAAATCATCGCCAAGATACAGCTTTTCTTTTACAAAATTGATTGAATCAACGACCGTATATACCGACACTAACCTGTCGAAGTTAAGTCCCTCGATGAAATTAAGCATTTCCATGGGAAATGAGCCGTCAAGAACGACTGCATCGGGGAATAGCTTATTATAATCAAGATAGTCTCTCGGGTGCTGCTTTATCATGACCACAGCATCCTTTCCATCTATATTACCATAGGCGTCAATAATATCCCTAAATATGCGCTCTCTGGTTTCAAGATCGCACAATGGCTCAGATAAGATCAGTAGCGTCTTTCCGTCTTTTTCCTTAAAAAGCTTGTTCTTAAGCCCCGGCAGATCGTCCACAAAGAGCTCAAGCATTTTTTCTTTTTCATCCGAAGTAAGTCTGTCTGTAAGAGTCTTTCTCGGAAGTTCAACATACTTCTTGCACGGATAAGGAAGAACCGATATGTTATTGACCTCCATGTCTATGCAATATTTTCCGTAGCCGTTCTGGATATGAATAAGTCCCAGAGAAGCGATAAACGCTTTGATCTTAAAGTGACCTCTGTTGTCATACCTCGCCGTATCATAATATCTTATGCAGTCAAGACCGTCCTCCACTGCATGATATTTTATCTTCTTGTAGTTAAGATAATAGCCTATAGGATCCGAATCGCAGAAAACATATATATCCTTGTACTTCTTAAAATCAACCGGAATAAACTGTTCCTGAAGCTTGCCGAATTTTCTGCAGAACTTCATTCTCTTTATCATATTCGCCGCAATATTTCCCGAATCAGTCTTGAGCTCTTTGAGCTCAGGAAAAAAAGTATCTTCCTTCTCATCGTACTCAAAGACTTCCTCAAAAATGTCGCTGTCCTTGGCTCTCTGTATCATGTTGCCAAACTTATTGGACATCTTGGATAGAACAAGCGACGCTTTGCCGCCGTCAGCAATATAAAATTCCTTAAGGCATGCCACATACACATGATAAAAAGTGTGGCAGACATAAATTCTATCGTGCATCTTATTTCCCACTTCTTAAATCCCTGTAAAACCACAACAATCTGTAATATACATAAAACAAAAGGTGTGACTTCATCTGGATATTTATGAGTTTCTTTTCTTCCGCATGAACCTTCTCTTTGTAGTAAGAATTATCCTGAAAACCGGGGAAGGTTTCTTTCATCTCTTTTGCAAGCTTTTTAGCAAAACTGTAACTGTTCTTGATCCCTGATTTCTTAGGCATTACGGAAAAAAGAGTGTTCACATAAAATAACACCGTATATTGAAACTCTATCTCATCCTTGTAATCATCAAAGTATCCGTTTTCCTTCGCCTCGGCAAGAATCTGCCTTCCTGCGGTCATTCTGTCTTCGAGGTTCTTTTCCGAGATACTGTGTACCGTAGAAGCATTGTGCTGATAATAGAAGTACAGCGGTTCCTCTATGTACTCAAAATGCTTTGATCTTATCATCCAGGTATTGCTTACAGCATTGTCTTCATAGAAGATATCTTCCGGAAAAACATCCAGTTTATCCTTTGTACCGGGCACATAATCACCGACTATCAGTTCTCTCTTATATACCTTTACCACAAGGCTTCCCGTTTCGATGAGAAGATTCTTGTAGCGTTCTTTATCCATAACGCCCGTTTGTGAATAATTATTGTTATGGACTACTTTTCCGACCTCAAAACCATGTTTATCGACAAGGCTGTAATCGCATCCGACCATATCGGCGCCTGTCTCTTCAGCCTTTTTTATAAGTCTTTCGTAGTAATCGGGAACGATCCAGTCGTCCGCGTCTATAAATCCAAGCCACTCGCCCTGTGCTACGGCAAGTCCGATATTCTTGGCTCCACCCTGGTGGTGATTGACTTCGGATCTGATCGCAATAAAATTCTCCGGATAATTCCTACTGTAATCAACCAAAATATCATACGAATTATCCGTTGAGCAATCATCTACCGCTATGATCTCAAAGTCCTTTGGATCCAGCGTCTGATTCACAAGGCTCTTTAAACAATAATCAAGTTTTCCGTCTGCTGCCATGTTGTAAACAGGCACTACAATACTAAGTTTTTTCATTTAAGCTCCAAAATCGCCTCTGAAATCTTTTTTGCCCCGTCTCTTCCGACTATACTTCTTGCCGCATCGCTCATCTTCTGTCTAAATGAACTGTTGTCTATAGAAGCAGCTCCCCATGCCAGTATCTTGCGAATAAGCTTCTTGTCGGATCTTGCATCTCCCGCATATTTGGCGGCGCCTGCCGTATCAAAACCTTTTACGAAATCTTTCTGATTGTCAGCCATGCTGAATACAATCGTGGGAACACCTATAGCGCACAATTCATAGAGCGTTGTCCCACCTGCCGTCACAGCAAAATCAGCCTTCTTCATAAGTTCGGACATATCGGTAACATATTCGTGAAGCGTTATCTTATCGGGATGCTTTTCAGCCAGTTCGCTGAGCTTTCTTTTGTACTCATCTTCGAAAAGAGCTCCCACAATAACATCGCACGAAACATGTGACAACGGGTTAATAAACTTATCATTTGGGAGATTGCTTTCATAAACCGTATCGAGCATCTTACCTATCACATGATAAGGATCCGTTCCTCCCGTAGAAATAAAAGCCCTCTCTGCCAGATCGTTAACACGAAATTCTATATTGTCAAACTGCTTCCTGAGCGGAGCATATTCTCCTCCAAGGAGCTTAACAGGTGCACTGTAAAACTTCTCATCCACAATAAGATCATAATTGATCACGATATCTACAGGATAATCAAACTTACACAGATCATCGATATAACCCGTTTTCGTCGAAGGGCTGTTCTCTTTGATCGCGGCATTCAGTATGCCAAAGTACTCTTCATCCGTAAAATACGAATCTATCAGGAAAAAATCCGGTTTCTCTTCCCTAAACATCTCACCAAGTGCAGGGAAATCTTCTTTTGGATCCGAGAAAACAGAGTGCATGATTCTTGCGTTGTAGAAAACTCCGTCTTCCTCAGACAATGTCTTCAAAAGATCGGCGCTGCTCTCATCCGCAAGAATAAACTCAGTATCCGCCCCGAGATCTGATAACTCTTTTGCAATAGTCATACATCGCCTTATATGCCCTGTTGCTATTATTCCGTTACCGTCCGCCTTGATCCAGACTTTTTTACCCATATCATCCTCCCGACGATCAGTTAAAATCCTCATACTTAAGAGGATCGCCTCTGTAAAGATCGTGTGATGCGATCTTTCCTATAACCTTGTCGTACTCTACAGGCGGAAGTCCGTTGCCCGGGCGTATCGACTTTATATTCTCGGGAGTAAGTGCTTCTCCCTGCCTGATATCCTTAACGATAAAAAGAGATCTTGCTCCCTCTCTCTCCGTCTCCTGAACGGGAGTAAGCTTGTATTCCTTGCTTCCGAGAGCTTTCTCAACAATTCTCACATTCTTTACAAGTTCCGCAAATTCCTGCGGTTCCATTGAAAATGCTCCGTCCGGACCGCCGTCACTTCTCTTTAAAGTGAGATGCTTCTCGATCATTCTCACGCCAAGCGCCACGGAGCTTACAGCAACTGTGCTTCCCATAGTGTGATCGGAAAGTCCTACTATACATCCGTATTCCTGCGCCAATGTGGGTATCATGTTTAGGTTTACATCCTCATACGGCGTCGGATATGCCGATACACACTTAAGCAGAATGACATCTTTATTGCCTTCTTCGATGCAAGCCTCAATGGCAAGCCTTATATCGCTCTCTCTTGCAACTCCCGTAGCAAGAATAATAGGCTTTTTCTTGGATGCGCACTGCCTTATAAGCGGTATATCCGTAATCTCATAAGATGCGATCTTGTATGCCGGCATGTTCATCTCTTCCATAAAATCTACAGCGGTACTGTCAAATGGTGAGGAAAAACAGTCCAGTCCAAGCTCCTTGGCAACTTTGCAGAGCTTTGGCTGCCAATCCCAAGGAGTGTACGCCTCTTGGTACAACTTATGAAGTGTCGTTCCATCCCAGATCGTTCCGCCGGTGATCTTGAAATAATCTTTATCAGAATCAATTGTTATTGTATCAGCCGTGTAAGTCTGCAGCTTTATGGCATCTACTCCCGCCTCTTTTGCCGCATGTATTATCTCCACCGCTCTGTTATAATCCTGCAAATGATTGGCGGACATCTCGGCTACAATATAAACGGGATCGTTTGCTCCGATCATGTGATCCGCAAGCTTGATCCTCTTGTTAAGTTCAAACATCGACATATAATATGTCCTCCAAAATTACTCGAAATGGTTCTTTGCCATATATTCGTCATTCGTCCAAGGCTCTCTTGCAACGAACAGACTTCCGTCGTTTTTCTTTACGTAAACAGCCGGAAAATAATGAATAAACAAAGGTGTGAGACAAACCGTGTATCCACCTGCGTTTGTGAATATAACTCTGTCACCCGCCTTGAGCTCACGCTCATTCTCTGCCGGGAACAATCTGTCATATTCCATACATGTCGCACCGCATATAGTCTGAACGGGAATAATCTCCCTCTTTTCATCATTTTGATATTCAAACCTGTGAAGATACTGTCTTCTTGTAACCTGAGGATTCAGATTGACTCTGCTTCCGTCGATCACAACATATGTGTGTTCCCTGACTTTCTTTGTATCAATAACACTTGTCACAAAATCAAAGCTCGATGAAACCATGGATACTCCGGGCTCCATGATAAGCTTAGTCTCTTTAACATCAAACTTCTCAGCAAGGACTTCTGCGATTGCGGGAACATAATCCCTAAAGTCGGGTTTTCCCGGCACTCCGCCGTAATATCCGCCGCCCATATCAACATATTCAAGACGAATATCATATTCATCCGAAACTATAAGCGCCACTCTTGCAAGTGCCTTATACGCCTCAATCGTCCTTGATTTTGTCGATGAATGGAGGTGAAGTCCGGCTATCTTAACGTTCTTGTTTTTCCTAAGTCTTTCGATAACCTTCTTAAGCTCACCGTTTTCATAGCAATATCCGAATCTGCTTCCCTCTTCATCCGCAAGAACCTCATCGGGAATGAGTTTTTGAAGATCGTAATTTACTCTGAGCCCCACCTTAAGTATTTTATCGGGGTGCGCCGTAGCTATCTCTTCAACCCACTCAGGTTCAAAGTTAGAATCGAGGTTTACGATTCCGCCGCCCAGAAGCACCTCATCAAAGGACTCTCTGTCTTTCAGCGGACCGTTGTATATAATGTGATCCGAAGTATATCCGAGTCTTTTTGAAATATCATACTCTTCTCCCGAAACCACTTCGGCATAAAAATCATTATCCTTAAAATGTTTAAGTAGCCACGGAAGTGAATTGGTCTTCACCGAAAAAGAACAGATGTAATTATTCCATCCCTTATCCAATGCGGATTTAAGCAGATCGATATCCGCATCCAATTTACTTTCGTCAACTCTGTAGTAAGGTGTTTTCAATGTTCTGTCATCATATTTTTCATTAGCTTCCGCGGATGACGAACTTCTTTTTCCAATCTCACGAAGTCTCTTAAACTTAGCCTCCGCGATCTCCCAATCCTTGGGAGTATCTATATCCTGAACCTCATCCTCTTCAAGGATTATCGGAACCATATCGTCCACATCCGTCGTCTCATCTCTGAAAAATGCATCGGTTCTGCATGCGTAAAACTGACCGCTGTCATGGTACAATTTCTCAAGATCCTGCGATCTAACCGTTGCAAATTCAGGATATCTTCTGACAAGGCGCTCGTTCTCCACGACAAAGCCTCTCTGCGGAGGATATGAAAAACTACACACAGGGGTGACAGACTCGTGATCATTAAGCTTATCCATCGCCTCTTTTAACCTGTCAGCCGTGATAAACGGTGCCGTGGGATATATGCAACAGAACTTATCAAAGGTTATGCCTCTTTCTTCGTACATCCTAAGAACTTCCGCAATAACCTGATCTGTTGTCGCATAGTCGTTTGCCGTTTCTTCAGATCTGTAAAAAGGAACTTCCGCTCCCTGTGCCTTGGCAATCTCCGCTATCTTCTCATCATCGGTTGATACCATGACAACATCAAACGCGCCGCTTTCTATCGCAGCACGTATGGAATAAGCTATTATGGGCTTTCCGCAAAAATTCTTTATATTCTTGCCGGGTATTCTTTTGCTTCCGCCTCTCGCGGTGATTATAGCAACAGAACTCATCTGTTATCCTCCAGCTCAAATTCACTCATGATCGCATCACTGTATCCGTCAAGTTCAAAAGGTGACTCGGCTTCAATGCAGAAATATCCTCTTCCCATAACAGAAGCGCCGTTTGTCACTTTTCCAAGATACATGCCGGGCTTTAAATTGCAGCACCAGGTCTTTAACGGATACTTTTTGAAAAGTTCCTTCTCATCAGGAACCTTATTGACACGCACATCTTCAAAGTCAAAATACCTGATAAGCATGTTCTTATCGACTTTTGACTCAAATGAATACTTTTTTTTAAGCTCGGGAACCGCGTACTTAATAAACTCCGCAACCTCATCGACACCGCTTGCAAGAGGTGTAAACAGATTATGAAGGTTATGTCCCGAAGGTCTTGCGGAAATCTCAATAATAAACGGATTCCCATTTGTATCCTTGATTATATCCGCATGGATAAGATTATTGCAAAATCCCAATACTTCTCCCGCTTTCGCAATAAGCTTTTCCGTCTTGTCAAAAAAATCTGCATTCTTGTCGGTCTTTACAATGGAATAATATCCGACACACTCCCTATACGGTGGTGGTGTATTCTTTTTCCCTCTAAGGAGAATGAGCTTGAATTTACCGTCAAGAAAGACACCGTCCACGCCGTACTCAGGTCCTGACACGAATGTTTCAACACAATAGTCCTCATCATAGGGCTGTCCCGCAAGGAATTTCTCCTTAAGTTCCTTGGGCGTATTGAACATCTCGATTCCGCGACTGCCCGATCCGAATCTGGGCTTTACTATTACGGGATATATCGTATTTATCTCATCTATGTCTGTATTTTCTTCGCCCGCGGGGATCAGATAAAGCTCCTCGTTTCTCAGTCCCTCCGCTTCGAGCACTCTGTGAAACTCATACTTGTCTGTACAGATATTGGTAGCATCATATGATACTCCGCATAGATGATACCTGTCATTGACAGCTCCCGTGGTGGTAAGATACCTTCCGATCGGAACAGGAAGAACCACGCTCGGCTTTTCATTATCCAGAATTTCAAAAACCTTCTCCGGATCCCTTATATCTACAACAAAGGAAGCATCGGCCTCTTTCAGACCCGGTGCTTCCGGATTTCCGTCAAGAGCTATCACTCTAAGTCCCAGCTCTTTTGCTTTATTTATCGCATAAATTGATTCGGAGCTCGCTCCAATAACTGCTGCTGTCATCTGCATATGCCTCCTTTAAAGGATGCTTTAATTTTAATATAAGATATAACAAAGGTCAAAAACAGTAATGTTACTGCGCCTCATACGTCGTCCACATATCTTCCGAATCGATCTGAGTCATATTTTCGACTTTCCCGCAGCTGTCCGTAATATTCTTAAGTGCGTCTTCCTTGTGATCGTTGTCCGCAACATATAACACGATCTTATCTGCGTTCACGACATCGGGTTCCGTTATCTTATCAAGATTTTCCTCATTCATATAAAAAACTCTGTCGTATTGAAGAAGTTCATCCGTCAGGCGCCAGACATTATGCGGCGTTGCAGGGTTAAACATAACTATTGCTACGTTTTCTTTATTCTCCCTTGCATAGTCAATCTTTGCCACATCCTCTTTGTATAAAAAGAGAACGTTG
The DNA here is from genome assembly GCA_017615275.1 of Butyrivibrio sp. Classification (GTDB taxonomy): domain Bacteria; phylum Bacillota; class Clostridia; order Lachnospirales; family Lachnospiraceae; genus Butyrivibrio. Next base: position 65,669 of record JAGAAO010000066.1, read on the forward strand.
CCTCCGAAGATATGCCCTTTTATCAGGAATACAAGAATAACCATCGTTATCGCCGCCGTAAACATCTTGTTTCCTATCCTGTCTGCCACATAATACACAGCCCAGAAGATCAGGAGAATCACAAGACCGTATATAGGCATCTCGTATCTGTTCGATGCACTTCCCACCAACAGTGCCGCTTTTGTTGTAAGGAAGAAATATCCCGCGGTTCCCGCCGTCAGAATAACCGCTTCAGGCGTGAATTTCAGTTCTTTTTGATGCTTGGAAAGAACGAGCATTACTCCGCCGATAAAGATCGCAGCGATAAGGATAAGTCCTTTGCCAAAAACAAAATCATTCAAAAGGCCGCAAAAGAACGACAACCGCATAACGGTATTATCAAGAGCAAACATACTTCCCGTCGCGCCGGTTCCTCTGTATCCTCCGAGAAGATGATGAACCATAGCAGGATATGTCAGAACTGCAAATACCATGCTTATACAGCATCCGGCAACATAGACTGCCGCATTCCTGACATCTTTTTTCCTGACAAGAAGCCATATTGTAAGTGCAAAACCGATGCAACCGAAAAAGAAGATATAAAAATACTGGATCAACACCCCAAGATAGGAAACAACCGCAATGGGAAGAACCAGTCCGATGCAATATCTTTTCAGGTCATCTTTATTCCCTTCATATTCCCGGATAAATCGAATGTGCAGATATGCACAGATAAATATTGCCGCCGTAAGCCACGCATACATCCTTATAAGCATGTTGCAGGAAACAGTCTGCGGATTGAGTCCCCAGAAAGCAAGTGTAAGCAGCATTACCTTATTTGAAAGGCGAAGTGCCTTAAGCAAAGCATACAACGCCATATATGAGATAACAAATGCAATTAAATTAGTGATAAGCCCCGTCCACTTTGTAAATGTTCCGGGAACGAAAGAACACAGTGTATGAAAAATAAAATAGTATACCGGAGGATGAACATCCCACGACTGAACCTGCTTTACAAGTCTGTAATTAAAGCCCTCTCCCGGCTTAACACTAAACTCGTCGTATATTGTCTGTCTGTCCTGCCACTCTCTGTCAGGCTGATAAAGTCCGAGACTCCTGTTAGATGAAAAATACGTATAATACTCATCCTCGTGAAATCCCGACTTTTGAAAACCGTAAAAAATACTGAGCAAAACAGATGCGATCAAAATAATATATACTATGCCTTTTTTCATAAATCTCAAAGTCCTCTCACAGCTGCATGCAATTTTCGCACCAAACGCGGAGCAGGCGCAAGTATACACAAATATGCCTTATTTTTCCCCGACAAATATTTGTTGGCAATGATAGCCGGTATATTTTTCCTGATATTCTTTACAACATCGACATAAAACTCATTGTCTTTGGTCATCTTACTCACAGGAATATGCAAAAGATAATCCAGCCTCTGACAATAACCAAATCTCTCCGCTATAGGTACGAGGCTTTTGAATTTATCTTTTACCATAGCAAGTGCTACGTCTGCATTCCGCACTATATCTGTAAAAACGGGAGGGAAATATTCTTTGTCCTCCGCCTTCTTCCTTGAATTGCTTCCAAGTCTGTAAAAAACATGATAGTACTGCTCAGGTAGAATGATAAGCTTATTCACTCTCTGAAGAGCATCTATCATAAGTCTGAAATCCTCGTTAAGTTCTCCTTCAGGGAACTTAAGTCCTTCAAGAACGCTTTTCTTTGTTATCTTGGTACAAAAAGATGCATCTCCCGTGTGGAGTAAAAGAAGTCTGAGTTGCTCCTCGGGTGAAACTTCCGTCACATCAGCGGGAGGAACGACCACATCGGGAAGCCTGCTTCCGTCCTCCGAGATCTCATCTCTCGAAATCTGCACCATATCGGCGTCATATTTTACGGCAGCCTCGGAAAGGCTCTTGTACATGCGGCGATCAACATAGTCATCACTGTCAACAAAGCCTATATAATCACCCGTAGCATGCTCAATTCCCAGATTCCTGGCACTGCTCGATCCACCGTTTTCTTTGTGAAGCGCAATAACATTAGAATATCTTGAAGCCAGCTCGTCGCAGAGTGCCCCCGTAGAATCTGTCGATCCGTCATCAACAAGGATTATCTCAAGCTTATCCTTGGGATATTCCTGTTCCGCTACGGATACAACACACTTTTCAAGCAGCGTTTCTATATTATACGCGGGTATAACAACAGTTATCTTAAGATTCGACGCTGACACTTGTAACCTCCGGCTCTTTCATCTGAAGATAGAGATCGTATCCGACAAATATGATCACTATGAGCATTGCGATTGACAAAGGCCAAAGCGTAACCACTGTCGAACCAAACAGATATCTTGTATAAGTGATCATAGTTATTACCTGTAAAGCTATACATATAGGAATTCGCTTTGCATTGACGATTCCGTATACAACAGCAACAACTTCCGGAATATAGCCGTATCTCTCATGCATGGCGGGCAGACAGAAACAGCAGATCTCAGCTGTAAATACGATAAGTGTTACCATGTATCTTCCAGTCACATTGAATCTCGTTTTGTAAATATAATATGCAAGTATTCCCATGATTATAACCGTAGCCATGGTTCCTGCAGAAATGATCATCTTTCTGATGCCGCCACCGAGCTCTCCCGATACGATCGTATAAATGCTCGGATAGTTCATTGTGAGCTTCGAGAACATCTTAACCTGTCTTCCGTAAGTTCCGAGGAGATCTCCCCACTTTCTTCCCGCAATTGCCGCGGGAACCATTGCAAGCACGTGTATTACAGGAATCCAGAACACATATCTGATCTTAACCTTGTCTTTAAGCCACATGAGTACAACAAACGGCACGAAGAATATCGCCTGTTGTTTAAAACTGTAAGCAATCGCAAGGTAAATAAATGCTCTGTTGTCATTCCTTCTCAACATATGAAGAAATGAAAGGAGCACAAATGCAGTATAGATTGAATCGTTCTGAGCCCAAGCGGCACTGTTAAGCACCACAGTGGGAAGGAACATCATTACCGCATATGCAAGCATAGCCTTTGTAACACTCTTATCTGTGATATGGTATGTGATCCTGAAAATTGTGATCGCACATACATAGTCAAATATCACGGAAACCGTCTTAACCAGATACATATCGCTCATTCCGCCGCCAATATAGTGAAGAAGCACTATAATATACTGGAACATGCAGTTGTAATCAAATGTACTGGCATCAGACACACCGGGTTTGATCCCAAGATACGGAAATCCCCCAGCCGCATGGCATTCCTTCATCCAATCCGCAAAAGCAAGCACGTAATCACCGGACTCGATGTTAAAAAGCGCCATTCTGAAGTACAATCCAAGACATGAAATTATGGTAATAAACATCATGTCAAAGATAGAAAACTTGTACTTACGTATCTTTATTTCCGTGTTAAAAAAATCATCAATAAATCTCATATAATCCTCATTCCAGGCAACTGCCTTCAGTCAATGCACGAAACAGACTCTCGGGTTTAATTATCTCTGCCTTACTCATGGGTCCTTCATCCGCTGGTCCGGGAACACCTCCGTCGATGTATTCTCTGCAGAATCTTACAAATTCCGCGGAAGCTCTTTTGGCATTCCAAATCTTATCTATAGTATCATATCCGTTTTTTGCGAACTGTAAAATTTTATTCTTCTCTTCGAATAAAGACAATACCTTTTCCTTAAAATTATCATAATTGCCATCTTCATAATAAAGTCCGTTCTCTCCGTCCTTTATAAGAAACGGCACGGCACCTGCTTCTTTGGATGCAACCACCGCACAGCCGCACTGCATGGCTTCATTGACAACAGCGCCCCAGCCTTCAAGGTAATTACTTGTAAAAAGAAAAATGTCTGAAGCTTTCATTTTTTTGATAACTTCTTTGGGCGGAAGAATTCCGGTAAACTTCACATATCCGAACAATCCTGCATCGGAAACCGCCTGTTCGAGTTCTTCCTTCATATATCCGTCGCCTATCATATTGAGCTCAAATTCATACCCTTGCTCTTTTAATTCCGCACAGAGTTTGATCGCAAATTCAGGGTGCTTCAATCTGATAAATCTTCCTGCCCAGCAAAGCTTAATCTTGGTGCCGGCTTCATTTACCCTGAGACCTTTGTCCCTTATATCGGGGAAATAGCCCCATTTGAGCATTTTATTCGGATAAGCATGTATCAGATCAAAATCAGCGGATACATATGCACCTGCACACAGAAGATATACCTGTTTATTCCGATATCTTATGTGCTCATCATACTTCTTCAAGAGTCCTTTGGGACTTATCCACTTATATCTGCTTCCCCTGTATATTCTTTCACTTACGCGAAAAGACAATTTATCTGAGGAAAGTCTCTTTCTTTCAAGCTTCGATGTTATTCCTTCCGTCCATCCGAATATCGTCACATCACTGTCTAAAATGAGATCCTCGCAATGTTTTTCATCTTCATAATAAAGAGAAACGTATGAATAGTCCTTGGGATCGACAACCCAGCCCATTCTGATTCTCTTATCTTCCATGGGCATGACCTGAACAAAATGAAACTCAACATCCTCAAAAAGAGTGCTCATTGCATCACAGAAGGGAATCTGATGATGATTTATGTAGTTTGATACAAATGTTATTACCACCGATGTCTCCCTTACTTTCTATATATTTCCCCATATATCTCAAGAAGTCTTTTATAGTTTACGTCCGCGTCGTGAGTTTTGGCGGCATGTTTGCTCGCATTATCACCGTATACCGCGGCAATAACAGGCTCATCCCATATCTGAAGTATCGCTTCCGCAAGCTTTTCATGATCCATGTTGTCGAACAAAATTCCGTCCTTTGTGTCCGTAAGCATATCCGGGATTCCTCCTGTATTTGCTGCAACAACAGGCACACCAAGAAGCATTGCCTCGCCAAGCGAATTGGGTGAGTTCTCAACAACAGACGCACAAACAAAGACGCTGCTCTCCAAAAAGCGCCCCTTCATCTCTTCGTCGGACAAAGTCCCTACCATTGTGACATTCTTTTTCAGTTTTTTTAAATTTATTAAGCGTCTTAAATATTTGCCGTATGCACATGCCCTTATAAAATAAGGGTATCTGCTCTTTCCTTTGCCTATTATATTATTTCCCGCAACATACAGATGTGCGTCGGGATATTTCTCAAGCAACAATGGCATTGCCTCAAGAACAAAGTGAAATCCCTTAAGCGGATAATCGCCCTGAGACATAAATATGCTGTGAGGAACCGCCTTTCCTGCCTCCCACTTTCCCGAATAGAAGCACGGTCTCATAGTCTCATTCAAAGAGAAGTACTCAGCACTTGGATTTATGCTCTCACAAGCTTTTCTGTCAAAGCCTGTCCTTCCCGTCACATTTCCTGTCAGCAAAAGAGCTTCTTTCTCATTCTCTGCTCTTACCCTGAATTTCTCCTGCTGCCTCACAATGGAATCATCTTTCAGCCTGTCCCTAAAAGTAGCAGACTGCTGCACTTCCTTTGGAAGTCCCGCCATATAATACTCAGCAATTTCCTTGCAGACTCCCTGGATTCCCAGAAGGCTTCTCTCCGGTCTTCCGAAAACACGAAGTGCCGCAAGCGCATGAGGAAACTCGGTTCCGAACACATGCATTATGTCAGGCTTAAAATCATCAATTATCTCTTTTAACCTTACCTCAATACCGGCATCATATTTTTCCGGATGATCTAAGTCCTCTTTAAACTTGTAATAGGTTACGTCTTCTATTACTTCCTTATCTGTAATCTCAGATTCCGCAACAGGAAATGCGATACCAAGAGTTATTTTTCCTTCAGATTCAGGAGTTTTGTCTTTATGAAGTCTGTCAAGGCAGCCGGTAAGCCATCCTTCCCTAACCGAGTATTCAATTCCATGCGCCTTGGCATAAGCAGGGAGCATGATATTACACACCCACAATATTCTCACAATTTATTTCTCCTTCATCTTATATACAGCGCTCCTGATCTTGTTGTATACGCCCGAAGTAACCTTACTCTCGGCAAGCTTGGTCCTTACTTTTGCAAGCGTCAGGACTCTTAGCATATCATATTTTCTTATCTGAGCACCTGTAAGATAGAGTTTTATTATTTCTTTTCTCTCCTCTTCGGAAAGCTTCCTGTTCTTATCGGAAAAACCTCCGCCCTCATAATCTGCGATTATACGGGGAATATAGGATGTAAAAGCCTTCTCCCTGTAATAGCATCTGAGGAACTGCTCATAATCGGCTCTGACTTTGTATCTAAGCTCAAACGGATTGTTGTATATAAGCCTCTCATCGTAAAAACAAGCCTGATGAGAAGGAAGATTCCTGTAACAAGCGTAATCATCGATCTTAGGATTGGAATGAACCCTGTTTCCCGTCGAACAATCAAAAATATCACCGTAATAAATCGACGGAACTATAGTCCCGTTTTTGGCATTTATATCTATGATGGCATCGTGAACATCCCTTAAGACATTCTCATCTCTGAATGTATCTCCGCAGTTCAAAAAGAAAATATATGAAGGAACCTCTCCTGTCTTTAATTCTTTTTGTCCAAGATTAGCAACTGCGATATTCATTGCATGATAGATGCCCGTGTCGCAGCTTTCCATAAGCGTGAGGTCTTTATCCTCCTCGTCATCCGTATATCCCACGTTGTATCGCGCCTTCAATTTCTCTATGGAGCCGTCCGTCGACATTCCGTCCTTAACAAAGATCCTGTATCCCGGGAAACTCTGCCTCTTCACACTCTCTATCGTCTCTATCAGCTTATCTCCGGCGTTATATGAAACTACAATTATGATAAAAAAAGGTCTTTTCATCGCGGTAAATCTCCTTAATATCCTCTCTCGGAAAGAGTCGGAGGCATTTCATCAAACAAAATAGTCTTATAGGGAAACAGCCTTGTTCCGGGCGCTCCTGCGTAGCTTCTCATAAATATCACAAAATACATAAAGCAACCGACCAAAACAAATGCCGTAATGATCTTCCTTCGTCTTTCATCCTTAACCGACATCAAAAGCGCCGGAACAAACAATATATGTGTGATCGTAAGATAATAACCTATTCTTGACAGCATAGGCAAAAACGATCCGAAAATGTACAGCGCAAAAGCCATAATATTGCAGTGGAAATAGAACATGTTCTCCCTGTTTCCTTTTATGGCGCTATTGTACATATAAATCGACGCTGCAAGCACGAGCATGCACAACAATACATTGTACTTCTGTGCCCAAAGAGCTTTTATCATGCTCATTGATTCTTCATATTCCGTGCCTTCGTAAGTTGGATAGAGCCTCAGTGCAATTTCCATGTATACCTTGTTCAAGAACAGGCATGACACGCAAAAAGCCCCACCGACAACATATATCCATCTCTTCCACTCCACGCTCGCGATAAAATAAAACACCAATATCACAAGAAGCGATCTGTGAAAAAGAGCTCCTACAGCCACGGCAAATATAAACCTCGGCCAGTCTTTTTTAATAACATACTCTATTGAATATAAAGCTATGGCATACGCCAGATAGTTGCGGACAGTGCTCATCGATTGGAAATAATATCCAAGAAACATGAACATTGCGAAACTCACCGCAAACCACTTGCTCTGTCTCCACATTCCCTTCATAAAAAAAAGAACCGTAAAGAAAGCAAAAATAGCAAATATCAATACATAATTATCAAATCCGCTCAGGCGAAATACAAAATACGCCAGATAATTAAATCCAGGCTCCGTAGGAAAATCTTTTCCCGGATCTATAAGATACCACAAGCCTTCAAAAATACGATGTTCTTTACAGATTTTTACATAAGTATTGGAAAAGATAACGTGCATGTGCTCTACATACGTTCCGTAATCGTTTCCCACATTAAGCCTTAGTGCCGATACTCCAAAGAGTCCGAGAAATATAAGTGAAAGCGTGAAAACATTAATGGCGTCCTGCCTGGTCATTCCTCTGTGAATAAACAAGCTCCCGTCATACGCGTTATTTACAGTATTCTTTTTTATAAGCAATACCAAAGAAAGTACTGCCGCAGTCAATGTCAAATAAACAATCATTTATGTCTTCCTTAATCTGTTCCCCTCACCGATCCCGGATAAAAGGAGCATAAAGCTTTTAAGAAGTCCTTTTTCCCTGCACATTTCTTTTCTGTTCTTAATAAGATATCTAAGCCCCAGAATTCTTGCATACTTTCCGTACAGAAACGCATATAAAACGCCTCTGTCAAAAAAGAATTTATCGGTGTATCCCTTAAACCATGTGGATTCTCCTGATTCTTCATAACCAAGCGCAACGGGCGTTCTGAATAATTTAAGTCCCGCCTTCAGACAATCATGCAGAAACAGACTGTCCTCGCCGTTCATATAGGGAGCTCCGCCCCCAAACAAAAGAGAGTACTTAACTCCGCTTTCCACAAGTTTTTCTCTCCTTGCAGCTATCGCATACGCAGGGTATCTTCCGTAATTCTTCCATGTCACAGGCGCAAAATCTTCATTCCAGTAGGTCTCTCTGCCTTCCTGCGCCTTAACATTAAAAAGAATGATATCCGCATCCGGATGAGCATCAAATTCTTTCTCTATCTTATCCGAATATCCTCTATCATAAACAATATCATCGTCGCCAAAGTGGATAAGTTCACTGTCGGCGCCTGCCAGTGCAGTATTCCTCGAAAGGCCGACGCCCTTCTCCAATCTCTCAAACGCCCGGATTTTCTTACCGTCCACCTCGAAAACTTCATCCCTTGATGAACCGTCGCGTCCGATTATCTGATTAACTATGACTGCATCCGTCTCAATATTCATTTTAACCGGGAGTTCGTGTACATCCTTATTAACAGATGACACCAATATCTGCAATCTTCCGGACATTCTTCCTCCCATCATTTAACTCTGTAATATCTCTTTATAAATTTAAGATCCGCACGGGAAAAAACGATACCAAATATGGGACACTCATGCTTCTGAAGCTGTGAGATAAGATGTTCCGTCATTGTTGCATTACGCTTTCCGTAAGGCACAGACAAAATAACACCGTCTGCCGTTCCTATATTTCTGTAGTTTTCAAGCACCTTGCCCGGAACAGACAAAGCGGTAACCTTCTCAAGGCTGCTCTCAAACTCACTTCCGATCACTTTTTTAAGTGACTCCAGATCTTTCTCCGAAGCCGAAGCACTGTCCACGGAATCCGTCGAGATAAAAACAGTACGGTCTGCGCCCGCTACATATTTCTCATAAGAAGCGGAAAGCTCGTTTCTGAAAATCTCGTTTTTCTCATCATCTTTAAATAAGATACCAAGAACAGGAAGTCCGTATCTATTTTCACAATCTTCGGGAACAAAAATTGCTTCATCAATCCCCGAAAAGATCATAAGCGCAAAGAATGTAAGAATAATAAATGCAACCGCGCCCACAATCGTAGCGACGCCAAGTCTTTGATCTGTCGAAATCACCTTTACGGGATCGGTCTGAATTACCCAGATCGACTCATAGGGATTGCCTTTCTTGGGATCGAAGTTCTCGCCGAATGCTGTAAGACCTGTAAGCATTGCACTTGTTATTTTTTCAACCTTATCGGGATCGCTGTTGGTCACTACTACATGCATGAATCTTTTATCTGACGGAAGCTCGATCTCGGTGGAAGCGATAACTTCTTCCTTTGTGATCTCAGGTGCTGTTTTCTGTAACTCTTCCATCACCGGATTCATAACATATACGTCTGTTGTGAGAATATCATTGTTCCATGTATATGCATTGTATGAATTATCAAGCATTTCGATCAGCTTCTCACTGTCTGTCGAATACGAATATGAGAGGCAAAGCTTGGATGTACATTCATACATCTTCCCGGGGCCGAACGTAACAGTGACAAGCAGATATAATCCTGCTCCAATAAGCGCTCCCACTACAGCCGCTACGGGAAGTATCCATAACTTACCAAGAAGTCTCAGATAAAAACATCTGAGGTTTAATGTTTCATTTGTATATTTGTTGTATGATTTCTCCATGAATCTGCGTTATCCTTCTTTTTTGGCTGTAATCTGATTCTCCTCAACTCCCTCGGTACTGTCCGGAGTAACAAGAATCTTTGGCGTCAGCATTAAAAGCTTTATGTCAAGCCAGATCGAATAATTCTCGATGTATGTAAGATCGAGCTTAAGCTTGTCATAAGGCGTTGTATTGTACTTACCGTAAACCTGCGCATATCCGGCAAGTCCGGCTTTAACTCTTGTTCTGAACGCAAACTCAGGCATATCCTCGAGATACTGCTTCATGATCTCAGGTCTCTCGGGTCTCGGGCCTATAAAGCTCATATCTCCCTTAAGGATATTGAAGAACTGAGGAGTCTCATCAAGTCTGCATTTTCTTATAAATTTTCCTATAGGTGTAATTCTTGAATCATTCTTGGACGCAAGTCTTGCCACACCGTCTTTTTCAGCGTCAATTCTCATGCTTCTGAATTTCATAAGAGTAAATTCACGCCTGTCCTCCGTGCAGCGGACCTGCCTGTAAAGAATGGGGCCTCCGTCGCTAAGCTTGATAATGATCGCTACTATGATCATAGGTATCATAAATACTATGAGCAAAATAAGTGCAAGTACTATATCAAACACTCTTTTTATAAATCTCTGTTCAAGCTTGATAGAATAGTCCCTGAGCAAAAGAACCGGCGTATCGAAAAGGTGTAGCTGCTCGGAGCCTTTTAAAAGTACATCTGTTATCTTTGGCATGACATATATTCTGATATCTTTTCCGTAACAGTACTTTACAAGGCCGTTTCTGAATTCGCTTGGAACGTCCCAGATAATAACACCGTCATATCCCTTTAAACATTCTTCATAAACCTTGTCTATTCCCTCGGAAATATTGATCTGTTTGACAATCTGATATTTGTCTTCTCTTGTCATGAATTTGCTTATGATATCCTTGGCATCATACTCTCCGTTGACAAGAAGGAGATTCCTCGGGCGAAACATTTTTCTGTAAACAATGTTAGTTATATGAGCCCATGCAAAAGAAACGATCAGCTGAAAAATCCATGTTTCTATAAGCGGTAAGACGGGAAGAATCTCACGTGTACCTCTTATAAGTGTCATGATCAGAAATTCGAAAAAATTGCCCAAAAACAGCGCAAATATTTGAGACAAAAATACATCCACCGCCTTGAGATATCCTATTTTCAGTCCGCCGTATGTATTTAAAAAGAAAAATAGTACACCAAAGTATACCGCAAGTATCATTACATGTCCCCAGAATGTATATAAGGGACCGTATCCTATAAACTCTTTAAGTTTACTGTATTTGGGGCCGCTTATAAACGGACTGTATACTCTAAACCACGCCACCGCAAATATGGCTACATGCATACAAAGTCCAATGAAGGCCAGAAATAATACAGTTATTCTTCTAAGTGTTTCGCTTTTATTCATAAAAACCTCAGCAATCTTTATAGTCTTCTAAGTGTCGCTCTTACAGCCCATCCGCAAAAATAAAACATTGATTCGGGAACCGAAAGCCCCGCTATATTTCTGTAAAGGAACCAGATTCTCTCTATTGCCTGAAACTTATTTGATGAAAGCGACTTGCCCGGTCTTCTGTACACGGTAAGATTCTCATCGAGACCGTATCCGGTTATTCCGCTTTTCAGAATTCTCCACCAGGTTGCCGTATCTTCACTCGGAACCTGTGGCATATGTATTATCTCCATGTCGATCTTTTCAGTATCGAACATGACTGTACTTGTAAATATGACAGTCCTTGAAAGTGCCTGTCTGTATTTAATAGTTTCCGGAACATGAACGATCCTGCCTGTAGGATTTGCCGCCTCATCTCCAAACTCATAGGAATGAAAAGAAAAAGCTGCTCCCGTTCTCTCCATGAAATCTATCTGCTTTTCCAGCTTATCCGGCATCCAGATATCATCCGCGTCAAGAAAAGCTATGTATCTTCCCGCCGATGCGTCGATTCCTGCATTTCTGGCTTCTGCCGCACCGCCGTTTATCTCTTTTCGTATCAGTTTGATTCTCTTTCCGGTTGACTCGATCACGTCCGAAATAACCGCCGAACTTCCGTCAACCGATGCATCGTCAACAAGAATAAGTTCCCAATCCTTGTAAGTCTGCTCACACACCATCTCTATGGTGTTTCTGATATATCTTGCCGCGTTATACACGGGTACTACTATGCTTACCATTAAATTTCCTCTTTAACTATATATAAAGGACGCTTTTTTACTTCGAGATATGTCTTTGAGAGATACTGTCCCAATATTCCCACGCACAGAAGCTGTACTCCGCTGACAAACAGGATGATACAGACTGTAGATGCCCATCCATCAACCTGGTTGGGATCTCCGCCCAGAATGCACTGTCTCACAATAATGAATATTATGAAGAACACTGTCACAAGGCAGAGCAACAATCCTACAAATGAAGCTATTGCAAGCGGAATCGTTGAAAATGCCACTATTCCGTCAAGCGCATATAAAAACAGCTTCCAAAAAGACCACTTTGTTTCGCCTTTTTTTCTCTCAACGTTCTCAAATTCTATCCATTTATTCTTAAAGCCAACCCAACCGAATATTCCCTTGGAAAATCTATTGTATTCTTCCATGGAAAGTACCGCGTTGACAAATCTTCGGTTCATAAACCTGTAATCTCTCGCACCGTCAACAATCTCAGCCTTGGACATCTTGTTGATAATCTTGTAGAATCTTCTTGCAAAAATGGATCTGATCAACGGTTCGCCCTTTCTGTCCACTCTTCTTGTGGCAACGCTGTCATATCCCTCTTCTGCAACCGCTTTGTACATTTCAGGAAGAAGCGCCGGAGGATCCTGAAGATCGCAATCCATTACAACAACATAATCGCCTTCTGCCTTCTTAAGTCCTGCGTAGATCGCAGCTTCTTTTCCAAAGTTTCTGGAAAAGCTTACGAGTTTAACTCTTTCATCTGTTTTATGAAGCTCCCTGACCTCTTTTTCTGTCTCATCAAACGATCCGTCATCTACATAGATGATCTCGATCTCAACATCATGTTCCTTGAAATAGTTCCCGGTCTTGATTATTTCATCGTAAAAATCACGGATATTCTCTTGTTCGTTGTAACAAGGAACTATTACGCTCAGAAGTTTCATATTCTTTTTCTCCAACTCATACTTACATTTTAGACTTAAACTGTACAAATGCGCAGTCCTATTCAATATTTTACACTTAAAGCGCCTGTCTTTCAACGAACAAAATATCATATCACATCTCATCAGGCAAAGAACAAAGGCTTGGAACTGTATAATTTTTCGCTATCAACAAATCTCACATTTTCCCTGATGTTCACCTAAGCACATGCTAATTTGTGGTGTATTAGGAAAAATTGATAAATTGTGATAAAATATACACTTAGTGAAAAAAGAATAAACAATAATTTTTAGGAGTATTTATGAATAAAATTGCACTTATCACAGGAATTACAGGACAGGACGGTTCCTACCTCGCAGAGTTTCTTTTGGAAAAAGGATATGACGTTCACGGTATCATCAGAAGATCTTCGGTAGACTACCGTGAAAGAATAGCACATCTTGAGGGTAAGCCTCATTTTCACCTCCACTACGGAGATCTCGGTGATTCAATGAGCATCATCGGTGTAATTTCAAAAGTTCGTCCCACAGAGATTTACAACCTTGCAGCTCAGTCACATGTTCAGGTTTCTTTTGATTCTCCTGAATTTACAGCTGACGTTGACGCTGTAGGTGTTACAAGAATATTGGAAGCTGTCCGCCAGTGCAGTCTCGCAGATTCCTGCAGAATATATCAGGCATCCACATCCGAGCTTTACGGTAAGGTTGAGGAAGTTCCTCAGAACGAGAACACACCTTTCCATCCCTACAGCCCTTACGCTGTTGCCAAGCTCTACGGATACTGGATCATCAAAGAGTACAGAGAAGCTTACAACATGTTCTGCTGCTCAGGAATCCTCTTTAACCACGAGTCAGAGCGCCGCGGAGAGACATTCGTTACACGTAAGATCACTCTCGCCGCTTCAAGAATCGCACAGGGCAAGCAGGATAAGCTTTATCTCGGCAATCTATCAAGTCTCAGAGACTGGGGATATGCTAAAGATTACGTTGAATGCATGTGGCTCATTCTTCAGAATGACAAGCCCGAAGATTTCGTTATAGCAACAGGTGTACAGCATTCAGTTCGTGAATTCGCTCAGCTTGCTTTCCACTACGCAGGAATCGAGCTTGAATTCAAGGGCGAAGGCGAGGACGAGAAAGGTTATGACAAGGCTACAGGCAAGGTACTCGTTGAAGTATCACCCGACTTCTACCGTCCTACAGACGTTGTAAACCTTTGGGGTGATCCCACAAAGGCAAAAGAGAAACTTCATTGGAACCCTCAGACCACATCTTTCGAAGAACTCGTTAAGATCATGGTCGAGCATGACATGAAAAAAGTTGCAACAGAAAGAGCAAGCGAGCACGTCAAATTCAATCTTGCAGAATTCCTCGAAAAGGGAATCGACAAATAAAGAAAGAAGGACACGCGTTATGATGGAAAAGAATGACAAAATATATGTTGCAGGCCACAAGGGAATGGTTGGTTCCGCAATCGTAAGAGAACTTAAAGAACAGGGATATTTCAATATAGTAACAAGAACACATAAAGAGCTTGATCTTACAAGACAGGATCAGGTTGAGGAATTTTTCAGCAAGGAGCAGCCTGATTACGTATTCCTCGCTGCCGCAAAGGTAGGCGGAATAATGGGCAACTCTGAAGCTCTTGCCGATTTCATGTATGAGAACATGATCCTTGAAATGAACGTTATCCATGCAGCATGGAAGAACGGATGTAAAAAACTTGAGTTCCTCGGATCTTCATGTATCTACCCGAGAATGGCACCTCAGCCAATGAAGGAAGATTGCCTTCTGACATCTTCTCTTGAGAAGACAAACGAAGCTTATGCTCTCGCTAAGATCTCGGGACTTAAATACTGCGAATACTTAAACAAGCAGTACAAGACTGATTATATTTCCGTAATGCCCACAAATCTTTACGGACCTAATGATAACTATCATCCCACTCACTCTCATGTTCTTCCTGCACTTATCAGAAGATTCCATGAGGCAAAAGAGCAGAATCTCCCCTACGTAACATGTTGGGGCGACGGAAGTCCACTTAGAGAATTCCTCTATGTTGATGATCTCGCTAACCTCTGTGTTTTCCTTATGAACAACTACAGCGGCGATGAAACTGTAAACGCAGGAACGGGAAAAGAGCTCACAATCAAGGAGCTTACAGAAAAAGTCGCATCAATAATCGGTTATACCGGAGAAATCCGTTGGGATCCTTCAAAGCCAAACGGAACACCAAGAAAACTTCTCGATGTTTCCAAAGCCAAGGCTCTCGGATGGACATACAAGACCGAACTCGACGACGGTATAAAACTTGCATATCAGGATTTCCTAAACAATCCTATGCGCGCAGAGAGATAAAACAAAGAAAAAGACCGATTTCAATCCATATCGGAATGAAATCGATCTTTTTCTTTAATTATTGAGCTTAATTCGCTCATATATATTTATGTGCCCAGTGTACTACACTAACTCTTCGGCACCATACCCCTTAATCAAATTCACAAACAATGTAAATATCACCGTCTGTGTCGTAGTAATATGCTACTCCAACCTTCTCAGATGCTGTACTCATTACGTTTTCTTTGTGAGAAGGGCTAAGAAGCCAAGCTTTTACTACATTTGTCGCATGCCCCTGAACGTCGTTCCTTGCATATGCGAGATTCTCTGCATTTGTATAATCTGAAACCGTGTACCAAGCCTTTCCGTCAGGTCTTGTATGTGAAAAACGCTCTGAGCACTCTTTTGCTCTGATCTTGGCTGCGTCTGAAAGAACTTTACAATATGTATATTCAGGAAGTCCTGCCTGCACTCTTGCAATGTTCAACTGCTTAACTATTTCATCTTCCATTGCTGCGTGTGCATACACAGGATTGAAAATCATACCGAAAATTACTGATAATACAAAAATTACGATGAACCTTTTCATAAAAGCACCTCCGTGGGGGGATGTTTTTGTTACACTCACTATTTCGGTCCATCGTCCCAAATACAAAACAGACTACAGACTTTTTTTATAGTTCTTAATCTGTAGTCAATTTTATTTATATTTATTTTATTTTTCCGAGGAATTTTTAAAGCCATCTTCGAGCTTAGTGCCCATAAACTCTAGCTTTCCGGTAAGATCTTCCGTAGATGCCGGGAAAGGATCGTATCCTACTCTGTCGCCCTCTGTAGGATAGTAGAATGTTACACCGTTTATAGAATAACTCTTAACCTCATACTTACCGTAGTCTTGCTGATTAACCATATAAGCCTCGTTGAACCTCTTCTCTGCCTCAGCAACTAGATGAACTGCCTTATATGCCGTCCACAGGATCATAAGCGCAACAAACACCTTACATACCAGTTCTTTCTTTTGGTTATTCAGCCCGCTTTGGATCATAGTGACGCATCTTCCGCATATGACCGCGGCAGTAAGCAACACATAAACTATACCATATCTGATAAGCGGAGCACTTACAAGCCAGAACACGAAGCAAGCTATCATTGTTCCGCCTATTGCAAAAAAGTCGCCTTTTCTGAGCATACTTCTCTGATTTATATCAAATACTTTGCCTGTATTCTTCTTCGTATCGAAAGTCCCGCTTTTTACTACCATGATAATATAGTTTATTGAAAAAGCTATGTAGACCAGAATAGCTGCAAGATCCAGAATGATCAGCAATTTGTTAAAAGAAGAAAGATCCGAATACCACTTTGGAAACCATCCGGAAAAAGGCATATTTGCATATGTCGCCACATCCGTAAAACCTCTTCCGAAAGTTTTTATCTCAAGCGCGTCATATTGTGCGACGCCCTTAGGTATCTTCCACTCTACATTAAAGAAATCAAGTGCCGTCACAGGATATAATAGCCATCCCGATATAACCACATTCCTTACAAAAAACGGAAAAGCAACGGAAATCGCTCCTATAACGGAAGCAAAAAACACCTTAATCTTATGTTTCGTCCTGTTGTGCATGAGTCTGTAAATAGGAATCGTAGACAGCAGCATAAGCGGTGCCGCCGAAAGCTTAACAGTCGTTGCAAATACACTGAGTATACTCAAAAAGATGTACGGAACATAGGATCGTTCATGTCTTGCGTACAGATCAAGCCACCTGATAACAATATAGAACACCAGTGTCGAAAGGAAATAATCGGATGCCGGAGCGACCACTTCATCAAACACGCCAAACAGATAGTATATCGCAGCCAGCCTTGCAAAATCCGATACGATTATATATCCTCTTCTGACGATACTCTTTATTTCAACGCACTCCCATGCAAGTATCATGGCAAAAAAGCCTGACATAACATGATACGACTGCTTTTCCAAAAAAGACATGCTGTACAACGCAGAAAGAGGAAACGATGCACTGTTGTATGCCAATCTGACATGCAGATTTCCCAGTCCCTTTATTACGCCATACTCTTCTATCCATCTGATAGCCTGAGCATGATAAAGATCGGAATCATAATGCATGATCCCGCTTGCCGTACCGTAAGCCATGAACATAAAGGTCACAAAATATGCTATTCCGCTCTTGTGAGAACAAATAATACGAAGAAGAATCCTGAGATCTTCTATCAGTTTTTCTCTGAAAACAACCACAGAAATACATGATAAAAGAATCAGGAAAATATGAGAATTCAGCGAAACTCCGCCAAAAAGACTCCAGACTTGTGCATATACCGTGACTAGCACAATTCCGATCATAATATAGCCATCATGAAAATGAACACGGTAGGCTTTACCTCTTCCTTTTTCTGATCTGTTGCCATGCGTAGAAAAAGCCAATACGACGCTTATGAATCCGTATCCTATTAGGTATGTCGTTACGATCACATACAACCAAATAAGAATAACTGATAACATACTGCCTTTCTTGCCCCCGTTCCGTTTGATAGAATAAAATGTTACATATTAGCCACGTAGAAGCCTATAAATGTTCCTATTATTGCACCAAAAAGAACCTGCATAGGAGTGTGACCCACGAATTCCTTAAGTTTTTCCTCGACAGGAATATCCTTGTCGAGTTGGAGAAACCAATCCATCATATTATTGATGACTTTTGCCTGGATACCGGTCTCTCTTCTTACGCCCATGGCATCGTGCATTACTATAAGCGCAAGCACTGCCGCTATGGCAAATTCGAAAGTCGAAACTCCGTATATCACGTATGTAGCTGAAACAACTGCCATAACCGTTGCGGAATGCGAACTTGGCATTCCTCCGTCTCCCGTAAGTCTCTCGGGATCAAAACTCTTATTGACTATCACATATAAAATTGTTTTAAGCACCTGTGCAACAAACCAACCGCAACATGCCGCCATTAAGATTTTGTTGCCAAGCAGATCATTCCATAACTGCATCTAAACCTCAAAAATTATAAATAGTAAAAAACATCACAAAAGTTCTTTAAGATACTGCTCTATCGCATCATGCCAGTCAGCAAACATAAAGTCTGTAGTGAGCTTAAGCATGTAATTCTCCAAAATGCTGTATGCCGGTCTGGGAGCCGACTGAGGATTCTTAGCCTGATACTCAGCTGTGGATACATGATTGACCTTGGTATTCTTACCGGCAATTTTGAAGATTTCCTCTGTAAATCCCGCCCAGCTCGTATCACCTTCACATGTTCCGTGGAATATACCGTAATTCTCTGTGTTCATAAGATAGTGAATAGCCTTTGCAAGCTCTGTTGTACTTGTGGGATTTCCTACCTGATCGTTTACCACGCTTATTTCGTCATGATTCTCGGAAAGCTTGAGCATTGTCTTTACGAAATTCTTTCCATCACCATAGAGCCAAGCAGTACGGATAATGAAGTAATTTCTCGCAAACTGCTTAACAAACTCTTCTCCCGCAAGTTTTGTTTTTCCATATACACTTACAGGTCCTGTCTGATCAAACTCTGTATAAGGCTTTGTGGCATTGCCTGCAAATACGTAATCTGTAGATACATGTACAAGCTTTGCTCCTACTTCCGAAGAAGCGATAGACAAGTTTCTCGGTCCTATTGCATTTATCTTATAAGACAGATCTACGTCGCTCTCCTGCTTATCAACAGCTGTATAGGCTGCGCAGTTGATAATCGCCTTTGGTTTAACATCCTTTACAAGCTTAATTACAGAATCAACGTTTGTTATATCCAAGGGAATGATTCCCTCACCCTCAAACACATCTGTATTAACTATCTCGTACTTACCTGTTACTCCAAGTTCTTTGTTTATTGCTCTTCCAAGCTGTCCGTTGCAGCCTGTTACAATGATCTTATCCATTTTCTCTCCTTCGTTATCAAAAAAGTGGACGGCAAAATGCCGTCCCCCGTATTATCATGTCAATCTGCATATGCGATGCCGTTTACTTCAAACTTAGAGAACGATCCGCCTTTTTCCTGAACCACAAAGATCATTGTCTTTCCGGTGTTTAAGGTAATCTCCTCCCCTTTATCATCAAAATATGCTGTGGGTGTATAATCATCTTTCTTTTCCCACGTAATATGAATCATCTTCCCCTTAGTAATGAAATATCCATCCTGCGTGGTATCACGCATCTGATATGCCAAATAACCGTTGTCATCGCGCACTTCATGGTATGTTCTCTGAATTATCACATTGGTAAACGCCAACTGTTCGCCCGTAACGGCATCTTTCTGAGCATTTCCGTACAATGTCTTCAAATACACACCTTTTTCCGCGTCATACTTAAGTGCGGATTTTGTAACAGGAAAGCATCCTGCCATGTTGATCTCTGTTGCCTCTACCGCATCAGAATAGTCTTCTAATGTGTTCGGAGCATTAACCCCGGTAAACTTAAAATGAGATCTTTTCTCAAACTGCTCTCTGTGATCACGCGAAAACCCCGCTTTATCTATAGCCGATGAAATATGTGAACTGTCTGTATAAGCCGTATGCTCCGAAGTACTTCCCGCGGGAACTCTGAAGAAAGCTCCGTAGTCAGAACCCATTACACCACCTACACCGTTGAGATTATCAACATCGCTGCGCGTAAGTATAGTCTTAACGTACAGCTCAGGTCCACCGTAATGAACAATTATAGGGTCATATTCAAGTGCTGCATATACGAAATAATCACGTATGCTTCGTATATTACCGATTCTGGAAATCCCTTCCCAGTCTTCCAGGATTCCCATCTGGCGGCTCATACTTCCCTCTTCCATGATCTCATAAAAAACAGAAACATTACTTAAACCATACTGAGGTTGAGCCTCTTTATTTATTGGATACATGACCGCAATAGGTCTTTTCTCGTTGATTTCTTCATCAACCCATTCGTTAGTGAAATAGCTTCTAACCATTCCCTCTTCAGGAGGAAGATCATCATCATTACCCTCTTCCAACTTTTCCTCGGAAGCTGTATCTTCCTGCTGCATATCCTCAAGCTTATCCACGCTGATTTCGGCAACTGCACGTTCCTCTGCTGCGCCACAACCAAATATCAATGCGGCTGTGAGCATCGTCAAAAACACCGCTTCAAACTTTTTCATAGTTTAAAACTATTCCTCTCTGAAATTTTCCTTGCCTAGTTTATCATAATTTGATCTTATTCGCCAAGTCCGCCCTCTATTGCCTCAACCATTGCACTCATTGCTTCTTCTTCGTCGGGACCTTCACATTTAAACTCAAGTTCATCGCCGCATTTTACACATGCGCCGAGAACACTGAGAACACTTTTTGCATTTGCTATATTATCCCCATATGTAAAGGTAATATGTGATTTAAAATTCATAGCCACTTTACACAGATTTCCCGCCGGTCTCAAATGCAAACCGGTAGGATTTATAATGACTACCTTCTTACTTACCATTTATAACATAACCTCCTCGATCAACTTCGCAAGCTTCTTTGCTTCCTCATCAATCTTAGCCTGTTCTTTGCCTTCAATCATAACTCTGACAAGCGGCTCTGTTCCCGAAGGTCTTATGAGCACTCTTCCGTCTCCGGCAAATTCTTTTTCAAGTTCTGCAATTGCTCCTGCAATTTCAGGATACTCCATGTATGAATCCTTTTTATGCGTAGGTACATGAGCATTTACAAGAGCCTGTGGCATTACTTCCATTATCTTTGCGAGTTCTGAAAGCGGCTTACCTGTTACGACCATTACTTCAAGGAGATGTAACGCCGATAACAATCCGTCTCCTGTCGTGTTGTCATCGAGGAAAATGATATGTCCCGATTGTTCTCCTCCAAGATTGGCACCGATCTCTTTCATATGCTCGAGAACGTATCTGTCTCCAACCTTTGTCTTGTCAACCTGTATACCTTCTCTCTCCGCCATTTTAAAGAACCCGAGATTGCTCATTACAGTAGCAACGATAGTATCTTTAGCAAGCTTACCGTTGTCTTTCATAAACTTTCCTATGATGGCCATGATCTCGTCACCATCCACCATTTTTCCGTTTTCATCTACTGCAAGGAATCTGTCTGCATCACCGTCGAAAGCAAGACCGATATTTGCCTTCTCTGTTACGACTCTTCCCATAAGCTCTTCCATATGCGTGGATCCGCATCCTGCATTTATGTTGGTTCCGTCAGGATTGTTGTGTATAACGATTACTTCCGCACCAAGCTGTCTGATTGCCTCAACTGATGTGTAATATGAAGCACCCTCCGCACAATCCATTACAATCTTCATTCCTGCAAGACTGATATCAACTGCTCTAAGATTGTGATTTATATATTCTTCTTTTGCGTCATTTCTGTTTTTAATTTTTCCGACTCCGGCACCTGTAGGCATCTTAACGCCTTCCATATTGTTCTTTATAAGTGCCTCGATCTCATCCTCAAGTTCATCCGGAAGCTTATATCCGTTCCCATCAAAAAACTTGATTCCGTTAAATTCCATTGGATTGTGAGAAGCTGAAATAACAACTCCCGCATCCACTCTATATTTCCTTGTAAGGTACGCTACCGCAGGTGTTGGAATAACACCGACATTGACAACATCTGCTCCTACCGAACATGCACCTGCCATAAGTGCACTCGCAAGCATATCTCCTGACAATCTTGTATCACAACCTACCATGATAGTGGGTCTGTGGTTAACTTCCTTTGAAAGAACATAGGCTCCTGCCTGTCCAAGCTGCATTGCAAGAAGCGGTGTCAACTCATCATTAGCTACGCCTCTTACGCCATCAGTTCCAAATAATCTACCCATTACAATATCCTCATTTAATAATTATTTTTGATATCAACGTTCACTTTGACAGGAGTCTTAACTTTAACTCCGTTTGGAAGTGTCCATTGAACTTCGGCAGTCTGTATGCCTTCCTTAAGCGGTTCTTCCGCATCGTTGTCCACAAGCTTTGTCACGTCAACTGTTCCTTTTATACTACTTGGATCCAGTTTGCCGAGTACCTCTGAATTTCCCTGCAGAGTAAGCGCAACAGTATCCTGTTCATTTTCGTCTATTCGTACATCATATCCCTGAACACTGCCGCTTATAGAAATATTTCTGACATTAATATCTAAGGTTCTGTCCTGCTCTTCTTCAATATATACAACGACATCCACCTTGCCCGAGAATTCCTTATCACCGAACTCTACTCCAACAGGTAATGCGTCACTGATTGATTTTGAAGTCTCCAGATTTTTGGTATATCCCTTAATATCAAAATCAGAAGGAATCACTATTTCTTTTACCGAAGAAATAACATTCGGCTTTCCGGCGATAACAATTTCTTTCGGCTTAACTTCATACTTGCCGTTATAAAGGAAACCATCCGCCGGTTCTCCCACCACATTACATTTGATAGGAACAGATTTTGTCTTATAAATCTCAACAGACAGATCAACCGTATCGGGATTTTTCTTTATGTGTGTTGATTCTACAACACCGCCTTTTTTATCATATAACTCAACTTCAAGCCCTCTAAGGGTTAACACTCCGATATTGGGATCAATCTCCGGAACATTAATGTTGACTTTCGCGGCTGCAATATTATCTATTTCCGACTTAGGGCCTTGCAACGTAACCGTATTCTGCTCCTGCTTGATCGGTCCTATAGTAAATCCTTCCGGAAGAACACCTGATGTCTTTGTATCAATGCGGAGGTATCTCGAAACTACATTCTCAATCCTAACCTTTACTTTATCCGTGCTGGCATCAACTACTTTTAATTCACCGTACTTATCATTGGTAAATTTAACTTCCAAAGTAACTAATATTGAATCGTCGGAATCGGGATTCGATACTTCTTTCATATCTATGCTCGCCTTAACGTTCTTGTCGTTAAGTTTGCTTATTATCGATCCCCTGTCCTTGATCTTTACCCAGCTGATCTTATCGACACCGTCCTGTATCGCATAATCTTTGCCCAGACGAGTTATCATATCTGCATTTTCCACAGAGATCGGAATATCTCGAAGCGTTATCGGCTTCTCCGGATCATCCATGTCATTTACCAAAAACCAGATTAAAAAAGCAAATGCGAGCGAAGCAACCTTAAGCCCCCAATTGGCCGTCATTTTCTTCATTTTCTTACCCTGGCCTTTCTGGCGAAGTGCTTAACGGGAGCCTCCTCCTCGTGTTTGTTCTGCAAAATTCTGAGGCGCTCACGAAGTCTGTCACTATCAACAGATTTCTCAAGAACTCCCTCGTATGCAACACTTATTTTACCTGTTTCCTCAGATACAATTATAATAAGCGCATCGGTAGCCTCTGAAGCGCCAATACCTGCGCGGTGTCTGGTTCCAAGTTCCTTGCCGATTCCGGTATTATTGGACAAAGGCAGATAACAGGTTGCCGAAACAACTCTGTCTCCATGTATTATTACTGCACCATCGTGCAGAGGTGTATTATGCTCAAAAATATTGATCAAAAGCTGACTGGTAACAATACCGTCAACGGCTATTCCCGTCCTCTCATACTCTGTAAGCGGATAGTTCTGCTGGATAACAATAAGCGCACCTGTGCGCACTTTGCCCATCTCAACACACGCTCTCACGATCTCATTGAGAGTCTTGTCTGAAAAACGTCCCGAATACTTAGGATCTCCAAACGAAAATACATTGGAAAACAAGTTCTTTCTTCCAAGATCATCAAGCGCTTTTCTTAACTCCGGCTGCAATATTACAATGATCGCTGTTATTGCAATAGTGAACAGCTTTTCGATAAGCCACATCAGAGTAGTCATTTCGAACATATAGACAATCAAAATAAATATAAGAATAACAACTATTCCCTTTAAAAGTGACCACAGTCTGGTGTTTTTCGCCCAACGCAAAACATGATATACCAGAAATGCAATGATAATTATTTCCAGAATATCATTCAATCCCACTCGAGGCATATAGAATTTATATTCAAAAAGATGTTCAAATGGATTCGTCATATCAGTCCCTTAATGAATCACCTATGCTGATCCCTGGCACGGTTGATCTTCTTAACCTTCCTTTCCGGCGCTGAAACCGTTACCTTTGGAACCGCCTTAACATAATAATAATATTCATCATCCTCAAACTGAACATTTTCAGTTCTGCTGTAGTCCAGATTGAAGGCAAAAAATTCAACACCAAGCATAAGAAATGCGGATACTACTGTTCCGAATACAACTCCGATAAGAGACATTGTTGTATCATATACAAGATCTCCCACAAGGATACACATGATAAGTGAAACAGCTCCGGCAATTATAGCGATCTTCCATGACTTGTCTACAGAAGATCTGCGAATAACATAAACAATAACAATCGTTACTGAAAATGCAACTATCATAATAAGCATACTCTTATCGCTAAGAAGTCTTGATATTACATCCTGAAATGCATTGGCAGCTTCCTCTACTCCCTCACTTCCGAAACTCTGGGCGTTCGTAGAGAAGAAGGTAAGCATGAACGAGATAATAAGTCCAAAGGAAACCGAGATCACCGCTGTAGGTGTTCCCAAAAGTCCCATAGCCAAAGGCATAACATAAGGTATGTGCATGAAGTAAAACAGCGGAGTCAAAAGAACCGCAAGAGTATCCTTAGGTGAAAACCTAAAGTAAAGCAGGAACATCAAAACAAATACTATAGCCGCAAATAGCGCACATTCTACTGACAGCTTAAAAAGATGTCCCAATATAAACAGCGACGTTACAAACACTATGAAGTTGGGAGGAAGAATTGAACAAAGCAAAGCTCCCATCAAAACAAGAGCAAAATTGTTCAAAGGTTCCATATAACCCAATTTGCCGTTTATCACCAAAATTGAGATAAACGCCAATAAGAATTTCCAGGCATAGGTTATGTATACCTCATTCTTAATATAAAATTTTTTGATATAAATTTTTAATTCTAATAGTGAAGTCATCTTATTGTTCCTTTTCGTACATTCTGGCTAGTTTCTTTAAATTTTCGTAATACGCCCTCATGCTTCTGCGCATTCTGGAATATCTGTAAGAATACACAATATATGAAATAAGCGAATACACGCCAACAAGCAGGAGGTAGTTTATAAGCAACCTCCTGCCGATTGATAGCAGATTATTAGGATCAACTGCATTGGATAATATTGTTTCAAAATCATATATTACATATGCAGCGATCAACATTATAAAAACGATCGTCGCACTGATAATTGATTTAATTACATTAAATGCCACATAGTCACCCTTGAAATAAGAGTTGATAGCATCGTTCTTTTTTCCTTCGCGATCAATAAAAGCAGCCATCTTGGTCATCAAAATGACTTTTTCTTCGTTTAACATCTTTGCTCCTTAAGTATCCAGGAAACGCATTCCGGCTTTTTCATCCTTCTTGACCGGCTGCGGTGCCGGCTTAGGCTTAGCAAAGCTCGTGGCTAAATTATTTGCCATAGATGCCTTACATTTAGCACAGAATCTTCCTGTTAAAATAGGTGCGCCACAATTTTCACATTCAAGTTTTATAGGCGACCCTTCCGCAAACATAAGTCTTTCTTCACGTATCCATTGCTGCAACTGCTTAGTGGAAACCTCATTATCATCTGAAATCTGTTTAAGACTGGCATGTGGGTTATTTGCAATGTACTCCTTAACTTTCTGAAAGTCCTCTTCTGCGGCTTTCTTACACGGCTCACATATCACAGGTCCGCCGATATAATTAAACATCTTTCCACATCTTGCACAATTCCGTAAGTTCATATAAATGACCTCCGCTATATTATGTAGTTTGTCCGATGGCCAGAGTCAAAAAATATATCTTCTCAGCTCCCGCCTGTCTTAACGAATGCGCCATCTCATCGATGGTGCTTCCCGTCGTGTAGATGTCATCGATAATAAGTATGCACTTAAATTTTACATCATTTCGTTGTATATTGAAAGCCTTTTTCAAATTATTGCGCCTTCCCCTGACATCGAGATTCTTCATAGGCAGAGTATTTCTTGTCCTGCCTACAAGATTGGCGCACATGGGAATATCGAGAAGCTCCGACACCTTTTTTGCATATATTTCAGCCTGGTTATAACCTCTCTCCAAAACCTTTTTCGGATACATCGGAACCGGAACGATCAGATCTATGCCAAGTACGGAAAGCGTATCTCCCAGAACCCGCTTGGTCGCACGTGCATAAAAATCCGCGTACTCCTGCCTTCCCATATATTTAAATCTATAGATCGATCCCGAGATACTCCTGTACTCAAAAAGAGAAAAGCCTCTGTCATATAAATGCCTTGTCCGGGAGCAGTCCTCGCAGAACTCTCTGTCGGCATCCGCTCCTTTAAGTCCTTTTCCGCACTTTATGCAGGTCGGTTGCTTCACATATCTTATTTTCTTTATGCAGTCCTTGTGGATAAGACCGCCTCTTTTGATTTTCCCATTCTTTATCTCAAAAGTATTCAATATGCCGTCACAAACGGGACATCTTCCGGGATAAACAATTTCTTTTACCACCCGGAATACATCTTTTATTTCTTTAGTTCCTGTCAGCATCAAATATTTCTTTTATCCTATCTGCAAGTCCCGTATATCTCTTGAGCTGTTCTTCATTATCAACCATCTCAAAAAGAGTATTGCTGCTTCCCAAAACGCAGACAGTGCTCCTGGCTCTTGTCACCGCTGTGTACAGAAGGTTTCTGTTAAGCAGCATCCTCGGCCCGCCCAATATAGGCAAAATAACCGCAGGGTACTCGCTGCCCTGGGACTTGTGTATCGTTATTGCATAGGACAGCTCTATTTCATCAAGCTCTGAGAACGGATATCTGACTCTTTTGTGTTCGTCATACTCAACGACAATATCCTGAGAATACTCATTTATCTCTTTTACTATTCCCATATCTCCGTTGTATATTCCCATTCCTGAATCGATTGGGATATTGTACTTGCCGACTACTTCCCACTTCGCCTGATAATTGTTTCTTATCTGCATAACCTTGTCGCCTTCTCTTATTATGAGATCGCCGTAGGCATGCTCTTTTTTTGAAGGTTCGGGCGGATTCAGATATTTCTGGAGAACCAGATTAAGTTGCACAGCTCCGAGAGGTCCTTTTTTCATCGGTGTAAGAACCTGAATATCGTAAGGTGTAGCCTGCACATATCCGGGAAGCTTGTCTCTTATAAGCTGGATCATGTGCTTATATATGACATCCGCATCATTTCTTTCAAGAAAAAAGAAATCCTTACTCTTGTTATCAAGAACAGGCTTCTCACCTCTGTGAATCCTGTGAGCATTCATTACTATATCGCTCTCTTCAGCCTGTCTGAATATCTTTTTAAGAAAGATCGTAGGAAATTCACCGCTCGCTATAAGATCGGCGAGAACCTGTCCCGGTCCGACACTCGTAAGCTGCGAGCTGTCTCCCACAAGAATCAGATGTACTCCGGGCACAAGCGCCCTAAGTAGCGCATTAAAAAGATGCGTATCGACCATAGACATCTCATCGATTATTATCGCATCGGCTTCAAGCGGATTGTCCCGATTCTTCTCAAACTTAACTCCGCGTTGCCCGCCGTTTTCATCCTCAACCTGTCCCGTAACCTCAAGAAGTCTGTGGATCGTCTTGGCTTCGTACCCCGTAGCTTCGGTCATTCTCTTTGCTGCACGTCCTGTCGGCGCTGCGAGCATGATATCCAAGCCTTCGGAAGCATAATAATTTATAATCGTATTTATAGTAGTAGTCTTACCTGTTCCGGGGCCTCCGGTTATTATAACTACTCCGTTTGAAACGCTCTTTATTACGGCATCCCTCTGAAGGTCGTCAAGTTCAATCCCCTTCTTCCTCTCAATATCAAGGATCCTGTTCTTGTACAGTTCTTCCTCTTCAGGTCCAATCTTTTCGGAAATATTGAGATCGTGAAGCATGGCGGCACATCCCTGCTCTTCATAATAATATGGAGCCGCATAGACATTTTCTTCGCCTTTGCACACAAGTTTTTTGTCCATAATAAGATTTTGAACCTGTGTCATTATGCTTTCCGTATCAATAGGATCATTTGGATTGTTTTGCAAAAGAAGCGCTGTTTTCTGCGCAAGTTCATTCATTGGAAGATATGTGTTTCCATCCATTGTTCCCTGCAAAAGAGTGTACATTATGCCACTCCTTATTCTGTACTCGGAATCAACACATATGCCGACTTTCGATGCAATATCATCTGCTATCTTAAATCCGATTCCCGCTATATCATCTGCAAGTTTATACGGATTTTCTTTTAAGATACCATAGATCCCCGTTCCGTAGCGATTATATATCTTTACAGCCATAGCATTTGTTATTCCATATTGTTGTAAAAAGATCATCGCATCTCGCATTTCTCTTTTTTCCGACATCTGTATGGAAAT
The DNA here is from genome assembly GCA_017615275.1 of Butyrivibrio sp. Taxonomy (GTDB): domain Bacteria; phylum Bacillota; class Clostridia; order Lachnospirales; family Lachnospiraceae; genus Butyrivibrio. Next base: position 94,537 of record JAGAAO010000066.1, read on the forward strand.
ATCAATCGCCTTCTTCTCGCTGATTCCTTTTACCTCAGCAAGTCTCTCGGGTTCATCTTCTATTATTCTGAAAGTGTCCACACCGAACTTCTTTACGATCCTGGCTGCAAGGGCCTCCCCTATCCCCTTTATGGCTCCGGAACCCAGATATCTCTGCATAGAAACTGCATCATCCGGAACTGCTATCTTGTAGCTTTCAACTTTAAGCTGATGACCGTAAACAGGATGTTCCACATATACGCCGACCATATCAAGAGTGTCACCCACATCCGCATCTCTGAAATTACCTATGCAGGTGATCTCGTCATCATCCGTAACAAGATTGATGACTGAGTAGCCGTTCTCCTCATTTCTGTATATGAAATGTTCAATGTAGCCTTTTACGTTTTCTTTTTCCATAGAGAATAGTATAGCATAATAAAAGAGACCCAATTCTTAATATTTCTTAAGAATTGAGCCTCGAAAGGTCATATAATATTACAGCTCGTTTGTTTCCTGCGGAGCCTCTGCGGATTTCTCCGTAGGTATCTCCTTGGAACCGTAATTTCTCTTTAAATTTTCATAGAGCATCTGTGCAAAACCGTTGCTCTGTCTTTCAACAGACGTAGCGCATACATCCTGAAGCGTCTGATCTTTGAAATAGTCTACCAAAGTAGATGTGGAATTATCTGATTTCTCAGGTTTCAACGCATCTACCGACTTCTGCATCTCTTTGAAAACCTGCTCCAAAAAGTAAGATTCAAAGCTTTTACATGCAGCCCAGAGCTCATCGTCAGAAGATTTCTCTCCTGTCTTCTCGAGCTTTTTCTGAAGAGCCTCGGTACTTGCATTCTTGCTTTCCTGCATCGCATATTCAGTTATGCCGGTCGCATTTATACCTTTAATATCAAATCCCGCCATGGCTAATCTCCATCAATTATCTCTTAAGACCATTAGCAGTCTGCATCATCTCATCTGTCGTCTGGATTGCAGTAGAATTCATCTCGTAAGCTCTCTGCGCAACAATAAGATTTACCATCTCAGTTGCAACATTGACGTTTGAACCCTCAAGATAACCCTGAACAAGTTCACTCACCTTAACTTCTCCTGCTGCCTCAGCTTCAAGAATAGGCTCTCCGCTTGCCGCAGTCTCCTGCCATGCTGCGCTTCCCACTCTCTCAAGTCCTTCTCTGTTGCGGAACTGCCATACACCAATCTGAGGTCCGAGTGCCTGAGGAACACCCTCATCGTCAGGATAATAGATCTTGCCGTCACCACCGATGGTAATTCTGCTCGCAATGGCGTTACCGTCCACTACAATGGGATTGCCATCGATTCCGAGAATAGGATTACCTTCAGCTGTTGTAAGTTCAAGAGTATTTCCGCCCGTCTCCTGAAGAGCCCAGGAGAAATTACCGTTTCTGGTATACTGAACAGTCTCACCATCTGCTGCTGTGTAAGCAAAGAAACCGTCACCGCTTATAGCGATAGCTGCCGGGTTGTCACTGTTCTGGAAAGATCCCTGTGAAAAGAACTGATTTATTGTTGAAGTGCGAACACCAAGACCTACCTGTGAATTGGTTGGCTTGGGCTCACCGTTTGCTGTAGTTGTAACTGTCTGAAGCTCCTGGTACAAAAGAGACTTAAACTGTGCTCCCTGTGCCTTATATCCGACTGTATTTACATTCGCAAGGTTGTTCGATATAGTATCTACGTTTGTCTGCTGGGCATTCATTCCTGTTGCCGCCGACCATAAACTTCTAACCATAGACATACCTCCCTCTCTTTGGTATGTATCGACATAAAGGTCGTAATACTTTATAAAAAAAGTATAAAATTTTTAAACGATCAAAAATTTTATGAAAGTCTTCCGAGCTGATTTGCAGCTATATCAAGTGTATCGTCTATAGTTGTGATCATTCTCTGGTTTGTATCGTAATTTCTCTGAACAGCAATCATGTTTACCATCTCATCAACAACAGATACATTTGACTGCTCCAAAAATCCCGAATAAACGCTACCAGTTCCCTCTATAGGATTGGTTCCGTTGACGGGAATGTACATATTCTCACCGTAGTGCTCCAGATTATCATAGGTAATGCGTCCGTCAGGATAGGTTGTCTTCTCAAAGTCAAACACCCCTACGGTAGCAACCACCTCACCATCCTGTATTATATCTCCGGTCATGCTTACCTCTACAGGTAATGACGGATCAAGTTCAATGTGCCCTCCATCCTGTGAAAGAACGAAGTCTCCGTCCTGAGTAACAAGTATCCCTTCTTCGGTAAGAGTGAAATTACCGTCTCTGGTATACATTATATTGGTCTGATCCGGAGTATCTCTCTCAATATTTACAGCTTTATTGGTATATTCGATTCCAAAAAAGCCATATCCGCCTATAGCCATGTCAAATTTGTGTCCAGTCTCCTTCATAGGACCTTCGGACCAATCCACATAGCCTTCACCAATTTTTACACCGGGATTAATAATGCCCAGTCCACGCGCGGTGAACGGGGCATCAGTATAATCTTTAATTTTGAGCGCAAGCTGATCACTGAAAGACTGTGATGTTGCGCCTTCCTTCTTGTAACCGTTAGTGTTGGCATTTGCGAGATTGTTGGTCAGCACATCCATTCTGTGCTGTTCGTTGATCATTCCTGTGTAAGCAGTGTAAAGACCTTTTACCATACTATATCCCTCATACCGTCCTGGTTATTTATTGTTCAATCCTTGATATATTATTGCGTTATCAGTCTTGGTGATAACCCACAATAAACTCTACATAACGGCCTGTTCCGATAGCAACTGCTGTCATAGGATCCTCGGCTGTCATAGTGTTGATACCGGTCTTGGAATAGATAAGATCTTCAAGTCCGCGAAGAAGTGCTCCGCCGCCTGTAAGAACTATTCCTCTGTCAGCTATATCTGCAGCAAGTTCCGGAGGTGTATTCTCAAGAACGCTGTGAATAGCTTCTATAATCTGAGATGTAGGTTCTCTGAGAGCTTCCTCTGTCTCTTCGGAAGATACTCTTACTGTCTTGGGAAGACCTGTAACAAGGTTACGTCCTCTTACATCCAAGAAATCATCTTCCGGTCTGGGATATGCCGATCCGATCTTGATCTTGATATCCTCTGCTGTTCTGTCACCGATAAGAAGGTTATGCTTCTTTCTCATGTAACGAACGATTGCCTCATCGAAATCATCTCCTGCTACCTTAACAGATGTACTTACAACTGTTCCGCCAAGCGATATTACCGCGATATCAGATGTACCACCACCTATATCTACGATCATATTTCCGCAAGGCTTTGTAATGTCGATTCCTGCACCTATAGCCGCAGCGATAGGCTCCTCGATTGTCTTAACATCTCTTGCTCCGCAAAGTCTTGTAGCATCCTCTACAGCCTTTTTCTCTACTTCTGTCGCTCCACTTGGAACACATACAGCGATAAAAGGCTTTCTGTGTATCTTTCTTCCGATGGCTTTCTTGATGAAATATCTCATCATCTGCTCGGTGATCTTGTAATTAGAAATAACGCCCTGTCTTAGAGGTCTTACAGCTACGATATTTCCGGGCGTACGACCAAGCATAAGTCTTGCGTCCTCACCGATTGCCTTAATTTCTTCTGTGTCTCTGTCATAAGCTACTACCGAAGGCTCCTTAAGAACAACTCCCTTGCCACGTATGTAAACAAGAACAGATGCTGTCCCCAAGTCAATTCCGATATCTGCGTACTGCATAATTAAAGATACCCCTTTCAATACTGTATGTCATTTATTTCAGCGCATAAACGCGGATGATACAAATGTTAATAATACATTGCCATTATAAACCATCTTTTCAAGATTTAAAAGGGGCTTTCCTATATTATATCGGCATTTTACTGCAAGACTTAAGATTTATTTAAGCATTCTTTTTATATATGCTCCCGTGTAGGATTTCTTACACTTTGCGACTTCTTCGGGCGTTCCGCAGGCAACAACAGTTCCTCCTCCCGATCCGCCTTCAGGTCCCATATCAATAATGTAATCTCCCGTCTTAATAACATCGAGGTTATGTTCTATCACAACAACCGTATTACCCTGTTCAACCAGTTCATGCATTATCTTTACCAGTTTCTGAACATCCGCAAAGTGAAGTCCCGTCGTAGGTTCATCGAGAATATAAACCGTTTTGCCGGTTCCGACTTTACTTAGCTCGGTTGCAAGCTTTATTCTCTGCGCCTCACCGCCCGACAGCTCGGTACTGGGCTGTCCAAGCTTAACATATCCAAGTCCCACATCATAAAGAGTCTGCATCTTTCTCTTGATCGTCCTTACATTTTCAAAGAAAGACAGCGCCTCTTCCACGGTCATATCAAGAACATCATAGATATTCTTACCCTTATATCTGACTTCAAGAGTCTCGTGATTGTATCTCTTTCCGCCGCATACCTCGCATGGAACGTAAACATCGGGGAGGAAATGCATCTCTATCTTAATGATTCCGTCTCCGCCGCAGGCCTCACATCTTCCGCCCTTTACGTTAAATGAAAATCTACCTTTCTTGTAACCTCTTGCCTTTGCATCCGGAGTTCCCGCAAAAAGATCCCTTATCATATCAAAGACGCCTGTGTAAGTCGCAGGATTCGATCTCGGAGTCCTTCCTATAGGAGACTGATCTATCGCGATTACTTTATCGACTTGATCAAGGCCTTCGATTCCCTTATGTTTTCCGGGAATGCATCTCGCTCGGTTAAGGTCTCTCGCAAGATGTTTATAGAGTATCTCGTTGACAAAAGAGCTCTTTCCCGATCCCGAAACTCCCGTAACTATAGTCAGCACGCCAAGCGGAACATCTATATCTATATTCCTTAAGTTATTCTCACTGGCTCCCAGAACCTTAAGCCATCCCTTCGGCTCTCTTCTTACCTTTGGAACGTCGATTTTCAGTTTACCCGAAAGATACTGTCCGGTTATCGATTCCTTAACCTTCATGATATCTTCCGCAGTTCCGGTAGCCACGATCTTGCCACCTTTTGAACCTGCTCCCGGTCCTACATCGACAATATAGTCGGCTTCTCTCATAGTATCTTCGTCATGCTCTACAACAATAAGAGTATTTCCGAGATCTCTTAGGTTCTTAAGAGTATTAAGAAGCTTGTCGTTATCCCTCTGATGAAGTCCTATACTGGGCTCATCAAGGATATAGCAGACTCCGCAAAGTCCCGATCCAATCTGTGTGGCAAGACGTATTCTCTGCGCCTCTCCACCCGAAAGAGTTCCCGTAGCTCTGGAAAGTGACAGATATCCAAGTCCCACATCAACAAGGAATCCGACTCTCGCCCTTATCTCTTTCAAAACCTGAGCTCCGACAAACTCCTGATGTTCAGTGAGCTTAAGCTCCTCCAGATACTTCTGAAGTTCATCGACGGACATCGATGTTATCTCATAGATATTCTTTCCGTCTACAGTAACTGCAAGCGATTCCTTCTTAAGTCTCTGTCCGCCGCAAAGCTGACACGGAGTGAATCTCATATACTCCTCATATTCGGCTTTGGCAGATTCAGAGAAAGTCTCTCTGTATCTCTGCTCAACATTCTTGATGAGTCCGTCAAACAGGATCGGATAATCTCCCTCACCTCTTGATCCCTTGTAATGAACATTGACGGTCTTATCCGCTCCGTAAACAAGCATATGTCTAATTTTCTCAGGGAGATCGCAGAACGGAGTATCAAGGCTGAACTTGTAAGCTTTGGCAAGCGCTTTAAGCGTGGCATTGCTAAAGCTTCCCTCCTTATTTGCCGACTGCCATCCCATAACAACGATACATCCGTCATTTATCGAAAGAGTCTTATCGGGGATCATAAGATCCTCGTCAAATTCCATCTTATATCCAAGTCCCGCGCAGTCAGGGCACGCGCCAAAAGGATTGTTGAACGAAAAACTTCTTGGTTCTATCTCAGGAATACTGATACCACAGTCAGGACATGCAAAGTTCTGGCTGAAATTGAGCTCTTTCCCCTCAATAACATCCACTGTAAGAAGCCCGTCCGCAAGCTGCAGCGCACTCTCGATAGAATCGGTAAGTCTTTTTCTCAGATTCTCGTTGTTATCTCTTATGACAATTCTGTCAACTATAATATCAATGCTGTGCTTGATATTCTTATCAAGCTTTATCTCTTCATCAAGCTCATATTGGCTTCCGTCTATTCTAACTCTTACATATCCCGCTCTTTTCGCGCGGTCAAGAGTTTTGGCATGCTCACCTTTTTTACCTCTGACAACAGGTGCAAGGATCTGAAGCTTTGTACCGTCCCCCAAAGCCAATATCTGATCGCACATCTCATCGACAGTCTGTCTTCTGATCTCACGTCCGCACTCGGGACAATGAGGTATTCCTATTCTCGCATACAGAAGTCTGAAGTGATCATATATCTCAGTCACCGTTCCCACAGTCGATCTGGGATTCTTGTTGGTGGATTTCTGATCGATGGATATTGTTGGAGAAAGTCCTTCTATTCTCTCTACATTCGGCTTATCCATCTGTCCTAGGAACATTCTTGCATATGAAGAAAGAGATTCCATATACCTTCTCTGTCCTTCCGCAAAAATGGTATCAAATGCAAGCGACGATTTGCCCGATCCCGATAATCCGGTAAAAACTGTCAAAGTTTCCCTGGGGATCTTAACACTCACATGCTTAAGATTATGTTCATCCGCCCCTCTTACTCTTATGTAATCATGAATATCTGTGGGCAGTATCTTTTTGGCTGTTGTATTCTTTTTGGTTATTCTGCTGTTATCCGGCATCTGTTTATCTCCCATCACTTGCCTTCCGTCAGGTCATTGTATATTTTCTTAAGTTCGATCATCTGATCTCTGAGCGTCGCCGCAGTCTCGAAATCAAGCTCCGTAGCCGCATGCTTCATCTTCTTCTGAACCTGACCGATAAGCTTCTCAAGTTCATCCTTATCCATTGACTCAGGTTCTTTTTCAAATTTAACTTCTTCCTTGGCAATAGCCTTAGTGACTGCGATAAGCTCTCTTACCGCCTTCTTGATCGTCTTCGGTGTTATTCCGTGCTCTTTGTTGTACTTCTCCTGTATCTCGCGTCGTCTCGCCGTTTCTTCAATGGCATTTCTCATGGAATCCGTCATATTGTCGGCATACATGATAACGCGACCTTCAGCATTACGCGCAGCACGTCCGATAGTCTGAATAAGCGATGTCTCCGAACGAAGAAATCCCTCTTTATCCGCGTCGATTATCGCCACGAGCGATATCTCGGGAATATCAAGTCCCTCTCTCAAAAGATTGATACCAACAAGGACATCAAACACATCAAGTCTCATATCTCTGATGATCTCCGCTCTTTCGAGCGTGTCGATATCGGAATGCAGATACTTTACTCTTATTCCCGACTCAGCGAGGTACTCGGTAAGATCCTCTGCCATTCTCTTGGTAAGAGTTGTAACAAGAACCTTATTCTTCTTGTCTATCTCTGTACGGATCTCGCCTATAAGATTGTCAATCTGTCCCTCGACAGGTCTCACAGAGATTTCCGGATCAAGAAGTCCCGTAGGTCGTATTACCTGTTCAGCCCTAAGGAGCTCATGCTCCTCCTCATACTTACCGGGAGTAGCGGAACAGAACAGCATCTGATCTATATGCGATTCAAATTCCTCAAAATTAAGAGGTCGGTTATCAAGTGCAGACGGAAGCCTGAATCCGTAATCAACAAGAGTGAGTTTCCTACTCCTGTCTCCATGGTACATAGCTCCCACCTGAGGTATCGTCATATGTGACTCATCAACTATTATCAGAAAATCCCTGTCAAAGAAGTCCAAAAGAGTAAGCGGCGGTTCTCCCGGAGCCATAAAATTAAGGTGTCTCGAATAATTCTCGATTCCTGAGCAAAAGCCTGTCTCTTTAAGCATCTCTACATCAAAATTGGTTCTCTCAGAAATTCTCTGCGCTTCAATAAGCCTGTCTTCTCCCTTAAAGAACTTAATCTGTTCCTCAAGCTCTTTTTCTATTTCCACACAGGCCTTGTTTATCTTCTCCTGTGGAACGACATAGTGTGATGCAGGATAGATCATGACATGCGTAAGTTCATTTCTGACCTTCGCGGTAACAGGCTCTATCTCAGTAATCCTATCTATCTCGTCTCCGAAAAACTCTATTCTTATCAGATAGTCATCTGCATTTGCAGGGAAAACTTCTATAGTATCTCCTCTCACTCTGAAATTACATCTTCCAAGCTCAAGGTCGTTTCTCGTGTACTGAATTGCAACAAGCTCTTCTATTGTCTTATCTCTGTCCTTCTGCATACCCGGGCGGAGTGAGATTGACATTCCCTTGAATTCATCAGGGCTTCCAAGTCCGTATATACATGACACGCTGGCAACAACGATAACATCATTTCGCTCCGAAAGAGATGCGGTCGCCGAAAGTCTAAGCTTATCTATCTCATCATTTATAGAAGAATCCTTAGCAATATATGTATCCGTCTGCGGAACATACGCTTCAGGCTGATAGTAATCATAGTATGAGACAAAATACTCAACGGCATTTTCGGGAAAGAATTCTTTCATCTCGCCATAGAGCTGTCCCGCAAGAGTCTTGTTATGGCTGATGATAAGCGTCGGTTTATTCAAAGCCGCAATAACATTAGCCATGGTAAATGTCTTACCTGAGCCCGTAACGCCAAGCAGAGTCTCAAACTGGTTGCCCGCTTTGAAACCATCTACTAATTCTTTTATTGCCTGCGGCTGATCACCGGTAGGCTTAAATTCAGAGCGTAATTTGAAGTCCATATTTATTGATAACCCCTTCGCCGAAAGATATTCATGCTCTCTAACTAAGCTCAATAAAAAATGATATACTGCCGTTTCAGTATATCATTTCATATATCAAGCGTCTATAAAAATTTGAACACATGTTCGCGATATTTTCTTTGTTGCCCTCCCAATACTGGTGGATCGACATTATGTCGCATTCGACATATAATTTTAATAAAAATATATAGCCGACCATTTAAGGAGGTATCCAAATGAGTAGTTATAGCGATTACAAAAATAAAGCGTTCAAAAATCTTGAAGCAAAAAAAGAATATGACGCTCTAGCTCCTGAATATAACATAATACAAGCAATGATTGATGCTCGCAAAAGTCAAAATCTCACACAAAAAGATCTATCCGATCGCACAGGCATTACGCAAGCAGATATCAGCCGAATTGAAAACGGAACTCGCAATCCCAGCCTTGAAATGCTTAAGAGATTAGCTCACGGCCTCGGCATGCAATTAAAAGTAGAATTTATCAAACCAAACAAAATATAAATATGTACACATCCACAACGATTCTACACGCACCTCTTTTAATAGATTTCCCTTTTGCCCCATCTACGTGTGTGCTCCCTATTTTGAGCATTTTCTCACGTAGTTTCCACCCACTTTGGGGCATATCTACGTGAGACAGAAAGGAATTCCAAAGATATTTCACGTAAATTTTTCCGAAAAAACGGGATTTTTACGGGAGATCCCCTTGGAAATGAGAGCAGTTCACGTAGACTCAGTTTGAAATCGGTAATTTTTACGGGAATAGGCCCCTAATTCCTCTAAGACACCCGTAACCGCACCGAATGAAGCTAAAAACAAAAGTGAGGCAACAAGTTACCCGAGGGCAAAAACTCAGCGAAAGTGGCTGTCGCATTAAACACATTTTTCACGCGGTTTGTTTGCACAGACACTAGGCGGACGGCATACAGCTGTATTCACGCAGTTCTCGGACGAGCAACATGATTTTTAATTTGAAAAAACTTGGAGATGCTGACTTCTTTGAGCAACGTCGAAAGGAAGCATCTCCAAGTTTTTGAAATTTTAAAAATCAGTGCGCAGCCGAACACAAGCGAATACAGCTGTATGCCGTCCGCCTAGCGTCTGTGCAAACGAACCGCGTGGCATAAAAAATGTTTAATGCGACAGCCACTTCACATTTCGAGATTTTTGGCCCATCTTTTACAGATGCCAGATCTCGTCGTTATACTGTTTGATTGTTCTGTCTGATGAGAAGAAGCCTGCGTTGGCGATGTTGACGAGTGCCATCTTGCGCCAGCTCTTTTCATCCTTATAGGCTTTTAATACCTCAGCCTTGACCTTGCAATATTCCTTGAAATCAGGGAAAGTCATGAACCAGTCCTTGCCGACAAGTTCTTTATGAAGCCTTGTGAGATTCTTCTTATCTCCCACAGCAAGCATCTCCTTGCCGATCAGGAAGTCCACAGCCTCCTTCAATGCAGGATCTTTTTCGTAATAATCTTTTGCCACATAGTCAGCCTTCGCATAATGAGCAATAACCTCATCCGAAGAAAGACCGAAGGTAAAGATATTTTCTTTTCCCACAAGATCAGCGATCTCCACGTTTGCACCGTCCATAGTACCGAGAGTCACAGCACCGTTTAACATGAACTTCATGTTGCCGGTACCCGAAGCTTCCTTGGACGCCAAAGAGATCTGCTCTGAAATATCACAGGCAGGAATCAGCTTCTCAGCTGCGGTAACATTGTAGTTCTCGATCATTATCACCTGCAGGTATTTGCTTGCCTTTGCATCTTTTTCCACAATCTCGGACAAGCACAGGATTGCATGAATGATATCCTTTGCGATGGTATAAGCAGGTGCTGCCTTTGCTCCGAAGATACATGTAATCTTGTTCGCCGGATGTTTTCCTTTTCTGATATCCAAAAGAGTTCGGATGATCCACAAAAGGTTGAGCTGCTGCCTCTTATACTCATGAAGTCTCTTGGACTGCACATCAAATATCGAATTAGGATCGATCTTAGCATCCTGATTCATCTCAAGCCACTTCGCAAAACGCTCTTTATTATCCTTCTTGATCTGCGCCAGAGATGCAAGGAACGCCTCGTCATCAGCAAAGCCTTCCAACGCTTTAAGTTTCTCCGCATCCTTGATCCACTCATTTCCTATTCTCTCAGTGATCAGCTCAGAGAGCTTGGGATCACAGGATACAAGCCAGCGCCTGAAGGTAATTCCGTTGGTCTTGTTGTTGAACTTCTCGGGATAAATATCATAAAAAGCCTTGAGCTCACTGTTTTTCAAAATCTCAGTATGAAGCGCAGCGACACCGTTGGTAGAATGTGAAAAATGAATATCCATGTGCGCCATATGCACGTTGCCGTCTTTGTCGCTTATCCAAACAGTAGGATCTTTATATGCTTTTTTCACTCTCTTATCCAGCATGTCGATGATCGGCAAAAGGAAAGGTACAGCCTGCTCCAGGAAGTGACGAGGCCATGTCTCCAACGCTTCTGCAAGGATCGTGTGATTCGTATAGCCGCACACATCTGTTACGATCTTCACGGCTTCATCCTCTTCGATACCGCGCTCTTCAAGCAAACGGATCAGCTCGGGGATAACCATGGAAGGATGCGTATCATTGATCTGTACCGCAGCATAGTCTGCAAGATCATGAAGGTTACTTCCGCGCTCTATACATTCATCCAAAAGAAGTCTAGCCGCATTGCTGACCATGAAGTACTCCTGATAAACACGGAGAATCCTTCCGTAATCATCGCTGTCATCAGGATACAGGAACAATGTCAGATTCTTTTTAAACTTCTGTTTGTCAAAAGAAATGCCCTGTCCGATTACTCTGTCATCTACAGAATCTATATCAAAAAGTCTCAGTCTGCAGCATCCCGTATCATAGCCGGTTACTGCAATCTCATACATAACACTTGTTACAGTAAAATCTCCGAGAGAGATTTCATAGCGCTTATCTGTTCTGCGCATCCAACTCTCTTTGCCCCACTTAAGCCATTCATCGGGCTTTTCTTCCTGCTTATTGCCGGCAAAAACCTGCTTGAACAGTCCACAGTGATAAGCAAGTCCCACACCATCTGCGGGGAGTCCCAAAGTTGCACAACTGTCTATAAAGCAAGCCGCAAGTCTTCCAAGACCTCCGTTTCCGAGAGAGGGCTCATACTCGCATTCCTCAAGCTCGGAAATATCTCTTCCCGCTTCAGCCAGTTCTTTTTTTACACTGTCGTACAATCCCAGATTTATCAGGTTGTTCGACAAAAGCTTACCGATCAAAAACTCGGCAGAAATATAGTAAAGTTTCTTTTTTCCGTTGTGATAACCTTTATTCTCTGCTGCCTCCTGTGTCATCGACAGAAGTGCGTTATAAAGCTCCGATACAGAACAGTCACAAAGAGCCTTTCCGGTATAATCTGTCAGTTTTTTATTATTCAAAGATCCATTCTCCTTTTCTTATCGTGGGAGCCGCGCATAAATCTCCATTTTACCTCGGATTTTTTCTGCAAGCTGCTCATCAAACACACCGGGCATAGCACGCCACACCCAGTTATTTCCTAAAGTTGAAGGTACATTTATCCTTGCTTCGCTGCCAAGTCCCAAAAGATCCTGAGCCGTCACGATCGCGGTATCCGCATTACTCTCCCAGATAGCACGCATCATGCCCCAGTTATAGCCTTCGCGCCCCGACAGTCCCAGATATTCCTTGGCCACACGCCTGTCTTTGGCAGGTGCCGTCTTCATCCATCCGCATGCCGTATCGTTGTCGTGTGTTCCGACATACGCAATGCACTTTTTCGGATAAAGATAAGGTCTGTAATAATTGCCGTTACCATCTCTTGAGTCAAATGCAAACTCCAGAACTTTCATGCCCGGATAGCCGCACTTTCTCAGAAGTTTTCTTACATCCGGTGTCAAAAATCCCAGATCCTCGGCGATAATATCACGACGACCGAGTTTCTTTTCAATCTGTTCAAACAGATCGATTCCGGGGCCTTCTCTCCATCTGCCGTTTCTGGCATCCTTATCTTCAAAAGGAATTGCATAATATCCCGCAAAGCCTCTAAAATGGTCAATCCTCAACTTGTCATACAGCAAAAAGCTGTGTTCTATTCTTTTTATCCACCATGCATATCCATCCTGTTTCATCACATCCCAGTCAAAGAGCGGATTGCCCCATAACTGTCCGTCAGCAGAAAATCCATCGGGCGGACATCCTGCCACTTCGGTCGGTATCAAATTTTTATCCAGTTGGAATAAGGATGGTCTTGACCAGACATCCGCGCTGTCGAGCGCCACATAGATGGGCAAATCACCGATGAGAAAAATGCCGTTGGCGTTGGCGTATGCTTTCAGCTGATCCCATTGCTTTTTGAAAAGATATTGCAATACTTTCCAAAAAGTGATCTGCTGCTCATATTTCTTGCTCATCTGTTCAATAGTGCTCTTTTCGCGGAACCGAACAGATTCTTCCCACATCTGCCAGGACTTCCCGCCATGAGCATCCTTGAGCGCCATAAACAATGCATAGTCTTCAATCCAAAAGCTGTTCTGCTTTAAAAAAGCGTCATATTCCCGCTCGGGATCTTTCAAAAACCGCTTCACTGCCTTTTCCAGCACAGGGAAACGTTTTTTGTACATAACCTCGTAATTAACGCGGTCCGGCGTTGTTTCCCAGTCAACGTCGTCAATTTCTTCTTTCAGCAGGTATCCGTCTTCGATCAGTTTCTCCGGATCGATCATATACGGATTCCCCGCAAATGTGGAAAAACTCTGATACGGACTGTCTCCGTATCCCGTCGGGCAGATCGGCAAAAGTTGCCAATAAGTCTGACCCGCCTGCTTTAGAAAATCCACAAATTTATATGCTTCCTTACCCACGGTTCCGATACCGTAAGGCGATGAAAGGCTGGTTATGGGCATTAACACCCCGCCTGCTCTCATTTATTTTCTGTCCTCCGATTTATGCTTATCGAGAATCTTCACGCTTTCTCCCTTTAGAAATTCAAAAGGAATGATCTCGTGCACAGCCTGTCCGCCTGACTCGATAGCATAGATTAATATTTCTGCACCTCTGACAGCAAAACGTCCCGCATTCTGTCTGACGGTTGCCAGCCTCGGCACAAAGTACTCCGCGGGGCTGATTCCATCAAAGCCCACAACGGAAATGTCTTCGGGTACTTTTTTACCCATGTCATAAAAAGCTCTGACCGCCCCCATAGCGATCAGGTCACTCATTGCAAATACCGCCGTCATCTCAGGGTATTTAGCGATGAGTTCCTTTGCTGCCCTATATCCGCTCTCCATTGAAAAACGCGAATAGGCATATTGTTTATCCATATCAAGTTGACCATCCACATGGATCATCGCCATTCTGCATCCCATGAGACGAGCCTGTACAGGCGCCGACAGATAGGGATCTCCTCCGATGATACCGATATGCTCGTGTCCGCACTGATGGAGATAGTCCATCACATACATCGCCGCAGCTGTATCATCGATTGACAGAGAGGACAGATTCTTAAGATTGTAGGAAATGGAATTACTGGTCACCGTAACGCACGGAAGCGTCAGTGTCCCAATTTCTTCAATACTGTACTGGTCAAAGTTTGATCCCAGAAAAATCAGCCCCTGTGGTTTCTTGTCCTCAACAATCTTGGCTGCCTCAACAATCTCATTGGCATCCTGATCAATGTAAGTCACATAGCTAATATAGCCGCGCTCCTCAATTACAGGATTCATCTTCTCCAAAATACCGCTAAAGAGAAGGTTCTGCGCGCCTTTTACAATGATAGCAATCCCCTGCTGCGCCTGCATCTTAAGATGACGCGCGTTGGCATTGGGCTGATAGTTGTGGGCATTGACCACTTCCATGATCCTGTCCCTCGCCTTTTTGCTCACATTGGGATTGTTATTCAATACACGGGAGACGGTACCTACGCCATACCCCGATTCTTTTGCTATGTCTTTGATGGTCATAACTGTTATCCTTTTTTGGTGGTTTTAACCTTTCACCGCTCCTGCCACAACGCCTTCAATAATGTACTTCTGGCATATCAGATACAGAATGATGATCGGTACAATATCTATCACGATACTCGCCATCATGGCACCCATGTTTACAGTTCCGAAACTTCCTCGGAAATACTGAATAGCCATAGGAATGGTGCGATACTTTTTGATATCCAAAACCAGCGTAGGCAACAGATAATCATTCCATACCCACATAGTATCCAGGATCGCCGTCGAAATGATCGTCGGCTTGAGGATAGGAATAATCACGTTAAAATAGATCTGCAACGGATTGCATCCGTCTATCATTGCCGCTTCTTCGATCTCGAGCGGAATGGAACGCACAAAGCCCGAGAACATAAATACCGCCAATCCCGCACCAAAGCCAAGATAAATCACGCAAATGTTATAAGGAGAGTTCAGGTGAAGTCTGTCTGCAGTGGTCGCCAGAGTAAACATAACCATCTGAAACGGCACTACCATACTGAAAATACAAAGATAATAAAATATTTTTGAGGGCAGATCATTCACTCTGACCACGTACCATGCCGCCATAGAGCAGCATAACATTATCAAAAACACTGAGCTGACCGTGATAATCAGAGAATACCAAAAGGAACGTAAAAAGTCCATTCCGGTAATGCTCTCAACGTAATTGGCAAATCCCGTAAATGATTCGCTGCTGGGCAGGTCAAATACACCTGTTGTGGTTATATATCTGTTATCCTTCAAAGAGTTGATCACGATATTAAAGATCGGATACACCCAAAGGATCGATACCAGCGATAAGATCACCGTCAGCACGATGTTCTTTGGAGGCTGTTTACTTGCAGGCATAGCCATTGTCTTTTTGTCTTTCATTATTCCTGCACCTCCTTTGAACGTGTAAACTTAAGCTGTATCAATGAGATCACTACAACGATCAGGAAAAAGAGCACTGCCTTAGCCTGACCGATTCCCTTCCACTGAGCTCCGCTTCTTGCATAGAAGGTATCATAGATATTCAGTGCCAACAGCTGTGAATTCTTGGCAGGTTCACCTGCTGTAAGAGAGATATTCTGATCGAACATCTTAAAGCCGTTGGTCAAAGTCAAAAATGTACATATAGTAATCGATGGCATGATCATGGGCACTTTGATCTTAAGAAGTGTCTGAAAGTTTGTTGCGCCATCAATCTTAGCCGCTTCGATATAATCGGGCGATACATTGTTAAGGCCGGCAATGTAGATGATCATCATATAACCGATCTGCTGCCAGCACAAAAGGATTATCATTCCCCAGAAGCCGTTCTTCTCGGAAAGCTGCAAAAGCTGCTGTCCCATCGCCGACAAAGCTCCGTTAAGTATTGTCTGCCAGATATACCCCAGCACAATACCGCCTATAAGATTCGGCATAAAGAACACAGTCCTGAAAACATTCGTACCCTTCATTCCTCTTGTCAATAGCAGTGCAACCGTAAAAGCGAGCAGATTGATCAAGAGTGATGATACAAATGTAAATCGCACCGTATACCAAAATGCGTGAGAGAAGGTATCGTCGATAAATATGTTTTTGTAATTGGTAAGTCCGACAAATTTGACATTATTTACAGTTGTAAACTTGCAAAAAGAAAGGTATATACCCCAGATAAAGGGCCATACAAATCCAATCACAAAAGCCGCCATCGTCGGAAGTATAAACACCGGCCAATACCTTTTGGTCATTTTACCTATCATAAAAAAATTTCTCCTTGTGTCCTTACCGGTATAGCTTTCGGTAAGGTTCAGACCACATTTCCGGACTGCATTACACAGCCCGGAAAGCATGATCTGTTATATATTAATTGCCTGAAAGAGCATACTCTGTCTTCCAACCGTCTACGAATGCGCTTACTACGCCATTCCAATCACCAGTGCCTGCTGCATATGCTGTAAGAGCTGAACCTACACCATTCTTCCAGTTCTCTGAAGGCATTGTAGGGAAGTTCCATGAAACAGGATTCTTGCCTGCTGCTGTAAGATCGTTATCCTGCTTTACAAATACGTTCTTAGACTCAACAGCTTTCTTGAAAGGAATAACAAATCCCATTTCCTCACCCATGCACTTTGTGCCTTCGTCACTGGTTACGCACCAGTTGATAAAATCAAGAGTTGCCTGAATGTCTTCCTCTGAAGCCTCTTTATTTACACACCAGAAGTTCTCTGTACCTGTGCAAAGTCCCTGATTGGCATCATCAACACCAAAGTAGATAGGGATCATTGCAAGCTCATCATCAGAGAATTTCTCTGACAAAGAACCATACTCCCATGAACCGTTCTGATAGAACACTGCCTCACCGTTCATGAACTCTGCTCTTGCATCGTCACCGGTCTTTGCTGCAAGCTCTTTAGGATCACATGTTGAATCTGTGATGTAAAGATCAAATACTGCCTTATATTGATCAAGATATTCACCCTTGATAGCGTCGGTTGATCCGATTCCTGCCTTCTTATACTCATAGTAGATAGGAAGGTTTGCAAGGTGAGTCTTGAATCTCCAATCAGATGAACCATCCATACCTGTTGATGCGAAAGCACCCTTTACACCAAGTTCATCTTTCCTTGCCTGTATATCATCAGCTACTTTTTTAAGAGTATCAAAGCTGTTGATATCTTCTACTTTGTATCCTGCCTTCTCAAGAAGTGTCTTGTTTGTGATGATTCCATAGGACTCGATTACATAGGCAATACCGTAAACCGTATCTCCTTCCTTAAGTGCAAAAGCATCATTTACAAGCTCACCTGCAACGGGAGTAGATGTAAGATCGTAGCAATAATCTTTCCAGTTTGAAAGACCTACGGGACCGTTAACCTGGAATAAAGTAGGTGCATCAGACTTAGCCATCTCACTCATAAGAGTTGTCTCATATTCACCTGAAGCTGCAGTTACAACAGTTACCGGTACTCCTGTCTTCTCGGTATATGTTTTAGCCAATTCCTGCCACTGAGGATCCTGCTCAGGCTTGAAGTTGAGATAATATACCTTGCCGGCAGCACCACTTGCTGCTGCGCCAGTCTTGTCAGTTGTATCTGCACCGGTTGTGGTTCCGTTTCCATTGTTTCCACATCCTGAGAGCATTCCAAGAGTAAGCGCTGCGCTCATCCCAATTGCGATAAACTTCTTCATATTCATGTTTCTTTTCCTCCTTAATTCTTAGGACTACATATATGGTTTTTACTAACCCGCGGAAATCATCACATCCATGTGGTATCGTTTCCAATTATTTTATAGTGCAAATTTACAACACGATTTAATTATTTGCAAGCATCAATTGTGCAAAAGTAATATTTCCTCTCTTTTTTACAACTTTTCGGGGACATTTTTGGTGATTTTATTCAAAAAATCTCGTGTTATTTTTGGAACCGACCGCTTCTGTTCCAATTTCTTTTTTCCGATTTAAATCTGATGCGCACATTTTTGTGCGAAATATACAAGCAAAAGCCAAGGACACTTACGGTGCCCTCGGCTTTTTATGTGTTTAAACTCCTACGTATTCAATCAGCAGAGAACTCCTGTGTAACAAATACATTGCCCTTACTGTCAACATAGAACCCAAATCCAACATATTTCCAATATTTTCGAAGCATAGCTTTATTATGACTGGGACTGCCTTTAAAGTCCTCCATAGCAATCGGAATACTGTCCGCAACAACTCCCTTGCATGAGATCACTTTCGTACAGTTTTCGCCTGCTGTCGTTGGTCTTGCATACCCACTGTCCTTATACGCCGTTATGAACTTGGTTCCATTCGGCCTCTTGTGCGAAAACTTCTTTCCGATCTCAGCCGCCCTTACATTTGCGACATCAAGGCACTTTTGGCTGAGTTCAAGCGGTTCCAATTTTTTGGAAGCCCTGTATGCATTTAGCTGTTCCAGCATTATCGCTGCAGGATCGCCATCTTTTACATCAGCGGTCCCACTCGCTTTCGGAGTATTTGCCGTTCCGGCTGATGAATCACCACCCGAGCCAACCGTTCCGCCGGGATCTCCTTCATAGCACTTTCGTCCTTCTTTTTTACCATACTGAACATAGTGGTTCCAAAGTGCTTCTTTATTATATCCGTATGCCTTTTTCACATCGGGATAAGTATCGGCATAATACTTATAATCAAATTTTGCATCAATCGAAGTCTCAGTCGCATGTACAGTAACAGGCATACCCCACAGCACCGCAAGCACCAAAGCAGCTATCACAACACCAAACGATAAACCCTTCTTCATAATGTACGGCTCCTTTCTATGCACACCTCATTATACCAAATACCGCACACTACAAATCAAATTTACACAAATTTAAGAACTGTTGCCATTACCTGCTCCGAGGCGTGCCCTGCCCTAAGGCTCCAAAGCCGCCACACGCTCTGTGCCTATGCACCGGGGAGCTGACTTTTTTGTCGCTCTTTCGCTTGGATTCATGGGTTCTGTAATTAGCTCTTAAATTCTGCGGCTCATAAACTCCATTCCTATTAGCAAAAACTAAGGCTTGGGGCTACGTAATTTTGAGTCATTAGCAGCAAATCCACATTTTCAGATGTTCCATTGTCGTTTTTCCTGCGCATACGAAACGTTTATAGTCGCAGTATGCGCGTTAATAGAAAAACGACGGAACATCCGTGAAAATGTGAGATTTGTTGGTAGCGATAAATTACGTGGCCCCAAGCCTGGTTTTTGGCTGATAGGAATGTCAAACAAATGAGCCGCGAGAAGAATTTAAGAGCAAATTACGGAACCTCATGAATCTACAGCTCTTTCACAGACAAAAAAGTCAGCTCCCCGGTGCATAGGCACAGAGCGTGTGGCGGCTTTGGAGCCTTAGGGCAGGGCACGCCTCGGAGCAGGTAATGGCAACAGTTCTTAAATTTTGTTATAGATTGAATGAATCGTATGTGTAGACCATGTCCTGTTCGATGATGAAGTCGTCGCAGCAAGAGGTTCGCTTGGTGTCGATGTGCTCAAGGAGCTGCGTTGTGCACATTGCGGCAGTGGCGTCGCCTTCGGGAAGTTCGCAGTGCGGGGCTCCTTTTGTAAGAAGACTTCCAAGCCCGAGTATCGCTAAAAGTCCGATAAAAATCACTATGAAAGTATATAAAAAAACTATCATCGCTCCTCCTTTAAGATCTCTTTGTTGATAAATTCCGTTATCCTTTCCTTTGCCACATAGAGCCTTCCTCTGAATGCCGGCATTCGGGTCTCTGCATCGCATGAAATATAGTTTATGACAGGCTTTGAATACAAGATGGTCCCCGACAGTACCGCTGCAAGTATCGCCGCAGCCACGCCAAGCCTAATGTATCTCGTTATTCCGCTTCGCTTTCTCTTTACGATACTTTCAGAGAGTGCCTTCTCTATTTCTGCGCAGGATCTGAATCTATCGTCGCGTCCGGGCTTTATACACTTGTTTATTATCTTCGTAAACGCCTCCGACAATGTTGGAAAGCCGTTTAGCTTAAAGTTTTCAAGCGCAGCTTCATCTTTTATATCTATCCCCGTTGTCATCTGCAAAAGCGTCATTCCAAAGCAATATATATCAGTCTTAGGATCTGTCTGCCCAAGCGTTCCGTACTGTTCAGGCGCCGCAAAACCTACTGTCCCAAGATACGAAGTATCAGACTTCTCTCCTTTTCTGTAAAACCTTGCAGCTCCGAAGTCTATCAAAGAAACTTTCCCGTCTTTTCCGATAATGATATTTGCAGGTTTTAGATCCCTGTATATAACAGGTTCCTTAAGTCCGTGGAGATATTTAAGAATGCCGATAAGTTCGAGCGCGATACCGACAGCCTCTTTTTCACTGTAAACTCCGTTTCGCTTAAGTTTCTCAGCAAGACTCGATCCGGAAATATATTCCGTGACCATATGATCGTCTCTATGTTCTATAAGCTTCTGTATCCTTGGATGTTTAAGGCTTTTTAAAACAGCAGCCTCATTCTCCATGTTCTTCCTTGCTTTTTGGCTTCTCTGCTTATCCGCTTTTAAAACTTTCAGCGTAACCTTCTTGCCCGTACGCAGGTCTTTTGCCATGTATGCAATACTTGTTCCGCCTTCTCCTATTTTCCTGATTATCCTATATCTCTTTAATTCTTCCATAATCACAGCTCCATACATAAAGCCGCAACAGAGATGTTATCGGTTTCATCTTTATCCAAGGCACTCTTTACCAATTTCTTGCATGCATCCAGCATATCTTCAGACGTCACACACATCTGCGGGCAAAGCGCAGAGTACAGTTCATTCTTATCCATAGTTCTCCAGAATCCATCGGAGCAGGCGACAACAGTCGAATCGTTCTCAAATACTCCTCGCGTTATTTCGGGTTCAGGCATTTTCATCGAGCCAAGGCACTGAAGAAGCACGCTTTTCTCGCCGTCAGCTACAGCCTCTTTTTCAGTAATAAGTCCCTCATCGATTTTCTTCTGAAGAACACTCTGATCCTTTGTAAGCTTCTTTACCTCACCTTTTCCGGCTATATATATTCTGGAATCACCTATATTCATGATCATGTACTTCTCACCGATCTGCAAAAGCGCCGTAAGAGTGGTTCCAAGCTCTATCTTTCTATGTTTGGCATATCGCTTTAGCTCTCCGCCTATCCTCACAATGAGTCTTCGCCATGAAACCTCTATTACATCCCACAATCTCTCGGGCTCAAGATCCTGCATAAGCGACAGCTCTTCATGAAACCAACTTTCAAGAGCCCTGATCGTCTTGCAACTTGCAATCTCCCCTTTTGGCATACCGCCCATTCCGTCACAAACCGCAACAAAAGAGATTCTTCCCAGCTTCTTGGAATTGGCAACCTTAACAAGCACAGAATCCTGATTGACCTTACGCTTTTTGCCTGCATCAGTATAAATACACGCTTTAACTTTCATATCATACCTTTCAAAAAATCGGAAAACTGCCTGACATAGGCTAAAAGATTTTTCCAGACAAGTGTTATTCACACTACACTACACTACAAATTCACTAGGCTCGTCAAAACCTCGCCAAGTGAATCTGTATGGTTCGCAGTAAGCTCGAAAAAACCTCGCTAACTGCTCTACACAATAATTGAAACTGCGCCAAATCAATGGCACAGTTTCAGATAATACTCTTTATTTTTTTAGTTGTCAAGAAGCCCCTTCATTACTTCAATAGCCTTCTCTTTCTGGTTGTCTACCTTCTCATTCTGAAGCTTCTCTGCATCAAGTTCAACAACCACATCGGGATCAATTCCGATTCCGTGGATATTGTATCCGTTCGGAGTATAGTAGTCGCTTACAGTAAGCTTTACGGCTGTTCCGTCTTTAAGATCGAATACACTCTGAACGATACCTTTTCCGAATGTAGTAACACCAACAATCTTACCGATATTGTAATCCTTTATCGCACCTGCAAGTATCTCGGAAGCACTTGCCGAATACTGGTTAACGAGAACAACAACAGGAATCTCAATCTGATGAGTTCCGTCACATGTATAATCCTGTCTGTTTCCTTCTCTGTCCACTGTATATACGATTGTTCCTTTAGGAAGAAGCTGTCTTGAAATATCGCATACAGTAGTAAGATTTCCGCCCGGGTTATTTCTAAGGTCGATTATGATACCCTTAACATCGTTTTCACGAAGCTCCGCCATACCATCTGTAAACTGATCCGCCGTGATCGTATCAAACTCTGTTATCTTAATGTATCCGATTCCGTCTTCAAGAACTTCTGTTGAAACAGTGGGAACCTCAATCTCGTTTCTTGTAACATCGACTTCAATACTTCCCGAACTTCCCTCTCTTATAAGGGTAAGATGCACTGAAGTTCCTTTTTCTCCCTTGATCTTCGCAACAACTTCGTCAAGGCTGAGTCCCTGAGTAGACTCCTTGTCAACTTCATAAATTATATCCCCTGCCATGAGTTCTGCCTCAGCTGCGGGGCTTCCATCCATAACGCCTGATATTACAGGTGCATTTTTCTCAGTGTCCAAACTAACATATGCACCGATTCCGTAATAAACACCCTTTGTAACTTCTTGAAGATCCTTGAGTTCATCCGCAGTGTAATATACTGAATACGGATCTCCGAGAGAATCTACAAGTCCCTTGTACATTCCGTCTGCTTCTGCGTTTTTGTCCACGTCAGATTTATAATAATCTGTATCAATAAGATGTTCCAATACCTGGATCTTCTGAATCGTAGTATTGTTTAGAACTCCCATTTCATTTGATGAAACAACGGAATGTCTTCCTCTCACAATCATGAAACAGATGGTTGCTACAATCAGAATAAACATCGAGCAGAAAGCTCCGACCAATATTCCGCTTATAAAACGTCTGTTGAGTCTTTTCTCAGCTTCATTGTCATTACTTGTAACTATCTGTTCCGGTACGCTGTTCTCTTTAATTTCGTTTTCCAAAATTCCTCATCTCCCGTCCACTTTTATTTTAAGTAATTCCATGGACTAATATATGCTCCGTTAAGTCGTACTCCGAAATGAAGGTGGTTTCCCGTAGACCTTCCCGTGGATCCGACCGCAGCGATTTTGGTTCCGGCTGAAACATCCTGCCCTTTCGCGGCATAGACAGCAGAGCAATGCATATAAATCGTGTACAAACCGTCACCATGGTTTATCATAACATAATTTCCCATAGTTGAGTTATAATCTGCAGCAACAACTGTTCCACTATATGCCGCCAGGATCGGCGACCCCGCAGGAGCAGCAAAATCTACACCGTTGTGCATCTTCGTTACACCAAGTGTCGGATGAACTCTTACTCCGTAATCATCGGAAACTCTGCTGTAATTCGGGCAAGGCATTGTAAACATTCCACCGTCATACTTGTGCCTATTGTACAGTGCAGCCTTGTCGGAAGCAACCTCTCTTTCAAGAGCTGCAATAGCATCGTTCTCAGCTTTTATCTCTGCCTCATATTCGGCAATGGCAGCTTCTTTCGCACTTATATCGGATTTTACATTGTTAAGCTCTTTCCCCTTGGTATCAAGAAGATCCTGCATGTTGGCTTCTTCAGTCTCTTTACTTGATTTTGTTGCATCAAGGGTTTCCTTTTCTTGTTCCAATTCCTCTTTGGTAAGTGCAATAAGCTTTGTAGTCGCTATATATTCATTGAGCTTATTTCTGTCATAAGCAGAAAGCTTTTCAATATATACCGCCTTATTAAGCATATCACCAAAACTGCCTGCTTCCATCAAAAGTTCCATATAGATCACATCTCCGCGCTCATATATGAACTTTATTCGCTTCTTCATCGCTTCATACTGGGCTTCCTGAATCTGCTCCGCCTCTTCAAGCTCCGCAGTCGTCTGCTGGATTTCGTCTTCCTTTTTCTCTATATTGCCTTTTAGTTCATCTATCTTATTCTGTATATCTGTCAAGGAAGCATCAAGTTGGGTAATATACTTATCAAGATCTGATTTGCTCGTCTCAAGCTCTTTTTTCACTTTTTCAAGATTGGTCTTAGCACTCTTTAGCTTATCTCTTTCCTTTTTCTGGTCAGATATCTGCGCTTCTTTGGCTTTTATGCTTTCCTCTGTAACCTCAGCCGCCGCTTTCATACCTCCGGCTTCAAAAGCAAAGATCAGAATCATGACACAAGCCAGCACTCGAAATAAACCATTCAACGTGCCCTTATGTAATCTTTTCAATTCTTCCTGACTTTCCTTTTACTATTTGATCATACGTGCAAATGCCTTCTTACAGTTATGAAACTTCCAAAGAAACCTATACCGATACCTATTGCAAGTGATATAGGAATAAGATTGCTGTATATCTTATCTACAGGCAAGAAGTTCAAAAGAGATGAAAGCATCGTAAACTTGGTGGCAACATAAGTAATGGCACTCCTGTATATATAGTAGATGATCACAAGCGGAATAAGCGAACCTATAATTCCGATAATGATACCCTCTACCACGAACGGAGCTCTTACAAAGAAGTCCGTTGCGCCGATATATTTCATAATATTGATCTCATCTTTTCTGACCGCAATACCCATAGTTACAGTATTGCTGATAAGGAAGATCGAGACAAGAAGAAGTATTATGATAATTCCGGCAGATACATACGCCATAAGCTTATTCAATCCGCTCAATGTGTCAGCGGTAACTTCCGATCTGTTAACCTTTCTGACAACGTCTATGCTCTCCGCATATGTAACAAGCGCAGGCTGCATAGAAACATCATTAAGATAGATCTGCAAGTTTGCTGAGTCTGCGAGAGGATTCTCTGTAAATCCGTCCGAATACTCACCGAGATATTCGCCCTTAAACTCCTCCCAAGCATCATCCGCGCTTACATACACAATCTCTTTTACTTCAGTGCGCTTCTCAAGGTCACTCTTTACCGCAAGCATCTGCTCTTCAGATACTCCCTCGTTAAAGAATACCGTAACTGAAACGCCTTCTTCAGCTGTCTTAACAATATACTCAAAATTTGTAATTATTGAATAAAATAGACCAAACAGGAAAAGACATGCACCTATAGTCGCAATAGAAGCAAGGGTATACCATTTGTTTCTACCTAAGTTCTTTATGCCCTGTCCTATGGTATAAAAGAAACTACTAATCCTCATCTATATATGTACCTTCTTCCTCGTCCTCTATAATAACGCCCTTTTTCATGGTTATAACTCGCTTCTTCATGGCATTAACGATTTCTCTGTTATGTGTTACCACAATAACAGTCGTACCATTCTCGTTAATCTTTTCCATTAGATTCATAATTTCCCATGAATTGTTGGGATCAAGATTTCCGGTGGGCTCATCCGCCAAAAGAATTGTAGGCTTATTGATAAGCGCTCTTGCAAGAGCAACTCTCTGCTGCTCTCCACCGGACAACTGATTGATCTTGTTCTTGTACTTGCCCGCAAGGTTAACTGTTGCGAGTATAGAAGGAACATTTCTTTTGATTTCTCTTGTAGGTGTCTGAACTATTCGCTGAGCGAATGCGACATTTTCATAGACATTTCTGTCCTTCAGAAGTCTGAAATCCTGGAACACAATTCCGAGTTTACGCCTAAACTTAGGGATCCTGCTGTGCTTGATCCTATTTAAGTTATAGCCCAAAACCGTGATTTCACCGGAGGTAGGGACAAGCTCTCTAAGCAGAAGCTTAATAAGAGTAGACTTACCCGATCCGCTGTCTCCCACGATAAATACAAATTCACCCTTTTTTACGTGAAGTGAAACGTCTTTAAGCGCAGGTGCTCCCGATGAATAAGATTTTGTCACATGCTCGAGGGTAATTACCTCATCCTCGGGTATCTGCCTCCCCGATTTCTTTTTTCTAAATCCTTTTTCCATAGCATCTCCCCGAAATTTGTGTTAATTTTTTTATGAAAACTTCTCCATGTATTTCATATATCTGACAACCATGAGTGCGATCTTGAATGTTATCGCATCATCGAATACTCTCAGATCAAGACCTGTGCTCTTCTGAAGCTTATCAAGTCTGTACACAAGTGTATTTCTGTGAATGAATAGCTGTCTCGAAGTCTCTGATACATTAAGACTGTTCTCAAAAAATTTGTCGATTGTTGTAAGAGTCTCATGGTCGAAATCGTCAGGATTTCTTCCGCCGAATATCTCCTTGATAAACATCTTACATAGAGGAATCGGAAGCTGATAAATAAGTCTGCCGATACCAAGTTCACTGTAGCAGATGACTTTTCTGTCGTCGAAAAAGATCTTTCCGACATCGAGAGCCATCTTAGCCTCCTTGTAAGATCTGCTGACTTCTTTTATCTCACCAACAACTGTTCCGTATGCGATCCTTACGCCCTTAAGGCCGTCTTTAACGAGAGCTGCGATCATCTCGTCCGCAACTTTTGAAATATCTGAAGGTCTGGCATAATCGGTAACATCCTTTACAATTATGATGTTGTCCTCGTCAACCTCTGTCACAAAATCGGTTCCGTTTCCGAAATGAGTCCTAGCAAGCTCTAAAGCATTGCTGTCTCTTCCGCTGGAAGTTTCCACTATCATGGCAATTCTCTTCGCATCCGACTGAATGTGAAGTTTCTTTGCCCTACTGTAAATATCAACAAGAAGAAGGTTATCAAGCAAAAGATTCTTGATAAAGTTATCCTTGTCGAAGCGCTCTTTGTACGCAACTAGTAAGCTCTGGATCTGGTATGCGATCATCTTTCCGAGCATGTAAACATTCTCACCCGTACCTGTACAGATCAGAATATACTCAAGTTGTTGTTCATCATATATTTTAAAATACTGGTATCCCTGTATTTCCTGAGAATCCGCCGGAGACTCAACAAAATCTCTGGCTGCTGCTGTTACATTACCAATCTCCTGCGATGTTGCCGCAACTTCCTTACCATCAATATCAAGTACATAAAGCTCTACATGTGCGATGTTCTTAAGTCCATCTATTGTGTTTTGGAGAATTTGATTTGATATCATTTGCCACTCTTTCCGCCGTTATATGGCTGCTGAATAATATACATAGCCATTTTAATATATATGTACAAAAAAATCTACCTTCCGGCTGTCCTTTTTTGGTGATTTTTTTGTTCTACTCGTCAAAATAACCAAAAATATATACTCTTTTTGGTATTATATTATTTGAAATAATGCTAAGTTTTTTATGTAATCTTTTCGATATAAAAGATGAGATAAAGTGTTTTATACCCAAAGAAGCTTTATCCTTAGGGAAATGGAGGTGCTTATGGATATACCTTCTATGTCGATGGCTCTATCTCAGAATCGCATTCTATCAGAAGTTGGAGTTGCTATGCTTTCCAAAAATCTTGATATGATGGAAACAGCCGGAGAAAATATGATCGCAGGTATTGAATCTGTGTCAGAAACATCCGTGAACCCCAATATCGGTTCAAATATCGATATCAGCATCTGAACATCTGAAACAAAAAAGCCATCAAAAAGCCCGCAGCGTTTTTGCTGCGGGCCTTTTTCATGATCTTATAAATACGCTGCAGTCAATAACATATACGCAAAAGCAAAACTCATAGCGATGACCAGAGGAACCGTAACAAGTCTCGGCTTTTTCTCTTTCGGTACCTCCTCCATAAAGAAGCCGGTCTCCGCATCCATCGCATTCTTTTTATTATTTTTGAAACCCAACTTATCAAAAAAGTGCTTATTACCTTCAAGTTCAGCCATCTTATACACCACACAAAGCGCAATGGCGGTAAAAACAACAGAAAACAGGAAGTATATACCTATCGCTCCAAGAAGCTGCTCGCGATAATTCTCAGCACTTACGGCTTCCTCAACAACTTCTTTCGAATCCACCTGATACATCACGATAACTTCATACGAATTGAACACTGCATGGGCTATAAACGAAGGAATAACGCTTCCTGTCGCTTCAACCATAAGACACAGCATAAATCCCATTACAGCGCCGTACGCAAACTGATTGAAGTTCATATGCATCATTCCGAACAAAATCGACGAAAGCACCATAGACGCAACAATTCTGGTCGATCTCCTGTAACTGTGAAAGATAACACCTCTGAAAACAATCTCTTCAACAAATGGACCGAAAAGCCCCACCGAAAGAAGCATGATCCACATGGGAAGTTCAACCAGTTCCCCGCTTATCGAATCAACCATATTGTCCACAAACAGCATGGACAGGGAATTCACAAAATCAACCAGCGGAAACAGTGATGCAACATATATTATCGAAAGTATAAAAGTGCTTATCTTTATCTTCTTAAGCGGTATAACAGCCGAAAGCGCCTCTCCGCTGTACATCGTGATCGCAACTGCAGGCACCAGTATCGCCATTTCACAGAGTACATTGTTTACAGGCAGTGACAATTCCACACCCGTGTACTGAGAAAAAAAGGATACGATCAGTACCAGCATAAATGTCGACAATATCATAAAGAAATACGCTAAATTGGCTTTTTTATAATCCATGCTCATATTCATACATCATTTCCTCACAATAGAGTCCGGCTTTATCTCGATCTTTCCCTCTTTTAAAAGCCTCCCCACAGCTCTTTTAAACTCGTTTTTACTCATCTGAGTCTTTTCACGTATAAGTTCAGGTGACGCCTTATCGTTGAATGGAATCCTTCCGCCGCCCTCTTCAAGCATATTCAGAAGCTTCTCCGCATCCGAATCCATCTGAAGATAAGCTTTTTCCCTGATGCTCAGGTTAAGTCTTCCATCTTCTCTTACTGACACCACTCTGGCATTCACAGTACTTCCTATCTCGATATTTCCGTATATTTCCTTCTTTGGGATAAGTCCCGAATAGATATCATCAACAGCCACAAATGCCCCGAAATTATCACTGAGCTCATATACGGTTCCTATAACCTTGTCATCCTTGGAATAAGGGCTCTTATCCAAAAGATATTTATAGACATTCATGGTAACACAGAGCCTGCTGCTCTTATCGATATACATAGCGCAGAGAACCTCTTCTCCCGCTCTTACTTTCTTAGTCTGCTCCTTGAAAGGAAGAAGAACATCCTTTTCAAGTCCCCAGTCCATAAACGCACCGATCTTGCCCGTCTCTTTTACCTTGAGCATGCGAACATCTCCAAGCATGATCTTAGGCGTCTTGGTTGTTGCTATAAGCCTGTCATCGGAATCTTTATATATAAAAACTTCTATCTTGCTTCCGATCTCGCATCCTTCGGGTACCTGCTTTATAGGCAAAAGAACTTTCTCATCACTTCCGCTCTCCTGTGCAAGGTAAACACCGAAATCAACTTTCTTTATTACTTCAAGTTCCTGTTTTTCTCCAAGTTTTATCATTTGGTTCCTCCGTCCTCTCAGTATGTGCAGCCGTCATGCCTGCACTATCAATTCTACAATACATACAGGTGCGCCGTCTTCTCCGTTCAGGCTCACTATATATTTATCATTATCCCCTTTTTTGCTCGTAATAACAACAGGGCAAAGAACATCTCCGAGTCTTGATTGTTTTTTGTACTCAGCGCGCATCGCAACGACCTTAAAATCTCTCTTCGGAAGGCTGTCCATGGCTAGTCTCACGTATTGTCCGTTATTTACGTGATGATTGGTATCAAGGTTATGCTGCTTAACCTGTATCTCTTCTCCCCAGAATCTTTCATCTTCTTCGGAAATCTCAATCTTTCTGCCTTCGTACTCCATATCAAGCTTCTCATCAAGAGGATACGCTTCAATAATCTCACTTGTTATTCTGCTGGGAAATCCTCTTTCAATGTCAACTAGTGTCCAGAGGGAATTGGCAACCGCAAGCCGCTCTCCGTCCTTGGTATCCATAAAGAAATTTCTGTAACCCAGAGCGCCCCTCAGCTCATATGGCACTGTACCTATAACAACTTCCTCACAGAGCTTGGGATATCTGTTTACAACTATCTGCCACGACGACAAAACCCATACAAGCCCTTTTTCTCTGAGATACTCCATTGAAGCAGGTCCGTCCTGAGTTTGGAATGTCGAGCAGTCCTGAAAATAATCTATGAGTGATTCAAGAGTAAGTTCTGCATTGCTGTCTATTTCACTGTATCTTATCCTTGACTCAAAAGTGTACATTTCACTCTCCTTTGCAAATGATGTTCCGCTCGCCGGAACATTCGCGCGCGAGCGGTATTGCGAAGCAATTATCTACCATTCCGCGAGCTGCGCATCCATAGCGAAGCGCTTTTTGTTGGATAGGATTTTTTCCTATCCAACAAAAAAGCGAGATTGTCACCAATCTCGCTTTTTTATATTAGCTGGGCTAGTAGGATTCGAACCTACGTAATGACGGAGTCAGAGTCCGTTGCCTTACCGCTTGGCGATAGCCCATCGACAAGAAATGATTATACGTGAGCTATTTGAAAAAAGCAAGTACTTTTTCTAAAGTTTTTTCATTTCTTGTAAAATTCTTTTGTCTGAGAGCTGTATCAGCCCTCAAACAAAAGATCTGCATACGTCGGGAATGGCCAGTATTTCTTATCTACAAGCATCTCAAGCTCGTCTGCCGGAGCTCTGAGCTCATCCATTACAGGTCTTACCTTATCCTTATAGAAAAATGCAAGTTCTCTCTGATCCTTGATCTTGGAAGCCTTTAATTCGCTTTCCTTAAGCTTATCAAGAGCCTTCTTCATCTTGGTAAGATGTCCCTGGATCTCCTTAAGCTCATCAATCTGTACAGATGCGTCTACTCCTGCTGCCTTGATAGCATTCACATCTGCAGCGATCTTGCCGGCATATTCCATAACAGCCGGTATTATCTGTTTTGAAGCCATATCGATCATTGTAAGAGCTTCAATGTTTATAGTTTTAGCATAAGACTCAAATGTGATCTCTCTTCTTGATTCAAGCTCTGTCTTTGTATAAACACCGAACTTAACGAAAAGATCGATCGCTTTATCTGTTACAAGTGTATCTGCTGCCTCAATTGTGGACTTAATATTGGGAAGTCCGCGTCTCTCAGCTTCTTTTACCCATTCATCCGAATATCCGTCACCATTGAAGATGATTCTCTGATGCTCTGTGAGATATTCCTTGATAAGGTCATGTACAGCCATATCGAAATCTTCAGCCTTCTCGAGGTAATCAGCAGCCTCACAGAAAGCTTCTGCAACTATTGTATTGAGTGTTGTGTTTGAGCTTGCCATTGAATCTGAAGATCCAACCATTCTGAACTCAAACTTATTTCCTGTAAATGCAAAAGGTGATGTACGGTTTCTGTCTGTAGCATCCTTCTCGAACTGAGGAAGTGTGGAAACACCGGTCTTGAGCTTTCCGCCCTTCTTGCTGGACTTCGCAACGCCAGTCTCTATAAGCTGCTTAACAACGTCCTCAAGCTGCTCTCCAAGGAATACAGAGATAATTGCAGGCGGAGCCTCATTTGCACCAAGTCTGTGGTCGTTTCCTACATCTGCGGCACTCTGTCTGAGAAGATCAGCATGTTTATCAACTGCCTTGAGCACGCAGGCAAGAACAAACAGGAACTGAATGTTCTTGTTAGGTGTATCGCCGGGATCAAGCAGATTTACTCCGTTGTCTGTGCAAAGTGACCAGTTGTCGTGCTTACCTGAACCGTTAACGCCGTCAAATGGTTTCTCGTGAAGGAGACATCTCATGTGATGGTGCTCAGCCACACGCTTCATTGTCTCCATGATGATCTGATTGTGGTCTACAGCAATATTTGCTGTCTCGTATACGGGCGCAAGCTCATGCTGTCCGGGAGCAACCTCGTTATGCTGAGTTTTGCCCGGAACGCCCAATTTCCAGAGTTCAACATTGAGGTCGTTCATGAACTCGCCGACTCTCTCTCTGATAACTCCGAAATAATGATCTTCCATCTCCTGCCCCTTGGGAGGCTTTGCTCCAAAGAGTGTTCTTCCTGTAAAGATAAGGTCTTCACGCTTCATTGACTTATCCCAGTCAACAAGGAAATATTCCTGCTCCGGTCCGACCGAAACATTTACCTTTGTGGCTTCTGTATTGCCAAAAAGTCTTACAATCCTGAGAGCCTGCTTGCTTACAGCCTCCATGGATCTCAAAAGAGGTGTCTTCTTATCAAGAGCATCTCCTGTATATGAACAAAAAGCTGTGGGTATGCAAAGAGTAACACCGGCTCCCGATTCCTTGAGGAATGCAGGTGAAGTGATATCCCATGTAGTATATCCTCTTGCCTCAAATGTTGCTCTGAGTCCTCCTGATGGGAAAGATGATGCATCGGGCTCACCCTTTATAAGTTCTTTTCCCGAAAAAGAAGTAAGCATTTTTCCGTCTTTTTCTGCGCTTCCGACAAATGAATCATGTTTCTCCGCCGTAATACCTGTAAGTGGCTGGAACCAATGTGTATAATGAGTAGCTCCGTTTTCAACCGCCCATTCTTTCATTGCATTAGCAACAACATCAGCGGACTCTTTTGAAAGTTCTCCGCCGTGTTCGCTTACATTTACAACTTCCTTGTATATACTCTTGGGAAGTCTCTCTCTCATCTTTGCCAGAGTAAAGACGTTCTGTCCGAATATTTCTTCTACATTCACCTTATCGATCATCAGTGCCCCTTTCTATAACGACAAATTTCGCTGTTTAAAAGTTTACAACAACTCACGCAAAAAAAAAAGAGTCGCAATCGACTCTTTAATCTTTATTCTTCATTTTCGTTTCCGGACGAAGCAACTCTTAGAATATCGTATCTCTCTGCAGGAACCGACAGATCAAGATAAATAACTTCCTTGGGATGAGGACAGTTCTCGACCGCTTCACCCTTTTCGTTATACATGCCCTTTACGGTTACTTTTACATCCGTTCCGTCAGGCTTCATTATCTCTATCTCATCTCCAACAGAAAACTTGTTTCTCTGCTCGATTCTTGCATATCCTCTGTCATCTGTCTCCCCGACGATTCCGAGATAGATATATTCATTCACATAGGTATTCTCATCATATACTTGTGTCTCACTGTCGGGCTTTCCAAAATAAAATCCGGTCGTAAACCTGCGGTACGTACACTTTGATATCTGTTCAAGATACCAATCCATGTTATTTCTATACTTTTCCTCAGACTCAAAATAGTCATCTATTGCTTTTCTATATGTTCTTGCAACCGTAGCAACATAGAGCGCCGTCTTCATTCGTCCCTCTATCTTGCAACTGTCAACTCCCGCTCCCACAAGCTCGGGAATATGCTCTATCATGCAAAGATCCTTGGAGTTAAATATATAGGATCCGCGCTCATTCTCATAAACAGGAAGATATTCTCCCGGTCTCTTTTCCTCAACAACGGCATACTTCCATCTGCAAGGGTGCGTACAAGCGCCGTGATTGGCATCTCTTCCGGTGAAATAATTGGATAAAAGACATCTTCCGGAATATGAAATGCACATAGCACCGTGTATAAAGCATTCCATCTCAAGGTCTTCGGGAATCTTCTCTTTAATCTCAGCAATCTCGTTAAGAGAAAGCTCTCTTGCGGCAACAACCCTTTTTGCACCCAGTTCGTACCAGAATCTGTACGTCTCATAGTTAGTGTTGTTAGCCTGGGTAGAAACGTGAATATCTATTTCGGGGCATATTTTTCTTGCCTTCATAAATATTCCGGGATCCGCGATAATAAGCGCATCGGGCTTAAGTTCTTTGAGTTCATGCAGATATTTATCAACACCGTCAAGGTCGTAGTTATGCGCCAATATGTTCACGGTGACATGAACCTTCACTCCGTGCTCGTGCGCAAACTCTATTCCCTCTTTCATTTCCTCGGGGCTGAAATTCTTGGCTTTCGCCCTCAGTCCAAAGGCGTCACCACCTATATATACGGCATCTGCGCCGAAAATCACCGCAGTCTTAAGTACTTCCAAACTGCTAGCCGGAATCAGTAATTCTGGTTTTCTCATATTTATCTCCATACCGTTTATAGCTTAACCGAAAGTGTCATTCCGTCACCGACAGTTAAAATAACCGTGTTTAAAGCGTCGTTGTGCTTAAGTTCATACAGATACTCTCTCATCCTCGCATGGATGGTCCTGTCTCTTCTGGTAACAGCAAAGCGCGATTCTATCACATCTCCGTCCTGCAGAACATTATCGGAAACAAGGAGTCCTCCCTTATTAAGGATTCTAAGGCACTCAGGCAAAAAGTTTATATACTGTGCCTTTGCTGCATCCATAAAAATAAAATCATACCCTTGGGAAAGCGTTTTTAAAATCTCAGTCGCATCACCCTCCAAAAGTGTGATTTTATTCTTTGAGTCATACTTTTTAAAATTCTCTTTTGCCACAGGAATTCTTTTTTCGTATTTCTCTATGGTTGTTATCTTTGTATCGTCTTCGGAATACTCTGCCATCAAAAGAGCCGAAAAACCGACCGCGCAGCCAACCTCCAGAATATTCTTGGGGCGGCTTTGCATCATAAGGAACTTGAGAAGTGCCTGAGTGTCCTTTCTTATGATAGGTACATCGTTCTCCTTGGCATCTCTCTCAAGTTCATCAAGATACGGAGCATTGCCTCTGTCCAGCGAATTAATAAACGCCGTCATTCTGTCCTGGTCATTCACCGCTTTCTCCCTCGGTTTCTCTGCCGGCATCCTCATCTTCTACTTCATCGTTTCCGGCATCTTCGTCTCCGCCTTCACCGTCTTCGATATTTGAAATAATATCTTCAACTTCTTCGTCAGAAACCTCTTCGATAGGATTACCCTTCTCATCGTATCCTGCCATGGTTCTGATCATATCATCCGGAGTCATTGTAGTACTGAGTGAATATGTACCGGGCTTCTCCTGACCTGAGTACTCAGAAGTCTTCTCTTGCCATTTAAAGAGCTTTTTATCCACTATAAGACCTGCGGCATCAAGCTTCTCGCCTATTTCCTCCACAGTATCTCCTTCTTCAATGGTAACACTCACCGTACGTCCTTCTTCACCTGTAGCTACAGGAGTCTGGTTAAAAATGTTATATCCATAGTAATATGCTGTCTTTGAAAGTTTGATTATCAGCAAAACAACTATTACGACAAACACTAACCTTACAATGGTATCTATCATACCAATTCCCAATTTTTTTGCTAAATTCATATAACCCTTTCCTCTTGAAGGCTATTAATAATTGGTATCCATGATAATAGGCATTATCATAGGCCTTCTCTTTGTCTTTCTCCAAATGTAATCGCTAAGTACTTCTTTAACTATATTCTTAAGTTTTCCCCAGTCGGTCACACCTTTATCAATAGCTTCCGTAACTTCATCAAGAACAAGATCTGTCGCATCATCGATCAGCTTGTCCGACTCCCTTACATATACAAATCCCCTTGAAACAATACTCGGTCCGGATACAAGCTGTCCGCTTGCTTTATCAAGTCCAAACACTACTATTACTATACCATCTTCTGCAAGGTGTTGTCTGTCTCTCAATACGACATTTCCGACATCACCTACTCCGAGTCCGTCAACAAGTATTGCTCCCGCAGGAACCTTTCCTTTTACTTTAGCACTATTTTCATCAAGTTCAAGTACCTCTCCCGAATGTAATATAAATATATTTTCTTTCGGTATTCCGAGATCCTTTGCAATCTTTCTCTGCGCGATAAGATGCCTGTATTCACCGTGCACGGGAATAGAATACTTGGGCTTAACGAGTGTGTAAATAAGCTTGATATCCTCCTGACATGCGTGTCCCGAAACATGCACATCCTGGAAAATAACATCAGCGCCCTTCATCTGAAGTTCGTTGATTATATTTGTTATTGCTTTCTCATTTCCCGGAATCGGATGAGATGAAAAGATAACGGTATCTCCGGCACCGATAGTGATCTTTCTGTGCTGTCCGTTAGCCATTCTGCTGAGAGCCGCCATGCTCTCTCCCTGGCTTCCTGTTGTAATGATAACAGTTTTATTATCAGGATAATTCTTGATATTATCAATATCGACAAGTGTGTCATCCGGAATCTTAATGCATTCGAGTCTCTGGGCGATATCGATGATACTCACCATGCTTCGTCCCTCGACCACAACTTTTCTTCCGCATTTGTGCGCTGTATTAATGATCTGCTGAACTCTGTCTACATTTGACGCAAATGTCGCAATTATTATTCTTGAATTCTCATGTTCTTCAAAAAGACTGTCGAGAGCTCGTCCGACAGTTTTTTCGGAAGCGGTAAATCCCGGTCTTTCAGCATTTGTAGAATCACACATTATTGCCAGAACGCCTTTTTTACCAATCTCAGCAAATCTCTGGAGATCTATGGGATCTCCGAAAACAGGTGTGTAATCAACCTTGAAATCTCCGGTGTGAACTACCGTACCTGCGGGTGAATAGATCGCAAGCGCAGCAGCGTCAACGATAGAATGATTTGTTCTGATAAATTCAACCCTGAACTGACCAAGATTGATAGACTGTCCGAATTTTACAACTTTTCTTCTGGTGTTCTTAAGTAAATTATGTTCCTCAAGCTTGTGCTCGATTATTCCCATTGTAAGTCTTGTGGCATAAACGGGAACGTTAAGTTCATGCAAAACATAAGGAAGTGCTCCGATGTGGTCCTCATGACCGTGAGTGATAACGAAGCCCTTTACCTTATCGATATTTTCCTGTAAAAAAGTAACATCGGGAATTACAAGGTCGATTCCCAGCATGTCGTCATCGGGAAATGACAGACCGCAATCCACTACAATAATACTGTCTTCATACCTGAAGGCAGTGATATTCATTCCAATCTGCTCAAGACCACCCAACGGGATGATCTGCAGCTTGGACTCATTTTCAGTTTTTTTCTTATTCAAAATTATTCCTCCACTTCTATGGCGGACACATAGAACCCAATATTAACCCCTTGCCCGTTAAATATCGAGATCTATGTCATCCTCAGAAAGCAGCTTACGGAATACACCTGCAACCGCATCAAGCTCCAGGTCATCGTCCACAATAACATAAACTGCTTCTTCATCTTTTATATCGGAGTCGTCGCGCAATATCAGCGCCTCTCCGTCACCATCTTCTTTATCTGTGACAAGCAAATAGGTCTTCGCACCTATTACTGTCTGCTCAAGGCAGTAAAACTCTACTACTTCACCGCCGTCCGGACTAAACGTAATTTTTTCCACCAGTTATCACCATTATTCTTTTCTGTTATCCAGATAATCCTGAAGGATAACTTGTGCAGCGATCATATCTACATACTCTTTTCTGTCTTTGCCCCTTATTCCGAGCTCATCCATAATCTCATCCGCTGCAACTGTTGTAAGCCTTTCATCCCACATTGTCACGGGGACTCCGGTACGTCTCTCAATTCTATCCTTGAATTCAAGGCACAACTGCGAACGCTCAGAAGGTGTCATATCCATGTTTATCGGGAGTCCCAATACGATCTTCTCGACTCCGTACGTGGTTATGAGTTCTTCTATGCGTGCCAGTGTTCTTCTTAATTTGTTTTCTTCTTTCCTACGGATTATTTCCTTCCCCTGCGCAGTAAGAAGCAGCTCGTCACTCAAAGCTACGCCTACCGTACGGGAACCGTAATCAAGACCCATTATCCGCATTAGACTACTCTTATCACTTTCTGTTCCACTCGTTGCTCCTGATGTATTCAGTAAGCATCTCTTCCACAAGCTCATCACGTTCAACCTTCATGATAAGGCTTCTGGCTCCCATGTGATTAGTGATGTAAGTCGGATCGCCTGACATAATATAACCTACGATCTGATTTACAGGGTTGTAGCCCTTCTCAAGCAGAGCATCATACACAACCGAAAGAACTTTTTTAACACCAGTTTCAGACTCTGTTTCAACCTTGAAAAACTGAGTGCTACCCAAATTCTGTTCTGCCATATCGTTTTCTCCATTCATATTTTATATTTTTTGAAGCTGCCATAGACTGACCGCTTAAATTCTAATACAGATAAAATATAGATATATATTTTAATATTACACTACTGATTTCAAATAAGCAATGTATCGTCGTTCAGAAAGCTTCCCGCAACCACCTTGGATATCTCTCCGCTGACGGCTCCGTACGCCTCTGCCTGCACTTCGGGAACAGCTACTCTGACATATCTGTCAGTATGCCCGATAACATATGTTACCTTATTTATCACTTCCGTATCTTCCCACAAGACAGAGATTTCTTTTCCTAAGAAGCATTCACGATAACACTTTGACTGCTCTTTTGTCAAATTAATGAGAACATCGCTTCTCTCACTCTTTTGCCTGTCAGTGAGCTGTTCTTTCATTCCGGCTGCGACTGTACCTTTTCTGGGTGAGTACTTAAACACATGTATTTCGTAGAAATTGATATCTTCCACGAACTTCCTACACTCCTCGAATTCCTCCGCAGTCTCTCCCGGGAAGCCTACAATAATATCTGTTGTTATTGCAGGATCGCCGAAAACTTTTCTCAAGTATTCAACTCCCGCCTTAAAATCGGCTGCTGTGTAATGTCTGTTCATTCTCTTAAGCACAGAATCCGATCCGCTCTGAAGCGAAAGGTGGAAATGTGGACAGAGCTTATTAAGCGCGCCCAATCTCTCAGCGTTCTCTTTTGTTATTATCCTGGGTTCCAAAGAGCTAAGTCTCACTCTTTCAAGCCCCTCTATATCATTTATCTTTTCAACAAGATCAATGATAGCCGACTGACCTTTATCCACTCCGTAAGAACTGATGTGGATTCCGGTAAGAACTACTTCCTTACAGCCTTTCTTAACTAGTCCCTCTATCTCAGATAGAATATCCTTCATATCCCTGCTGCGGATTCTTCCTCTCGCATAAGGAATAACGCAATAGGTACAGAACTGATTGCATCCGTCCTGAATCTTGATATAAGCTCTTGTTCTTCCGGGAAGTTCGCAGAGCGTCATATCCTCATACTCAGAAGTCTTATTTATGTCGATAATCGATGTTCCGCCCAAAGTCTTGTCATCGGTCTCGTTCTTGATCCTTATGAACTCATCAAGTATCTCTACTATCTCTGACTTCTTATTATTGCCGACAGCAAGGTCGATACACTCGTCCTTCTTAACTCCTTCTATACCTGTCTCAACATAGCATCCTACTGCGACAACGATTGAATCGGGATTCTCTTTTTTAGCTTTGTGGAGCATCTGTCTGGACTTTCTGTCAGCGATATTAGTCACCGTACATGTATTGATAATATAGATGTCTGCCTTTTCGCCGAAGGGCACGATTATACCGCCCGCTTCTTTGATTTTCTGGCTCATTACATCCATCTCATAGTTATTAACTTTACAACCCAGATTATGCAAGGCAATCTTTAGGTTTTCGACGTTTTTTGTCATTGACTTTTACACTTTCTACGTATACTATAAAGAAAAGAAGGAGGTATTGCGCAATGAAGACCGTTAAGATTTCACTCAACTCTATCGATAAGGTTAAATCCTTTGTAAATGACATCACAAAATTCGATTATGACTTCGATCTCGTTTCAGGAAGATACGTTATCGATGCTAAGTCTATCATGGGTATTTTCTCATTAGATCTTTCTAAGCCGATCGATCTTAATATCCACGCAGAAGATGGCGCAGATGAGGTTCTCGATGTATTGAAGCCTTATATGATCTGATAATTTTATCAGATCCCCAAAAAAGATCATTCAGACCATCTTAAAACAGTGTTTTAGGATGGTCTTTTTTTTATTACTTCTCGATCACAATAACTTCATCTGTTTCAAGAGCTATCTTCATAAGCTCATCTATCTTTTCACTTAAATCCTCTTCATGCTTTCTTATGATATCTGCCCTGGGTTTTGTAACAGGGTGCTTTGCAACGAATATCGTGCAGCAGTCTTCATAAGGAAGTATAGATGTTTCATAGGCATCTATCTTGTATGAGATATCAACGATATCCTGCTTATCAAATGCAATAAGAGGTCTGTACACCGGAATATCGGTAACAACTTCTCCCGTGCACATAAGACTCTGCATGGTCTGAGAAGCAACCTGGCCTATACTCTCTCCGGTAACAAGTCCCATGCATCCTGAATTCTGTGCAAGAATATCAGCTATTCTCATCATATATCTTCTCATGATTATTGTAAGCTCATCATGAGGACACTGCTTGTAAATGTACATCTGTATATCTGTAAAGTTGATGACATGAAGCTTCACCTTGCCTGTATACTTTGCAATAACACCTGCAAGATCTATAACCTTCTGCTTTGCCTTCTCACTTGTATAAGGCGGAGCATTGAAATAAACAGCCTCAATATCAACACCTCTTTTTGCGATCATATAGCCCGCAACAGGTGAATCAATTCCTCCTGACAAAAGAAGCATTGCCTTTCCTGCAGTTCCTATCGGCATTCCGCCGGGACCTGGAATTATCTCGGAGAAGATGTTGAGCTTTTCTCTAAGCTCGACATTGATAAGAATATCGGGGTTATGAACATCAACCTTCATTTCACTGTATGCATCAAGAATCCTTGCGCCGAGTTCTGCAGCAAGTTCCATTGAGTCCATGGGATAGCTCTTATCAACCCTTCTGACTTTTACTTTGAATGTCTTGTTCTTGACGGGATATACTCCGTCAACAAAGTCAATTACAGCCTTTGCCACTCCGTCAACATCCGGAAGATTACTCTCTGCGTCTCTCTCGATTGAAACAGCAGGACAGATTCCCGTAACGCCGAATACAGTCTTAAGCTTGTCTACTGTCTCGTCGAAATCAAAATCCTTTGCTTCAACGTACATTCTCCCCGCAACTCTTGAAACTGCAAACTCACCGTCGCACTTTGAAAGAACTCTCTCTATCTGCTTAACGAGAGCCTCCTCAAAGACATATCTGTTTTTTCCCTTAACGCCTATCTCTGCGTATTTAATTACAAAAGCATGATACTGCATTTCTTTTCCTCTTTCTGTTAGTGACGATAGAACATTCTCATATTCTCAACCTGCGAGCACAATGTATCAAGGAAGAAATCAATTTCCTCCTTAGTAGTCATAACCGACATACTTATCCTTATCGTGGATTCAAGAAGTTCTCTCTCTACGCCCACAGCCATAAGTGTATCCGAAACATGCGGATTGTTTGACGAACATGCACTTCCCGCCGAAACATAGATCTCTTTGCTGCTCAGCATATTAAGAACCGTTTCCGCCGCAAGTCCCTTTATCGAAAGACTTACGATGTGAGGCGCTCCTTCTTCACAGGAAGGCCCGTTTATCTTTATATCCGTGATCCTCTCATTCAGTGAATCGATCAGATATTTCTTAAGCTCATAGAGCTTATCTATGCGATTTTTAAAATCATCATGGCACATCTTGGCAGCAAGGGCAAGTCCTGCGATGCCGGGCACATTCTCGGTTCCCGATCTCATGCCTTTCTGCTGACCGCCGCCGTAACATATGGGAACAATCTTCGTTCCCTTTCTGATGTACAAAAAACCTACTCCCTTAGGTCCGTGTATCTTGTGACCGCTGACGGACATAAGATCTATATTCATAGCTCTCGGCCGGATCTGTATCTTGCCGTAAGCCTGAACCGCATCTACATGAAAGACAATGTCTTTGTTTATTGCTTTGATAAGCTGTCCCGCTTCTGCGATAGGCTCAACTGTTCCTATCTCATTATTTACAAACATCATGGACACAAGAATAGTATCTTCTCTTATCGCAGCTTTAAGCTCATCGAGACTTACTTTTCCCTCATTATCAACGGGAAGATATGTGATCTCGAATCCCTCTTTCTGAAGATATTCCATAGTAACAAGTACAGCCGGATGTTCAATAGCAGTTGTTATAATATGCTTTCCGCGCCATTTGTTGGCTCTTGCCGCACCTATTATCGCAAAATTATCCGACTCGGTTCCGCCCGAAGTAAAAACTATCTCATTGCAGTCGACTTTAAGCGTTGCCGCGATGGTCTCTCTTGCCTGTGCAACACGCTCTCCTGAGACAAGTCCCATATGATGGACACTCGAGGGATTTCCGTATTCTTCTTTCATTATCTTGGCTACAAGGTCCGCAACCTCATCAAATGCTCTCGTAGTAGCCGAATTATCCAAATAAGCTTCCATTTCTCACCCTTCTAAATGGTACATAAGCCATGAAATAATAGTAAAACCTGCAGTCTCTGTCCTAAGAATTCTCTTTCCGAGAGTTATCGGAACAATCCCCGCTTCTTTAGCAAGAGTAACTTCTTCCTCGGAAAATCCGCCCTCGGGTCCTATGAACACCGCAATGCTCTCTCCGGGTTTAATGCCTTCTATTATCTTCTTGGTTTCATCTATATGTTCCGCAAGTTCATAGGGTATCAGCTTAACATCAAGTTCCTTTGCATACTCTACCGCCTGCTTCATTGTCATCGGTTCCTTGATAACAGGAATAACCGCCCTCTTACTCTGTTTTGCCGCTGCTTCCGCAATAGCCTGCCATCTCTTTACCTTGGACTCGACTTTTTTTGCATCAAGCTTAACAATACATCTCTTTGTAGACATAGGAACTATCTCAAAAGCCCCAAGTTCCACAGCTTTCTGTATTATAAGCTCCATCTTGTCGACTTTGGGAAGTCCCTGAAAAAGATATATTTTGGAAGGAAGCTCGTTTCCCACTTCTTCAACAAAGCACAGTTTACCTATAACGCTTGTCTTTGTTATCTCTTCTATCTCGTAAAAGAGCTCACGACTATCGTTTTCCTCTCTGATACTAACGGAAAACTGCTCGCCCTCTTTCATCCTAAGTACATTGGCAATATGATTGTGATCCGCGCCGACTATCTCCACACGCTTAAGGTCCGGACTTACCTGCGCACTTTCAACAAAAAAATGATACATCAGTTTTTCCTCGATGTTATGGAAACCCAGTCTCCCTGATGGTGAATCTCAAGTATCTCAAGACCTGCATCAAGATGTGCTTTCTTTACTTCTTCCTCTTTTGTATTGATGATTCCGGAAGTAATATACACTCCGCCGCTCTTAAGCTGATTCAAAATAACGGGAGTCAGCGGAACCAGAACATTGGCAAGAATGTTGGCAACTACAATATCATACTTGTCATAGCCCACTCTGTCCTGTATTTCTTTGTCATCTATGATATTACCGATCATCATATCGAACTTATCGGGACTGATGTTATTGTTCTCCATGTTCTCTTTTACCGCAGGAACAGCGCACTTATCAAGATCGGTTCCTACAGCGTGCTTTGCTCCGAACATAAGAGAAAGAATAGACAACACTCCGCTTCCTGTTCCCACATCGAGAAGCTCAGTCTCGGGAGTGATATATTTTCTCAGCATTCTGATACAGAGCTGAGTAGTCTCATGCATTCCTGTTCCGAAAGCCGTTCCGGGATCTATATGAAGAACCATCTCAGCCTTCTCGTTATCCTCTTCTGTCTCCTTCTCCCATGAAGGAATGACAAGGACATCGTCTATGTAAAACTTATGAAAGTACTGTTTCCAATTGTTGATCCAGTCAATATCTTCCGTAACATCAACCGATACGGTTCCGTCACCGATATTAGAAAAAGTTCTGAGTTCTCCGAGCTTTTCCTTTACCTCTTCAAGCATCTCATCGGGAGTTTTCTTGACCTTGGCATACTCGCCGGTATCATCCGGAAGCTCAACTGTAAGCATATTCTCATCATCGATTTCCAAAAAGAAATTAAGATAAGCCACTCCATCTTCTATTCCGCTTCCTATATCATCAGGTTCAAGCTCCGGTGCATCAATAAACATCTGCTCTTTGTCAGCAGCCGTCAAAGGTGCATTGTCTTCAATCTGAGCTCCCTCAAGACCTATGTCCTGAAGGAAACTTACTATTATATCTTCTGCTTCTTCAGTTGTTCGAACTCTGAAACGCATCCATTTCATGTTTTTTCACCTTTAATATTGTATTGCAAGCTCCACTAGGCTCACCAACTGCTCTAGAGAAAATAGAATGTCGCTTGCGACATTCTCGCGCGAGGCGCGGTTGCATTTTTGCAACACTTTCTTTTCGCGCCGATGCGCATCCATAGCGGAGCGTTGTTTGTTTAATAAGGAATTCGAAGAAATTTCCTCGTATTAAACAAACACTTCCGTAGTTATATTCTAACTACGGAAGTATAACATAATTCCTATCACATGCAAAATTTATTTCCAGAAAGATTTTTTCTTCTTTCCTCCGGGGCCGTCATTATCCGGGCCCTTATCCTTTGAATCCATCATGCGCTCGGCTGCCGTAAGAGAATCTCCTGTCTTTTCATCAAACTGCTTAAGAAGATCCTTAGCCTCTTTGGAGAGCTTCTCGGGAACCTGAACAACAAGTGTTACATAGTGATCACCGCGAACCGTCTTATCTCTGAGTGAAGGAACACCTTTTCCGCGAAGT
Organism: Butyrivibrio sp.; assembly: GCA_017615275.1. Lineage (GTDB taxonomy): Bacteria > Bacillota > Clostridia > Lachnospirales > Lachnospiraceae > Butyrivibrio. The sequence goes on from JAGAAO010000066.1 coordinate 139,079, forward strand.
CTGACTCTTGTATCAGTCTGAGTTCCTGCCTTAACATCATAAGCAACCTTACCGTCAACAGTATCGATAAGAACCGTTCCACCGAGAGTTGCCACTGCAAATGACATGGGAACCATTGAATAAATATCATATCCCTCTCTCTGGAAAATAGGATGATCGGAGATGATAACTTCTACAAGAAGATCTCCTCTCGGTCCGCCATTGATTCCGGGTTCACCCTTATCACGTATTCTTACGCTCTGTCCGTTATCTATACCTGCAGGAATTGTGACCTGAATCTTCTTCCTGCTGGCAATATATCCTGTTCCATGGCAATCGGTACATTTATCCTTGATAACTTTACCTGTTCCGCCGCACTCAGGACATGTCTGAACATTTCTGACCGTACCGAAGAAAGACTGCTGAGTATATACAATCTGTCCCTTTCCTCCGCACTTTGTACATGTCTGTGCTGTAGTTCCGGGCTTAGCCCCTGTTCCGTGACATGTCGGGCAGGGATCCTTTATCGTAAGCTCAAGTTCCTTCTCACAGCCAAATACAGCTTCAAGGAATGTGATCCTTACGCTGGCACGAAGATTGGCACCCTTAGAGGGACCACTTCTGGCACCTCCGCGTGTTCTTCCACCTCCGAAGAAATCTCCGAAGATGTCTCCGAATATATCTCCGAAATCCGCACCGTTAAAGTCAAATCCGCCAAATCCGCCTGAACCGCCTTCAAAAGCAGCATGACCAAACTGATCATACTGTCTCTTCTTCTCGGGATCGCTCAGTACCGCGTATGCTTCAGAAGCTTCCTTGAACTTCTCAGCAGCGGCAGAATCACCGGGGTTCATGTCAGGATGATATTTTTTTGCAAGTACTCTATATGCTTTTTTAATCTCATCATCCGAGGCGCTCTTACTTACACCAAGTACCTCATAATAGTCGCGCTTTTGCTCTGCCATAATACTCCTCAAATATCATCTAATCTATTTTTTCCAAAATGCTCCGAATAGCCAGGCGAAATTTTCGTCTGGCTATCAGAACTATGTCTTAACGCTTATTATACTTCTCTGTAATCGCCGTCAACAACGTTATCATCGTTTGTTGAATTTGAAGCGCCGCTCATATCAGGACCTGCGCCTGCTGCTCCCATGTCAGGGCCTGCACCGGCGGCAGCCTGAGCACCTTCATACATCTTTGCAAAGAGTGCCTGAGCATCAGTCATAAGCTTCTCTTTCTGGCTCTTGAGTGCGTCGATCTCGCTGTCTGAAAGCTCTTTATCCTTTGTGCTTTCAAGAGTCTCTTTAAGAGTCTTGATGTCATCTTCTACTGTCTGCTTCTGAGAAGCGTCGATCTTGTCGCCAACTTCCTGAAGAGCTTTCTCTGTCTGGAATACGAATGAATCAGCATCGTTACGTGCGTCGATTCCTTCTTTACGCTTCTTATCCTGAGCCTCGTACTCCTGAGCTTCCTTTACAGCCTTATCGATATCTTCATCAGACATGTTTGATCCGGCTGTGATTGTGATGTGCTGCTCTTTACCTGTTCCAAGGTCCTTAGCAGATACGTTAACGATACCGTTTGCATCGATATCGAATGTTACTTCGATCTGAGGAACTCCTCTCATTGCCGGAGGGATTCCGTCAAGTCTGAACTGTCCGAGTGACTTATTGTCCTTAGCGAACTGTCTCTCACCCTGAAGAACGTTGATATCAACGGCTGTCTGGTTGTCAGCTGCTGTTGAGAATACCTGGCTCTTCTTGGTAGGAATTGTTGTGTTACGCTCGATAAGTCTTGTAGCAACACCACCCATTGTCTCGATTGAAAGTGAAAGAGGTGTTACGTCAAGAAGAAGGATATCGCCTGCGCCTGCATCTCCTGCGAGCTTACCACCCTGGATAGAAGCACCGATAGCTACGCACTCATCAGGGTTAAGGTTCTTTGAAGGCTCCTGGCCTGTAAGCTGCTTAACTTTCTCAACTACGCAAGGAACACGAGTTGATCCACCTACAAGGAGAACTTTTCCGATATCTGAATTTGTAAGACCTGCATCTTTCATAGCGTTCTGAACAGGGATTGCTGTTCTCTCAACAAGATCATGGATAAGCTCCTCGAACTTAGCTCTTGTAAGATCTACATCAAAGTGCTTAGGGCCATCAGCGCCTGCTGAAATGAAAGGAAGGTTGATATTTGTTGTTGTTGATGAAGAAAGCTCTTTCTTAGCCTTCTCTGCAGCCTCTTTAAGTCTCTGCATAGCCATCTTATCGCCTGAAAGATCAACGCCTTCCTTGTTCTTGAAGTCCTGAACCATCCAGTTGATGATTGCCTGGTCAAAATCATCACCACCAAGGTGTGTATCAC
>JAGAAO010000006.1 GCA_017615275.1 Butyrivibrio sp.
ATCTACTGCGGCATCCATGATCTCATCAGCCTGGTCAAAGGCATCACCGACAGGATCCGACTTCAAACGCTCGATCTTGGAACTTCTAAGTGACTGATCTATAGCGTGCATTTCCGATTTAGCAGCATCAGCCTGTTTCTGGTATTCCTTTATTGAGTCATTATATGCATCCCGCTCTTCCTGTGTTGCTTCTTCCGGAAGAGCATTTTCTTTCATAGCCTTAATCTGGCTATTCAGTTCACCGACTTCGCCTTGAAGCTCCTTAAAACGGTCGCGCTGATCATCCATCATCTTATCAGCTTCCTTTACACCGTTAAAAGCATCCGAAACAAGCTTCATAGCCTTCTTACGAGCTTCCTGTGTCTTCTCTTCAAGAGGGCTCAAAGCAGTTTTTCCGCCAAATCTGCTTCCGCCGAAATTAATAAACGGTTTTCTGTTTCCTAAAATGTTTACATCAGCAGCCCCACCGGTTAGTGGATTGATACCGTTAGTATTATTCGAATTAATTATCTTCATATACCGGCACCTCCATGTGCACAAAGATACATTTCAAAATATATATCGGACGATATTACGTTTTTCTTTATACGCCGAAAAGAATCGCGCAATTATACAGTTTCCTTTGATCTGTAATAATCCTCAAACAGATTATTGGCAGCATTTATGGTGTCACTGCAGATGCTGGGAAGTTCCTTGCCCCATGCCTGAGTTGCCAGCTTGAAGCCTTTTTCCATAGCCTTCTGCATCTCTTTCATTTTATCTACATCATCACCGGCAAGAGCACACGCAAAATCAAACAGCCTCTGAGAAGTCTGTTTTACTCCCCAATATCCGTCTTCACCGATATCATTTTGTGCCTGAGCCTTGGTAGCTGCATCAACCGTAAAGTTTCCACCGGCAAGGGTCTTCCAGATATCATCTCCTGTAGCCTTGCCATAGGCTCCTGCCTGACCGGAAAGAGTCTTTTGTACTAGGCTAATCAGCTGGTTCTCGCGCTGCTCTGCTGCAGATTTAAGCTGGCTGACAATTGCCGCACGGTCCGATGCGCTCATTTTCGTGATGGAATAGGTAGAATTATCTACCTTAGCTCCGGATCTGTCATATATCACGCCATCTTCGGAATTTGACTTCTTTGCCTTATCAGTTGCAGTGTCTGATTTTGCTTTAACCTGGACTGCAGCGTCTGCCTTTGTATAGTTTGCCGAATAATTTGTGTAATTTGTTCCTACATTCATAGACATAATCGTAATCCTCCTTGATTCTCTTAATTGTTATTTGCTACTTTCCAATATGTAGACGGATGTCTATATCACTATTATCGTCGGCCAATGAGCAGGCATAAACCAATATGTTGTGAAGTGCATATAAAATGATGTCAAATGCACTTATACCGACACATCAACACACTCTCCGACATCTACATCCGTCATTTCAATCTCCGGGACACATTCAACGACATATGATACGGAGGATGTATCAGAACCACGATATGATGATATTCCTGAAGCAGCCTGTTTCTTTTCCTGTTCCAATCTGTCGAAGAGAGCCTTAAGATATTCCAAGTCCGCACGTGTAAGCTGGCGATCCTCTTCATTACGATGTTTACGTTTTAACTCTTCTATTTCTTCCTCAGACATATCACCTGAAGCGCAGGATATCATATCCTGAATTTCTGACAGGGTTTCTTCGGCAAGCTCCTCCTCCAGTTTCTCTATCTCCTCCATCATTTTTTTCATCTCTTCTTCAGAAATGTTTTCATTTTCCTCAAGACTCTTCTCAAGCTCATCCTTGCCATATATTTCATCCTCTTCACCGGGAACCATTCCAAGACCGGTTCCATTTTCTGCCGCCTCTTCCTCCTCCAGATGACGAACCTTTCTTTTAGCAATTCTCTCCATTGTGGCAGCGTGAATAATAGCGGCAGCTATCTCGCTGTCTCCATATTCATCACTTCTCAGTTTTCTGTATAACCATGAGAGTTTTGCTTGAATCTGCGTCACAAGAGGGCGCGCAGCATCGGATGTCTTAGCCATCATTATCTGCTTTGACATTTGTTTGAAGTTGTATGGCAAGCGTTTTTTCAGTTTGCCCGGTGATGATTTGTTTTGTCCTTTTTTAACATGAACTTTTATACCACCGGGGACTTCCTGAAAAGAGATTCCTATGATTCCGTTCATATCTGCCTCTTTTCTTCCGGCATCCATGCCGGATATTCTTTTATTTCAGATATCGGAATATAAAAATTTCCAATTAACATCCTTAATGTGAACCGCAGTTTTTATGATGCAAAATGCGTTTCTTCACAAAAGAAAAGAGCTGAGCAATTGATATGCTCAGCTCTCGAATATATAAACATATTTAAAACCATCCATTAAAGCTGGATCCGGTATAACCATAACCACCGTAGTTGTTACCGTTTCTGCCGTATATTCCTGTACCATACGCAGACTGTCTATTCTGCTGCTCAGCTGCTGATTCAAGTCTCTGTGCAGAAGAACCGATTATTCTTGCAAATGAACCGTTTGTTCCAAGCATGGATTTTACTTTATCGAAATCTGCATTCTTGAACTCTTCTTCATTTATCGACAGCCTGCCGTTCTTTTCTACAGTTATTCCAATACTTCCAAGACTTTTAGTCATGATCCCTGTCATCTTTGTCATACTGTTAGCTGAATTCCTGACAGAAGTATTTGACGTTTTGGATACTGCCTCAAGAGTCTCATTGTAGCTGGATACAAATTCATTTGCGGCTTTATACGCTGCAGCCGAATCATATTTTTCCTTACTGCTAAACAAATTGTCTTTTCCTGTATCCGACAACTTCTTTGAAGCAGCAACCAGTTCGGAGCTTTCTTTTGAAACATTGGTCAGCTCACTGTTAGTAGCATAAGAATAATTATTGTATTTGCTCGAAGAAGTACTCTTTGAGGTTTCAGAAGTATTGTTCTTTCCGTAATACGCTTTTAATGCTTTGGAGTATGCACCCGATCTTATACTGGATAACTGAGACAGATTACTGTATATTGAGCTGCTCAGGTTTGAACTTCCGGATCCGAAAAAAGCTCCATAATTGAAATTACTTAATCTAAGCATATAATCATCCCCCTTTCAAAACAGGTTTCTATTTTGATTATCGGATAATAAATACTTAAGACAAGGCATTATGCGTGAACAGCACTTTTGTTGTCGTAAACCGCATATTTCTTATCCCACCAGCATGATATTCAGAACAAAAAACAATTCTCCGTTTGTTTCATCCTGATGTATCTCTATATCACCTTTGTACTTTCCGGCAATGTTTCTGATGTTTTTTAATCCATATCCATGTCCGCCCTGCTTCTTGGTGGAATCAATGAGACCCTCATCATTCAATACCAGTCTGTCAGTTATCTTATTCTTTATGCTGATAAGAAATACCTGATCCTTGATAATGGATTTTATATAGATTGCAGCTCCGGGAATATTCTTAGATGCATCAACAGCATTCTTTAGTGCATTGTTAAGTATCACACTCATATCAAACGCATTGATACCAAGTTTTTCAGGAAATGCAAATGTACTTGAAAACTGTATTTTTTCCTTTTTGCAACGGTCAGAGATTTCCGAAAGCACCACATCCGTAACTGCATTTCCGGTTTTGACCGATGGCTGCAGTTCTGAAAACCTTGCTTGCAATTCACCTATATAATCCGTTAGTTCCTTTGTATTGCCATTCTCAGCAAGCCCGCTTATCACGGTAAGATGATTTCCTATGTCATGGCGAAAAGCCCGCATCTTTTCATAGATATCATCTATGTGAGCTGTGTAGCTTTTTGCATCTTCTACCTGTTTACTCACCGATTCATTAATGAGCTCTTCTTCCTGTTTCTCTTTCAAATTTTGCAGCAACGCAATGATTATTATTATTGGGAACAGAGCGAGAATGCAGAATGTAACCCGATATATGTTTGCCGGAATATTTTCTGTTATACTCCCATTCTCTATTCCGTCCATCCACAACAGAAAATATGAAGATATTATCGGTTTAACAAGAAGAAGAGTGAATGCAGGAGTCAACAAAATGACTAGTTCATGCCAAGTCAGTTCTTCCTTTTTATGCTTGTATATTTTGTGAAGGATTCTGATAGCTGAATATAACAGAATCAATGACAACGCATAGAAAATCAGATTCCATACTATAAATTCTATGACTATTGCTTTTGTACTTGAGTTATACCAATCAAATTTGAATATGAAATCTCTTTCGAAGAATCCTATCTCTGATAACAATTCTATTGAAAGCCAGCTGATAAGCCTGAATAAAACACATAGGAAGATCTTTTGTATGGGATTTCGTTTATTATCCAGCATACAAAAGAAAATCACCGACAGAGCAATGATTCCCACAGCGATTATCCTGTCAATTTCCTTACTTGTACCTGTATGATTATTGATAGTAGTAAGGATCCAATACGCGAGCGCTGTAAGGTATGCGGATTTTCTATTGGATGCGAACGGTTTCAGCCAGTATGCAAATAAAGCTGAAACAAGAAGTAAATATACTTCTATCGTCACAAGGCTGTAGCCTTCTGCAAAGGACGGAAAGTTCTGTATAAGGTAGTCCATCATAATCCTTCCCTCCTGGTATGAAATGACATATATGCTTTTATCAGCTCCGGATATTTACCTCTGGCAACAGGAATATCCGCATCAGTCATATGAACAAATTTAGAATCGTATGACTTCACAGCTCCCAGATTAACCAGATAAGCTCTGTGAACTCTGAAAAAATCCTTCCCGGATACATTCTCAAGATCCGAAATTCTTCCGTAATATTCGATATCATCACTGCTTTCCATGTGAAGGATTATCCTTCTGTCATAGATTTCAGCATATTGAATTTCAGAGAGGATCACCCTGGTATTTGCTCCACCACTCTTTACTGTAATAGTTCGCGGAGCTTCCGTTTGTTCAGAAAGTACCGCTTCCATTGCTCTCTGATCTTCAGCCTGCTTGATAGCCTTACTAAGGATTTCTTTTATCTTTGCTTTTGTAAACGGCTTTACTATATAGTTAAATGCTCCGACATCAAATGCATTAAAAACCCGGTCCTCCAAGGCTGTCACAAATACGATCACTGTTTTCTTTCCGGAAGATCGAAGCATTTTTGCCGCATCCATTCCGTCTATTCCG
>JAGAAO010000067.1 GCA_017615275.1 Butyrivibrio sp.
CTGTTGAAGAATATATAGATTACTATAATAATAAAAGAATTCAGGCAAAAACAAAATGGATGCCACCTGTACAATACAGGATAGCATCCATGTGTTCAGCCTAGTTCATAAATATGTGTCCAGAATTCTGGGTACATATCAAAGATTGAGGTGTAAAATTCTGTCCACAACTGTTCTGCATTCATATTATGTCTTATCCTCAACACTTAAATTGTTTCATCATATGATATCCCCTGCTCCCTGAATTCGTCAATGATACTTGCTATATAACGATCGTCCAAATTATACGTTCGAGCAAATTTTTCTGTCCGAATAGTATGTGTACGTATTCTTTGTTTTGCCATACTATATATAATGCTGGAAATAATGGGAAAATAGGCGAAACGGAGAACCAAACTTGAAAAAAAGAATACCTGCAACACTTACTATTACACTCATCATCTTATCTTTGTGCTTATCTGCATGTCATGCCAAATACACAACACCGAAACAGGATGACTCTTCTCAGGCAGAAGCATCTGCAAATCCCAAAATCACCGAAGAAACAGATGAATACCCTTTATTTTACGGAAACGATCCGCTCTTAGGATACCAATTCTATACAGTGGACAAAAACGGCAACAAAAAATGCAATGTTTCCGAGAAGACACAAGCCATATTAGAACAAAACAACATAGACCTTGAGCAGCTTGACATATATACCTGCTATCTCATAAACAGCATCTTATTTATAGAAGGATATTCAAAAGAAGAATCAGACGCATTTTTCTATGCATTAGATATAAATAATAACCGCCTTGAGAAAATTACAAACAGCACCTTAGTTGATTACATCGATTATTACAACGGCAAACTATATATCGGTTTTTACGATCCCGAGGCCAAAAATAGCGAGTACGCTTATACCATTTCAGACGATTTTTCTTTTACACCTGAAGAAACCGATCATCAAAAAGTATTAGACTACATAGGCGGATATACAGCAGATGGCTACAAAATTGGATACGAAATAGAAAAGACTCCCAACTGCACATACCGTATGGAAGGAATCGGTTTTTCCATATCACGTGCATTTGATGAAGCCGGATATGTTCTCGCTTCCAGATATGAAAACATGAAAAAAGAATTTATCAGGATCTTCCCCGACGGAACAAACGCAGAGATCAAAGAATTGAAAGCCATCGACGCCAAACCGCTCTACTACGACAATAATACAATTATTCTTGCTGCCGAAGCGATCATTAATCTCAGGGATGCAAAAGAAATATATACACTCGATCTAAAAAGCGGTACCTTGGAGCACATCACTGATCTTGGAGAAATAATACAGCTTGCCGACAACAAGGTCTTCCACAGAAAAGACGATTCACTTTACGCTTTCGATTTAGAAGAAAAAACAGATTCTCTGATATATAAGTTTGAAAAAATCACAGGAGTAAATGTTGATTTATATGACAGGTATCAGATCATAAACGGCAATATATTTGTCAGTGATTTTAAAGACGCAGAGCTTAAATGGTTTCGATTAACAGGCTGCGAAGAAGGCGCTTCAGCCGTTGATATAGATTGTCCGATTAAAACTATTTCTGCATATAAAATCGGTACCGTAACAGCTAATTCCTCCAACTACAAATGTCCGTTCTGCGGCACTAAAATGATAGAGAGCAATTATGAACTTTTCAGGTTAAACGACGGCTATTCCGAACACACCGAAGAGATCAATAAAAAACTCAAGGAAAAAATGGACTACTTCCTTAATCATACTGAAGATGATACTCCTAACATTGAGATTACAGATGACAGTTGCTGCGAATACCACAGCGATCCGAACTTTACCGAACGCTTTTTCAGAGAAAAAACCGTAACAGAGGCCAACATATACAATTCCCGTTTCCTTACCGTAAACATGTACTACTACTGGTTTGGTGGCGGGCCTCATGGTTTGTATCATACTGACATTTATGTATTTGACCTTACAACCGGAGAAGAACTTGGTATAATAAATTTCTATCCGGGCACAGAGTCAGAATTCGCAGCTCTAGTCGCTAAAAATTTCAATAAAGAATATCCTGCCTATCCATGGCATTATGAAGACAACACAGAGCCATCATCTGATGACGAAAAACGCGATTTAGGCTATTTTGACTCAACAAACATACGCTACTACAATGACCACATAACATACTGTTTTAACATATACGAAATGGGGGCATATTGTGATGGTGAATATCTTGTAGATATCACCTACGAAGAATTAAACGGCAATAAGGAACTCACCCGAGTAAGATAAAAAAGAAATACGGAGAACCAAACTTGAAAAAAAGAATACCCGCAACACTTACACTAATCATCTTGTCTTTGTGCTTATCTGCATGTCACGCTAAAGGCACAACGCCTGAGCAAGTCGACTCAGCACAGGCAGAAGTATCGGCAAATCCTCAAAGCGCCGAAGAAACAGATGAATACCCCTTATTTTACGAAAACACCCCACTCTTAGGATACCAATCCTATTTAGTGGACAAGAACGGCAACAAAAAATGTAATGTGACTGAAAAGATACAAGCCATATTAGAGCAAAACGGCGTAGACTCTGAAAATTTAGGTATGTATAGCTGCTATTTCATAAACGGTATCTTTTACTGCGTATCAAGTTTCGAAGAAGATACCGACGTAGCTTTCTATGCAGTAGATATAAATAATAACCGCATGGGGAAAGTTACAGACAACACCTTCATAGATTACATAGATTATTACAACGGCAAACTATGTATCGGTTTTTTCGATCCAGACGGCAAAAACAGCAGCGAGTACACTTATACCGTTTCAGACGATTTTTCTTTTACACCTGAAACAACCGATCACCAAAATATATTGGACTATATTGGCGCACATACAACGCCCCTATACAAAATAGAAAAGACTCCTAACTGTGCATACCGCACGAAAGGAAGCGGTTTTTCCATATCAAGGGCACTTGATGAAGCAGGATATGTTCTCGCTTCAAGATTCCATAACGAGCAAAAAGAATATATCAGAATCTTCCCTGACGGAACAAGTGAAGAAATCAAAGAATTGAAAAACATAACAGGCCATCCGCTCTACTACGATAAAGATAGAATTATTCTTGCCGCCGACGAACTTAATACTATTGAGTACGCAGACGAAGTATACACCCTTGATCTAAAAAGCGGTACCTTGGAACACTTCCCGGATCTTGGAGAAATAATACAGCTTGACGGTAACAAGGTCTTCCACAGAAGAAAAGACGGTTCACTTTACGCTTTTGATCTGATAGAAAAAAAAGACTCTCTGATATATAAGTTCGAGGAAACTCCCGGTGTACCTATCGATTCATATCATCAGTACCAGATCTTAAACGGCAATGTATTTGTATGCGATTATAAAGATGCGGAGCTTAAATGGTTTCGATTAACAGGCTGCGAAGAAGGCGCTTCAACCATTGATATAGAATGCCCGATAGAAACTTTCTCCGCATATAAGATCGGCACCGTAACATCCAATTCCTCCGACTACAAATGCCCGTTCTGCGGCAATGAATTATTAGATAGCAATTATGAACTTTTTAAATTAAACGACGGATATTCCGAACACACCGAGGATATCAACAAAAAACTCAAAGAAAAAATGGACTACTTCCTTGATCATCCGGAAGATGATTATGAGATTAAAGACGACAGTGACTGCGAATACCACAGCGATCCGGATCACTTCGTCAATTACAGAGGAGAATCCGTAGGATCAGCCAACATATACAATTCACGTTTCCTTGCTGTAGACATGGAATACTTCTGGTATGGCGGCGGACCGCATGGCTTGTATCATACCGACATTTATGTATTTGACCTTTCAACAGGAGAAGAACTTGGCATAAAGAACTTCTATCCGGGCACTGAAGCCGAATTCAAAACTCTTATCGCAGAAAAAGTCAAAGAAGATTTTCATGAAAATCAGGCGCATTATGAAGGCAGATCAGAATCAGACTGTTATGACTCGGCGTATAAGTTGGTCTCTTTTGACTCAACAAACATACGCTACTACGACGACCACATAACATACTGTTTTAACGTATATGAAATGGGTTCATATGCTGCCTCAGAATATCTTATTGACGTCACCTACGAAGAATTAAACGGCAATAAGGAACTCACTAGAGTAAGATGAGATTAAAAACTTCCCCTCATATGCAGGCGCATCTTTCAACATTTGGAGCCACAAAAAATAGACCATGCCGATCCGAAACCGGGGTATGGTCTATGGTGAACTTCAAATCATGTATAAAGGAAGACTTCCTTTATTTCTATTTCTGTGCGTAATTTTTCTTTCATTACATGAAGAGGAGCACCGCATTTTGGACATATCTGATCCTCAATAGGAAGTTCGTATGTATCAATAGCAACCGTAAGGTTCTTAATATCCTTTTTTCTGCGTTTGCGCTTACCTTCATCAGAGTCCTGTTCGCTAGGAAGATCTTCTTCTTTGGGCTCAGTGTTTATCATTTCTCTGAAAGTTTCCGCTTCGTTGAATAAAGGAAAAACGTCCGAGAGGTTCATCTGTCCGGCAAGATCTTTTTCTGAAGAACGACCAAACTGTTTTTCTTTAGAGAGTCTGTATTGCTCTTCATACCAGTTGAGCTTAGCTTTTGTCTCTGCAAGCTGCTGTGAAAGAATTCTATTCTGTTTTTCAAGTTCTTCGCGACTTAGTAAATTTATGCCGTTAGTCACGTTATTCTGCGGATTTGTCATACCATGATTATACGGAAAAACATGCGATTTTTCTATTCGCAACACAAACGAAAAAAGCCCTGAAAAGTGCATATTTTCGGCACTTTTTCGAGGCTTTTTGCTTGACTTTTTATGTTATTTTTCTTCCTAAAAACTCCTTATAAGCATCCGGTTCATCTAGTCTAAGTCCATCGAGAAGCCATGATAATTGTTGCTCTGTAACGGCAATTGATTGACCGTTACCAGCTTTTTCAGGCCAATTGAAACGTTCACTTTCCAACCTTTTGTAATAGAGCCAGTATCCGTTCTTATCCCAAAACAGGATCTTAAGTTTGTTTTTCTGCCTATTACAGAATACAAAGAACGCAGGCTCAAAGGGATCAAGCTTTAAGCGGAACTTTATGAGAAGAAGCAGTCCATCAATGTTATTTCTCATATCAGTCGGACCGCATGCAAGATATACTTTGGCAGAGGGGGACAATCTCAACATAATTCACCCACCACGGAAAGTACATCCTTTAACAGAGTTACCGGCGTTTTATTTTCTACTGTTATATTGCATTTCCCTACTGAAATAATCACATTTCCTGTATTTGAAAGTTCTTCTTGTTTTTGAACCTGTTCAGAAGGCAATATAGTTACCGGTACGATTTCCGGATATACAGTTTTATCATCATCTTCTTTTGGCTTTTGTTCAAACTTTGCAAACTGTTTGTAGACAGTAGTGGGATGTACTCCCAGCATTTTTGAAAACTCCACTTTTGTAACACCGGATTCAAGATAATCCTGATGTAGCTTTTTCCAGTCATTATGTGCTCTCATAGTCATTCCTCCTCGGAAATGATTATGATAAAATCAGAGTATGATTACAATGTGTCGTTTATGAGACGCTTACTCTGATTTAATGTATTTTCTTAGCATAACACACCATTTACATAATTGTTGAGCATTATCTTCTTATAATGATACAGCCTCTCCCATTATGGAAAAGGCTGACAAAATATCAATCTACATATGTGCGTCCGTAGCCATGATTCGGCGGACTTATTAAAACTTTTTTGTTGTCTCCTTCATAAACATTCTTACAGGCTCTTAGCGTTATCCTGATATCGTAATTTTCCGGTAAAGAATATGAAAAATTAGGAACACCTGAACAACTTGTTGTCACAAAAGAATATGATGATTCATCGCGCGGCTTTGTCTCAACATCAATCTTATAATGATCTGCACCTGCAACAGTTTGCCAATTAAATGATACTGTAATCAGATTTCCTTCGTGACCGCTTATACTTCCATGATTCAATACTGGAGCTTCCAACATCTCTCCATATACATAATTATCACTTACCGTATCGTCATCGCTATCGCTGACAGATTCAGTATCCTCAAGCTCCGTATCCTCAGGCTCTGTATCGCTTTCTTCTTCATCGACAAAAGCTGTATCTACAGCTTTTGTATCTGCAGACGATGTCAACTTGCTTACAGACGAATTTCTTGAAGATAATGTACTTGTCGTCATGTTATCTTCCGGCTCATCCCCCGGCATCACACTATCTTGCAGCGAATCATATTCATTGTCACTGCCTTCATTACCGACTTCAGGACCATCTGCCAACCCCATCTCATCTCCAGGTCCGCCTAAGTCAGGCATACTCCCGGTTTCTTCCGGAATACTATCCGATGTTCCTTCAAAATTTTCTTCCTTAAGTTCCTCTTCAGCTTCCCCCTCGGATTCACTAATTATATCTTCCTCTGTTTCTGCAGAAAAATCATTGCCGGTCATTGCAGAATCCTCCTCGGAACCACACCCCGCCAAAATTCCTGCTGCAATGCACAAAGAAATAAAAACAATTCTTTTTTTCATTAAATAATCTCCTAGCTATTACATGGTATTTTACCACATTTCAGGAGACCGCACCATTGAAGAAAGAACGAATGAAACACTTAAAACAATATCTCTCTTTTAATCCGCAGGAGTCAATTTGCTTTTTACTTTTTATAAAATTTACTCATAACTTATTTCCAGCTTAGCGCCGGCATCCATCGTCTGTGTTTCAATTTCCACGGTTTCACCGCGGTTAATGGTAAGTTTTTTCAAAGGTTGTTTATTTAGATTTATGCTTCCGTCTTCGTTTGGTTCAACAAAGCAGCCGTCAATCGACAAAACAACTTTCTCATCATCAACGGATTTAACGGTAATTACCGAATCCCAGTCGTTATATATCTCATCTCCGGCTTTAAGATCCGAGTACGTATATTCATTATCGCCGCAATGTCCACCACTGCTCCAGAGACCCTCTTTGATATAAAGCCCCGTACCTTCGCCGTTATTTTCGATCTTATTTGGCATAGGCGAATTTTCATTTTCGCCGCCCGCGGTTCCGCATCCGCACAATCCAACAAGCACAACACATGAAACTATCGCAAAAATTACTCTGATCTTGTTCATAGCATCCTCCAAATTTTCAACTGATCTGCTTGTATTATAAGCGAAAAAACGACACCGACAAAAATACTGATCAATATATTACGCACGGAAAAACCCTTATTCATCCGAACCTCTATAGTGTAAGGAGTACTTGAATCATTGGTCAACCATTCGGTTATGTTATCCCACTGCAAAATGTTATCGGCATTTTTAAAATAAGCTATATACTTATCGTGTTCCGAAGGATCAACAACTGTATCTGTTGCTTCTTTGTACTGCGCCAGATCTGATAACAGCCATATTCCACGTATAGGGCAGAATTCAATGCTATCGGGCTTTTCCTTAAATGCAAAATTTTCCCTGTCATAGAAATCATGCATCCATGAACTGATCTCTCTTTTGCAGTACATATTGTTGGCTTTAAAAATTGTCACTAACAATACCAAACCTATAAGCACACATATCTTTATTGTTTTCTTATTTTTCTTTTTATTATCTTCCATACTTAATCTTCTCTTTGACTCGACGTTTCCTCTTCACCGACTATATGCAGGAAGCCGCCTTCATCCGTGTAAAGCTGAGGCTTCTTGTAATATGCATTCGATACAGCGTACACAGTAAATCCGATCGTAAAGATCAAAAAGAACAGCCACAACAAAACGCCAAAAATCAGAAAACTACAATAAACTGATAGTATGTCTTTAACAGCTTCCATGCCATATATCATTTCAGTAGAGTCATTCCAAAAATCTGACGCCCCCGGAACAACTCCGTTAACAGCACCATCAATGCACTCAATAATCACTCCCACTACAGGCTTTATGCAAATAAACCAAAAAAACAAGTCCAGTACTATTACAAACTTTTTCGCAGGCTTTAAATCCATAAATCTATTTATTAAATTTCTTTTTCTTGAATCACTACCCATTTCTTCGTTCTTCCCTAATCCTGAATTCAAACACTTGCTGAATCCACTCAGGTTCTAAATTTATGGAATCTACCATCTTCTCAAGAGTACGTTTACCGACTCTTCTATCAAGTAATGCAAACATTTTTGCTATCGGATTATCTGATCTAAGACTGTCTTTAATATCTGACTGCCTATATTTCTCAAGTGCTTCCGCAAACTCTTCATCGGTATACTCGGTTCTCTTATCAATCGGATATTTATCTACAAGTCCCCAGAAATCCTTCCAGTAATATGCAATTGTCATCTGAGTAGGTTTCTCTGCATATCCCATCTTAATAAAATAGGAATTCACAGTTTCCCAAGAGAACTGTTTAAAAAGCTCATCATCAAAGAAATTTTCAAATATATGACAACCATCCATCCCCGCATAAGTTGTGCAATTATATCGGACTATCCCCTGAAGAGAATCCGCCAACATCTCTTTTTCAAGATATTTGCGCATCTTGCTCCAGGACTTAAGTATCTTGCTCATCAAATCTTATCCCCCCATACATGTAATCCAATTCTTTTTTGGTTATATCACCTTTGGGAGCACAAAGGATTTGAATAGCACATTTGTTGTCTTCTTTATAAGCAATTATTATTTTCTCCCTCTCCCTCAATCTATGTCGCATGACATAGATATCATAACTCGGCTTATTGGTTTTCCCGCTTTCAACGATTACTCCGTCGTTTTCCCCAACTAGTTTTATAAGTTCAGTTTCATACTTGATTGAATCAATTTCTTTCAGATCTTCAAATGAAATATTGAATTGCTCCAAAATAGCATCATCCACGCCTTCACAATCAGGACCTACTCCCAAAACCAAGTAATCGTCTGATTGAAGGAAAACATAGTTTTCTCCTTCAGTTCTCTCTAAGTTCTCGGTAATTCTTTTGGGCAAATGAAAATGTGCATTACCAAATCTTATGACATCATATTCTGAATTTTCATTTAATGTGACAGCAAAGCCAATCATCCAAGCAAAAATCATCATGTATATAAATATTTTTTGATAATCAATCTTCTTTTCCCCGCGCATTGTTCATCTCCCATATAACAAGGGTCAAATATATTCTCTTAATTTTATCATCTTTATAATTTATTTAATAGCCTTTATTTTTTATAAAACAACTAATTTTATGCAGTATAATGTTCACATGCTAGCATATACTCCTTCCTATTGCAGCGAATCCTCCATTCACATAGTAGCAATAACTCAAATCTAACAAATCTCTTTTTACATACATATATTCGTGATAAAATGATAGAAATCAATGATGGGGAGATTTTAAGATGTCTTTAGCAGATATTAGTATTGGTCCGGCGTGGGTGCTGTGGGTGGTCTTCGCGATTTTTGCGATAATCAGTATTGCACTTCTGACAGGGCGCTGTGAAAACTTAATAGCGGGGTATAATACTGCGACCGAAGACGAAAAAGGAATGTACGACACCAAGAAATTATGCCGCGTAGGCGGAACGGGAATTTCGATAATCACGTTTATGATCTTCATAATGGCTGTCGGAAAGCCTTATTTGCCGGCTTCTTTTGCCACTGTTTTCCTGACCATAACGTTGATTGATTGCTTCACGATTATTATATTGGCTAACACTATATGCAAGAATTAAAAGGCCTCAGTCCCGCAATGAGACTGAGGTTTCGTGTTTATATTGATTTCTTAGCAACGATGAGGTATCTGTGAATCGTACCTTCAATGTAGCCGTTCTTATCAAGAGCTTCCTGCATTTTCAGAAGCTTCTCAAAACATTTTTCAACTGAAAAGCCCGGGAACTCCCACTCAATAATGTGGGCGAACCACACAAAAGCTCCGATATCATAGAATCTGATCGGTCTGAATGCTTCTTTTGCCTCGATAATCTCAAATCCTTCGTCTTCGAACTTCTTCCTCTGTATGGAAAGCTCCAATTCAGAAAAGGGCTCTGCAACATCAGGTAGAACCATCTCAACCAGATCTCTGTCATTTTTTCCTCCGACTTGCTGTGTAACAAAGATTCCATTTGGCTTAAGAAGCCTGTATATTTCGGCAGGATCAAAGCTTCCGTGCCTGTTTATCATCATATCAAAAGAGCTATCCTCAAATGGAATCGAAGCCGCATCGTCACAAGGTCTGAAATCTATTCCCAAGGGCAAAAGCTTTTCTTTGCACAATTCCACATTCGGCGGATATCCTTCCGTAGCTGCAGTGTTATTATACGGATGTTCCAAAGACAACAGGAACTCACCGCCACCGGTATCAAAATCCAAAATCTTCATATCGAGGCGGCGATACCTGTCAATCATCTTCCTGTAGTCCCAGGGAATATCATCCTCCTCTTCATATCTGCCATGTATATGCGAAAAATCCCAACCGTGTATATGCGCTACTTCTTCCTCTGCTTCCCACGCTTTTTTCAGCTCACTTATTCTCTCTGTATTCATGTCTGCTCCTTTTGTTTGCGTATGGTATAAAAATAGGTTATGACGAGAATCAGATCCGCCAAAATCCAAGCTCCGATCTCACCGTAGAAAATACCGCTGCATCCGATAAACGATGTGAGCACGAGCGCACAGGATACTCGCATGATTAGCTGTCCAAAGCTTGAAATCATCGGAACTATTGTGTTTCCAAGTCCCTGAAGCGCAGCCCTCATTATATATAACATGTATAGCAATGGATAAAAAATACCCAGAATGAGTAGGTACTCTTTTCCATAAACAAATATCTCCTCTGAAACGGAAGCCTCATCTACAAAAAGCTTCATTGCCGCTTCTCCAAAGAAGATCATGATAACCGAACATATAAAAGCCGTCGCAACGCCCATTAGAAGGCTTATTCTGACGCCGCTCCTTATCCTGTCTTTTTTCTTTGCCCCGTAGTTCTGTGCAACATAGGCAACAACCGCCATTCCGTAGGATGATGCCGCAATCTCCAACAGCGCGTATATCTTACCCGCTATGGTGTAACCCGTTAGGAAACTGATATCATAGCGGTTTACGCACCTGATAACAATTAGTCCTCCGATTGCAGTTATTACGCTCTGCAGCGCAATCGGCATTCCAACCATCAACAGTTCTCCGATTACCTGAAAATCTCCGGGGGTATTCGAATCCCCTGCATGCTCCATTGTCTTTTTCCTGATTTCCAAAACATGATATCCGCATATCACCATGACAAGGCACTCGGAAAGCACTGTACCAAGCGCTGCTCCTGCGATTCCCATATTTAATACGCAAATGAACAAAAGATCAAGAATGATATTACAGATTGATGAAATTGTCATCGCCATCAAATGTATGCGGCTGTTTCCGCGGCTTCTCAGCACTGCGGCAAAAAACTGATAAAACACCAAAAACGGTATTCCCACAAATATCACATTTACATATGTATGTGCGTAGCTGAAAGCTTCAGGCTTAGTACCGATGAGCCTTAGTAAAAAACCGGAAGATAGTAGCAATACCGCCACAAACACAACCGATATCACAAGGCACAGTAGCACTGCCTTTTTGTAATATCTTCCGAAATCTTTTTCATTGTTTTCACCAAATTTTTTTCCAAGAATAACGGAAAAACCTTGAATAAGACCGATAAGAAAACCGTTTACCAAAAAGAGAAGCCAATCTGTCCCTCCAACTGCCGCAAGTCCAATAGGACCTATTTTCTTGCCGATTATAATACTGTCAACAACTGTATATAGCTGCTGGAAAACATTTCCCATCATCATCGATACGGAAAATGAAAAAATCAGTCCAAAAGGATTGCCTTTAGTCAAGTCTTTATCCCTACTCACATCAAACAGCCCCCCTTAACAAGTCTTTCTTTTTAAGTCCGTTCTCTTTTCCTCTTCTTGGCCAAAAAGAGTTTGCAATAAACATGTAAATTGCTCTCGGGAATTTATAGGCATCGGCATAAATATCTTCAATGCTTGAAGATGAGCTGATTGCTTTTGCAAGAGCATCTAAACCGGATGCGATGTTGCGCGTAGGACCTTTCTTGATGTCTGCCGCTTTCATCATCGCCCCCATCATCTCGCCTGCGCCTATCGCAATTCCTCCGCAATATTCATAGCCGCATTTGCCGCACCAATCTCTTACCATACTCATAAGATTCTTTAGCTGGGAACTCTCATACATTCCCATGTTGGAAACAACATATACTTTTTTGTCAGAAGCCTTAGCACACTTTTCAAGCTTTTCCATGATACGCAGTGTATTTGAAGGAATTCCGTCAACATAGAGCGGCATTCCCAAAACAAGCCTGCGTGCTGATCTAAGCTGTTCCAAAAGCTCATCCTCCCGCCCGTTATATGACACGAGATTGATGATTTCTTTTTCTCCTTCAATACTCTCTGACAGCTTATTAAGGAACTTAAACGAATTGGCGTTGTTTCCCCTTGAGCTGCAATTAAGAAGAACTGCTTTATCGGATGTATCTTGATTAGCAGCTTTAACTTCCATGCTCTCAGCCTCTTTTTCAATCTCCTCAAATTCGATTCCGGATATTTCTCCGTGCAGATTCCTGCAGACTGCCCTGACATACTGTCTTGCTTTGTCTTTATCTGCATCTGTAAGTCCGTTGCCACGGAAAACAAATCTCACAACAGCGTCCTTGGAATATCTCTTTTTGTGGTGCATCTCGCCTTCGTACACTTCAAAAAAAGGAAGCACAAAACCGATTACTCTATCAAAAACATTTTTTACAAAGCTGCTGAAACCGCCGTAGGTATATCTACTGACAACGGTGATCTCATCCGCTTCATGGAAAAGAGCTGCAACACGCTCATATCCGTCTTTGATAACACACTCTCCGGGCTCCTTGATCCAGCAGCCAAAACAGCCTGCGCAAGGTCTTATCTTGCCATTGTCTGAAATGATCTCCCAGTCTGAATAATTCGATGCTACCTTGTTCCATTCTTCTTTGCTGTAATCGTGAATCAAAAGTTTCATGTCGAAATCCTTCCTGCCAATGATTTCCAGTATTCATTCTCATGCATATAATCAAAACGTTTTTCTTCAACAAATCTTTTTATAAGCTTTGTTCTGAAATTCTCAGTGAATTCGTCGCTAACGTCTTCTATCGTAACGTGTGAAAAGAAATCCGACTTCGCATAGTCCAATATTGTATCTACGCTATCTATGAGTTGTTTCATTATCTCTGCAGTTGCTTCAACATCTTTTTCATGAACAGCGAGCATTATTCTGAATGCATTCTCCTGATAAACTCCGAGGTCAAAGCACTTTGCAATATTGCAATTAAGCTCTGACGTACGCTTTGCAAGCTTCATATCATTTTTTTCCAAGCAAAATACATGCAGAGCATCCACGATCATTCTCAGCCTGCTCATCTGCTCGAACAACAATGTCTCATAAGCGGTGTAGGCTTCATCATCCTTACCTGTTTTGGCAAGAATCTGTGCGTTAAAAAGCTTTTTGTCAGGATTCTCATCTGAGAAGTATTTAAGATACTCCTGTGCTTTCTCATATTCTTTTTTGTTCATATTAAGGTGAAAAAGAGATTCTGCCGCAATCTTCCTTATAAAAGGATCTTTGGCGTCAATTAACTGCGAATACCACAGGAATATTGTATCACAATACTTATCTTCATCTAAAACGTTCTTCATTATAAGCGCCGAATGAAGCGTTATCGCAGCCTTCCACTTGAGTTTTTCGCAGTTAGGATATTTTTCGACTTTTTCTTTGGCAAGATTAAACATGTCTTCAAACGGCACATCGCTATTAATCTTCACACTCAGATCTTGGGCAAAAACTTCGATTTCCTCATCCGTCAGCTCATCTTTATATGCAAGCAATTCATCTGTAGTTATTCCGAGTAATCTTGCAATCGGCGCAAGCATGCTTATATCCGGAAGTGTATTGCCGTTCTCCCATTTATTGACCGCGGGCGTTGTCACTCCGAGGCGCGATGCCATTTCTTCCTGCGTAAATCCAAGCTCTTTTCTATATTTTCTGATAGTATTTCCTAAATTCATCTTCTCTTCCTCCAATAATTTATTGGAACCGGTTCTCATGGAAACGTAGATCTAATCAGTATTTCCACATACCATGATATAGGATAACCATAGGAATTACTATTGAATAGGCGTTAATTATCAGGAAATTTTTTTAACCGTTGGGAATATTTCAAAAGCATTAAGCGCAAACAGTGAGGTTCTTAAGCCACCGTTCTTTTCGCAGCCAAACGAAGAATATAACAACCTTTACCAGATCGAGCAATTTAACGCCAAGGTACATCGTAACAGGACCTACAGTTGTATATTTCGCAAATATGAACAGCATGGGAAGCATAATAGTAATTGTAAGGAGCGCATCCGTATACATTCCCATCGCTGTATCCCCGCCTGCTCTTGCAACAGCCTGCTGTGCATTCATAAGCACCCATATCGGCATAAAAATTGACAGCAGTATTACCATGCTCCTACAGATATGAACCGCGCTTTCACTAAGCCTTCCGAATACGACAGGAACCACCATTGTTGTTCCAAAGCCAACAAACATCATGATAAATCCCAGTACAACAGCACCTGACAATATCCATTTTTTCTGTATACGAGCCTCTTCCAAACGCCCTTCTCCCAACGTCTTTCCAATGATAACTCCGGTTGCGGAATAGATACCACCAAAAGCAATAAAGAAAAGATTGCCGACAGCAAAACTGCATGACATTCCCGAAACGACATCCGCTCCTCCTCTTCCGTTGTAGATAGCAGTCGTCAAAGTTTCCGACAACACCCATACCATTTCGCAGAAAAGAACCAGTGCCCCTTTCTTTGCCATAGTCCAAAACAATTTTCTGTCAATCCTAAACAGCTCTATGAATCCCACTTTAAATTCAGGTTTGACAGCAATATATACACCAATAAATGCCACAAGTTCAACTGTTCTGGCAATTACCGTTGCATAAGCCGCTCCTTTTACACCGTATGCAGCAAATCCCAGATGTCCATAGATCAGAACCCAGTTAAGACAAGTATTGGTAAGTGTCGCAACAACCGTAATCACAAGCGGTATCTTTACCCTTCCCATATCTCTTAACGAACTGGCGATACACATAGAAATCGTCATGGGAACCCCCATAAAGAAAGCAATTCCTATATAATTCACCGCTTGATCGAGTATCAGATCCGCCTGAGAATTTCCAATAAGCATAAGCGACAGTATCTGTCTCGGGAATACTCTGCACACAAGGTAGTACGGAACAAATGCCGCAAATCCCATAAACACTTTAAATCTGAAAGCCTGCCCCATTCCGTTACTGTCTTTTGCTCCAAAATACTGTGTCATAAATATGCCACCTGCCATACAGATCGTATTTAGATAGACCATAAATATGAACAGTATCTGTCCCGCCACATTAACGCCTGACATGCAGACATCTCCAAGTCCGGATACCATAAAGTTATCAACCAGCGAAACCATATTCTGTATAAGCTGCTGAAGCATTATCGGCACCATTATAGACAGAGCATGTATATAAAATTTCCCGGGGCCAAAAAATTTTCCCCCATTATTTTTTATTTTATACATGAAAACTCACTCCCTCCTTTGATTTTCGTTTCCGCCATTTCTTTTTCTGTATTATTTATTTCCAAAATATATGGGAATTCGAATGCAAAAAAATGCAAAGAAAAACCGTGACGCATAAGCCACGGTTAAAAAACATTGTAGTAATATATCAGAATACAATTATTAAAATGCACAAACCGAGGTTCCCATACTATATTCAGTTACAATCTCTATTCTCACTCTTAACATAAATATGATTACCTCGCTTTCTTTAATATTTGTCACTTACAAGAGTCTATCAACAAATCGGATATAAATCAACCCTAAATTTGAGAAAAGGAAGTTCCGCTCATACTTTTTTTGATCCAAAATAATACATTATACTTCGCTTGATTTTGAAATATGTAAATGTTAAAATTCTCAGTGCTATAGATATAAAAAAATTAATAAACGGAGGAAACATGGAGGAGAATAATAACGCAGAAGGGGAAAGAGAACTTTATTCAGCGGAGGAAATAATTGCTAGTCGCAGCAATGAAAAGCTTAAGATAGGCGGTTTTATTTTTGTTATCTTTGTTAATATGATTGTAATTAAGTTTACACCTATTCGGTGGTGGATAAAAATTCTTATTTTTCTACTTTCTATAGGTTTTGAATGGGCGATACTTGAGGACATTAAACACGGAATAGATATAGCCAAAAATAAATCCGCTGAGGATACTGTTTATAGGGCTTTGACAAGTCTTGGTATGGACATCAAAAAAGTATCATATTCCAGAATCTTTAACCGAAATTCTTATTTAGGATTTGGAAGTGAAATCATCTATAATCTCGGATTCGGCTTTGAAAATCATGCTAAGACATCTTTTATGAATGATGGAACAAAAACACTTATGCCACGTCTTATAATAGAAGGCACATATAAAGGTCTTGATTATAAGCTCATTCAATACAAAAATCACGCACTTTTGGATGAAGATGAAAAACGGATTAAAGAAAAGTGGTCTGATGCAATGAATTTCATGGAAGTAAAACTTCCAAATGAATTT
Organism: Butyrivibrio sp.; assembly: GCA_017615275.1. GTDB lineage: Bacteria > Bacillota > Clostridia > Lachnospirales > Lachnospiraceae > Butyrivibrio. Next base: position 16,692 of record JAGAAO010000067.1, read on the forward strand.
GGCGGTTATGTTGAAATTTATGAGAAATCCATTCCAGATTATCGAGCAAGGAATGCTGTATCTATTGAAACAGATGATATTCTCTTTAATGAAAAATATAAGGTAATATCCGATGAGCAACTTGGTGCATTCATTCTTCTGAATCCTAGACATATTGTTAAAATTCAGGATTTTGCAAAAGAACTTGCCGCCAAGAGCTGGTCAACTAAGTTTGTTCTTTTATTCATGCAGGGATATTTTTATACACAAAACGAGGCAAGTACGTGGATAAACGTTAATGCACCTGCTAAAAAGAACATGAACATCAAGAAAGCCATTAAAAAATGTAGTGGCATAGAAGAGTTTATTCGGACATATATTGATTGTCTTAACCTCGATACAGATGAATATACAACAAGAAAGAAAGGAACATAACAATGGACGCACAGTCAGTTACAGGAACAGTTAACACAACATCATCATTATTTCATTTACTTATACCAATAGGAAGTATCATGCTTATCTTTCTAATCTGGTATATCAAAACAAATAACGCACTTATCCTCTTAAAAAATAAAGTAGATGAGTCTCTTAGTAATATCGATGCAGCTTGCATGAAGAGAACACAGTCAATCAAGCAGTGTTATGCAGCTGCTGCAACACTTGCCAGTCATGAACAGAAGGTTATCATTGAAAGTTGCCAGTATCGTGCAGGAATGACATCTAAGGAAATCGCAGAGCTTGATTCAAACATTACAAAAGCTATAGGCGCTATCAATGCTGTTGCCGAGAACAATCCACAAATCCGCTCAACAGATGCTTTCTTAAACCTTCAGAACGTTGTTAATGAGACAGAAGATACTCTTTTCGCTCAGAGAAGAATCTATAACAGCAATGTTACTGTATATAACAGTAGAATCAAAATGATCCCTACTAATTTCGTTGCCAGAAGACAGCAGGCAATTCCTTATGAGTTCCTTACAGCTACAGAAGAAGACAAAAAGGGATTTGATATTCCGCTTCCAACACTTTGATATTAAGCGAAGGATGCTAAAAAAGAGTGTTCGCCTTCGGCTCCACTTCTTGGACAGCTATCGCATGGACAGCGTTAACCTTTTGACTTCGTCCCTTCGGGCCTAGTCAAAAGGACTACTGTCTCGACCGTTGTTTCGGATTCCAAGGGCAGGGCAGAGATTTCTTTTCCCTTTACCGCATGGGAAAATTGAACACGATATTCCTGATCCAGCAGCCGTTTTCGATCTTCTTCTCCGTACGTCGCCTGCCATATGCGATCTTTCCCATATATACGGGGTTATCCAGAACACTCTTTATAAAGCCCGGTGAAAATCTCGGTATCGTATTGTTCTGTCGAAGCTTCTTAGTATAACCGTTATCGTTAAGATATGTTGCAACACCTCTTATGCCGGAATTCGTATGGATGTAGCGGTCAAATATACTCCACACCGTCCTCACCACTCTCAATCTTTTCCATCATACGGACAAACTCCGGTCTGCCCTTGATGTTCTTGCCGGAATGACCTTCGTCAGAAAACTCTTCCGCTATGGTCATATCCTGATATTCGGCATATTTACGCAGCTTGTCTTTCTGTGCATCCAGGCTGTACCCGTCCACCTGTATCGCAGTGGATACGCGGGTGTAGATATAACATTTCTTTTGTTTCTTCACTCGGAATCACCTCCCGGCAAGTGTTTAAGACCATCCATGTTTACCATAGACAGTGTTTCCATCTGCTTTACAGCCAATTCTCTCAGCAATACTATCCTCTCGGACATCGTTTTACCCTGTCCGATAAGTATCGCATTATAACTTTCCATATTTGCCAACACAAGAAGCTGGTTCAGGTTGGCATCATCACGAATGTTCCCTTTCTTTCCAGGATTTGCATCCCGCCATTGTTTTGCTGTCTTGCCAAAAAGAACCACATTCAGCATATCCGCTTCATTGGCATACTTATATGAGATCTGTTCCAGTGTTAGCTCCGGCGGTATAAGATGATCCTTTATCGCATCGGTATGGATGCGGTAATTCAGCTTAGCTATCTCACGGTTGAGATTCCAGTTAAGAGACAGGCGGCTGTTTTCATCTGACTTAAGTCTCTGATAGTCCTTGATGATATATAACTTAAATTCCGGCGATATCCATGATGCAAATTCAAATGCAATATCTATGTGTGCGTATATTCCGCCACCGTATCTGCCTGACTTCGTAAATAAACCTATAGCGCCCAAGTTATCTGTCCAGTCCTTAATAGAAAATACATATGCATTTGTTCCTGCGTCCTCTTTAAACGCATCGAATTCGATACGTTTAAAATCAGGATTGTGTAAAACTTCCCACAAGCCGAGAAACTCCACAACATCACGTCCTCTAAGCCAGTTATGAATTGTAATTCTGGGATCTATGCTTCTATATCGAGCTATATCTGTTAGTGAAATAAATTCATTCTTGAAGTCCGTTGTGTAAATACCTATATCAATTCCTAACGCATGGATTGTATCCTTTTTAACAGTTTTTGACATATTGATCTCTCCATTCTATTCTTGTTAAACGTATCGAATTCGATGCGTTTAAAATCTATCCCAACTATCATATTCGTGTCATCACAATTATGATCTATTGCATCCCTGGCGAAATCGACGGGGTTAGATTTGCGGTGCAAAAATTGTACCTCAAATCAATTCTTCCCTGTTTTCCCCTTCTTCGTCAATTCCTCATACTTGAGCTGATATGCGAGCAGCCGCGGTATGTATTCGGGCGGGGTGCGCCGCCCCGATTCCCAATCCTCTATTGTGCGGACCGGGATACCGGTATGTTTTGAAAACTCTGTTCTATTCTCACCGACACTTTCACGAAGTTCCCTGATCTTTTTCGCTATATTCATGCTACCTTCACCTCCACGCAATGCCGCAGGGATAATATAACACTTTTCTCTTCTTACGGCAATGCGTGAAGCATGAAAATCTGCATTTTTTCGTGTGATGATCGGATCATATGCCTCTTTACTTTCTGCCCTTCATGAGCTGACAGTATCCGAGCAACCGCTTGGAAAACCTGCAATTATCCGCAGCGGGTTCTATCTCCGCCCGAATAAGAGCATCCACGCTCCGTTCTTTTCTCTTAAATCATCTGAAAATGCCTCATAGCATCTTCTATCGCCTTAACCTTCTCTTCTGGGCACCCGAGTTGCTTACTGTCCGATGATTTCGGCTTATTATAATTCTCCCGTTCAATAATCCCATGCTTCTGCTTGACTTGAGCGATGTTCAGATTGGTCACCCGGTAGCCGTACTTTGTTTTAATCCAATCCCTAATCGCATTATAGGTAGCTCCCTTCTTAAATCCGTCCGTATCCATATCCTCCAGACTAAACTCCACGCGGATCTTTTTACTCTTGACATCTCCCTTGGAAAGACAGACTACTGTCTCAACTCCCCTGGTAAATGGGAACATATCTACGGGAACAGCTTTATTCACTTTGTAGCCGCCTTTGGTGATGAGCTTGAGGTCGCGGGCAAGTGAGTCCGGACTGCAGGAGATATATACAACCTTGGCGGGCGAAAGGGCGATCATGGATGAGATAAACTCAGGTGTTGAGCCGGATCTGGGAGGATCCATGAACACGAGGTCTACTTTATCGCCTGAATCAGCCATCTGCTGCATGAATCTGGTTGCGTCGTTTTGATAAAAAGTAATATTCTTAACTTCATTTATCTTGGCATTGAGGATGGCGTCCTTTACGGCATCCTTATTAAGCTCCACGCCTATAACTTCTTTAACGTGAGGACTTGCGATAATTCCGATGGTTCCTACACCGCAGTAGCAGTCAAGCGCGATCTCTTTTCCCGAAAGCTGTGCCATATCGATCGCAGTCTTGTACAGAAGCTCTGTCTGCACGGGATTAACCTGATAGAAGGACTTCGGGCTTATCTTGAATTTCATACCGCAGCAAGTATCGTAGATAAATCCTGGGCCGTACATAGCTTTCTCTTTGTCTCCGAGAATCATGCTTGTCTGCTTGTCGTTGACATTTAGAACTATAGTGGTGATCTCAGGATGCACCTTAAGCAGTGCTTTCACGAAATTATTCTTGGAAGGGAAAATAGGCGATACAGTAACCAGAACGACCATGATCTCTCCCGAATATTTGCCTATTCTGATAAGGACATGTCGCAGAAGCCCATATCCGTTGTCTTCATCATATGTCTTTATTTTGAATGAAGGAAGAAGTTCCCTGATAGTGCCGATTATCGCATCAGCCTTCTGATCTTCCAAAAGACAGCTATCAACCGGCACAACTTCATGGCTTCCCTCCTTATAAATCCCCGAAAGAGGCTTACCCTTTCTGTCGTGGGTAAACACTGCATGAACCTTACATCTGTAGTGTTCCGGTGTCTCCATTCCCACAAATGACTCAACTTTCGTAAAAGGTTCAAGGAGCTCCGCAAGACGCGCACGCTTGTTATTGAGCTGCTTCTTGTAAGGCATATCTATCATCTGACAGGCGCCGCACTTCTTTGAATACGGACATCTGCTCTTTTTGACTGCTTCAGCTTTTACATTCTTTTTGACCGCGTCACCTTTTACAGCCTTTTTTACTGCTTCGCCTTTTACATTCTTCTTGCTTGTATTATTCTTATAAACACGTTTTTTCTCAGCCATAAAAATCTCCGTTGAAAATTGAATAAAAAGAGTAGAAGAAAACTTTGTTTCCCCTACTCCGTAGTATACTCGTTATTCGTCTTCTGAAATCTCTTCAATCTTTAAAGAGGGCAATACCATCTTGTCGTAATGTTCTTTAACCGCTTCGCTTCTTCTGCGTATATGGTCGGCGTCCTGAACATCGCCGTAATCCTTGAACTTGACCCCTTCTATTCCCTCAGTTAATTCTTTTGCTTTTACAAGATCGCTCTTATTGATTTTGAATGTACATACTATCTTGTTTCCTTTTCTGTCAAAAAGTCTCTGGAAAAAAGACTTGTCCTGCCATTCAATAAAGTAAGATATCCTGTGAGCCAGAAATCTTTCTTCGAGCATTTTTTTGGACTCCATGCTGTAAGCCCTGCAGAATGGTATTTCGTTATTAAATACCTGATTATTTTGAATAATTGATGACATAAAATCCCCTCTGTATCATATTCTTTCTAGCTATTGATTATACCTCAGAGGTTGCATTCTTTCAATCAGGAACTGCATCGAAATTACCGATTATTTCACTAATTTGATATCAGTCTATCTCAACATTACCCATAGCACTTTTTATTTTGATCGTTCCGTTTTGACCGTTGGTTTTATAAGTGCGTGAAACCTCATTACCGCCGATCTTGCCTTTGCCCATTGATATCTCTACATCATAGCTGTATTCGTTGACATCTTTTACAAGCGATGCTTCAAAATCACCCATTGACAGCTCTGCATCAATATCACCGGCGTCAACATTCCTAAGGCTTACGTTTCCAAGGTTGGCTTCAATATCCAATTTCTGCGTTGTAAGATCATTAAGCTCAATATTGCCGAGAGCACAGTTTATTTCCATTTCTTCAAATGAAACGCCTTTTATTACAGCATCTCCAAGTCCGCAATCAAATTTGATATTCTTGGGCACTGTTCCTTCGGGAACCGTTATGATAAGAGACGGAGACGAAACATTATTTACGCCAAAAGCCTTGAAATGATTCTCACTCCTCTGAGTGATACGAACAGTACTTCCGTTTTGTTCAAACTTGGGCAAAAGCTTTTTTTCACCCTGGTAGTGCACATTAAATTTATCACCGCTTACGACACTCATATCAATAAGTCCGACGTCTAATTCGATTGACTCTACTCCTTCATAATCATAATTTACGTCGACATTCTCGCTCTTATTGCTACTAAAAATTCCAACGTTATAAATAAGTCCTATGACAACAGCAAAAACAGTTATAATTGACAACAATGTCAAGTATTTTTTCTTCATAGCTATTCCTCCAAAAATGTCATTTACCGTTAAATACCGACTTTAAAATACCATGAAGAATAGCCGCAACGGGCCAAATAAGCCATGTAATATGCCAGTCAAATGAGATAAAACTCCATATAAGGTAAATGCAACTAACAGTTCTCCAGTAAACAGACATAACACCGGCCGCTGCCTTCTTCTCAGCGTAAGGCTCTCTTGTGGAACGTACAGACTCATAGTTTCCTGCAACAGTTTCCACGCCGTTAAGTGAAAGAAGTTTAGTGTAAGCAGCATCTTTCGCACCCGAAGCAATTATCAAAAGCACTCCGATTCCTACGAAGACAAAGAGCATTGCCGGTCCTACCATTACAAATGTATATTCTTTTACAAGCAATGCATCAAACAAAAGAATAGGAACAACGCTCATAATGCAGAACATAACTCCAATTGTAAGCATAAGTGCCTTACTCATTGTATTGTTCTTTTTTACATCACTGAGATAATCCGCAGTGGCGTAATCAATACAGCAGAGTGTGGTATCAAGGAACTTCCACTGTGACATCCTAATGGAAGACCATATGATCACACCTACGCCTGCGCTTATAAGCAAAAAGAAAAGTACTATTCCAATCTCATGGAAAAACAACGGAATAGGTGAAAAAATAAAGAGCATAACTCCGATTCCGATGAGGTACCTGCTTTGAGAAGCTTCATAAACATACTCCATTGCCTCATCATTGGTAATAAGACGTCTTTCAACCTCTGCCGCACCGCCTAGTTCCTTCTGGATTCCGAGTGTCTCGGCAAGCTCCTGAAGGTTACCGAATTCGGATATTATTATTCCAACTGCCTCATTCTGAGGTTTGCCTTCATTTATGAGTTCGGTGAACTTATCCTCCATCATACTCAGAAGCTCGTTCTTCGCACGCATGACATCCGGAGTATTAGGCAAATTTGCAAACATCGATTCCAAATAATTTCTTATTGTTTCCATCAATCTTCTCTCCTAATAAAGTTCTCAACCACTTCCTTGGTAAGCGTCCATTCAAGACACTTGTCACGGTAATAATTCTTTCCGCTCTCCGTGATCTTATAATATGTCCTCTTCTTACCGTTCTCCGCATTCTGGCTATAGGATTCCACATATCCGTTTTTTTCCATTCTTGTAAATGCTGAGTATAACGTAGTCTCTTTAATTATGTACTTCTCATTTGACAGAGCTCTTATTCTTTTAGATATCTCGTAGCCATAGCATGGTTCTTCCATCAGAATAAACAGAATCATCGTGTCATTATATCCTCTAATGACATCACTGCTAATTTCTACCATTAACAACCTCCTCTTGAATTATTTATCCTTTCAATACTATGCCTGTCGTAGTAAATATACTACGACTACTGAAGTATGTCAAGAAAAAAAACGAACTTTTTTCAGCTCGTTTTCAAAATCCTTGTTTTTACCTTCTTATAAAGGAGCGTAATCGCTCCTCCAACCGACATCGAGAAGATACAATAAGCTATTGATGACCAGAACTGTTTATGATCACCTTTGAAATCAAATAACTGTTTAAAAAACGGTCCGATCACAGGATCCAAAAGATAAATCCCAAACGTCAAAGATCCAAGCAGAGATATTGTCTTGTCGGCTCTGTGCCTGCTCTTTACAACCGATTTTTTTACAAACATAAAAACAGATATTACCATTAGGAAAACAAATCCGTCAAATGCTTCCTCGGGACCTGCAATTATCAACGCCAATATCCCCAACAGATCTGCAGCGGCAAACATCACAGCAAAAGGAATCCTTCCAAAAAAAGAAGGTTCTTTTCCCTCAAGACATCTGTCGAGCCCGTAGCCTATGAGCGGATAAAAAACACAGTCCACTAATATTATAGCGGGTTGAAACTCCAGTGCAAGATGCATATTGCTATCGACAACACTGTTTGCAATCTTAAAAAGCATCGGAATCGCAGCGCCTATAACAAACCTAACGACAATCAGATAAAAAACATCGTTTGGTCGCATCCTCACTGCTATCGATCTCAAAAAAGGAAGAATCAAAAGAATTCCCAGATACGCGTACAGATACCAATAAGGTCCCGCACCGTCAACCGTAGCCGAAGCAAAGTTTCTGATAAATCCGGGAATATAGAAATTTCCTTTATTATAACAAAGATGCGCCGCAATACTGAATATAAGCAGTATCGCAAACATCTTGGCGATCCGCCTGAAAATATCCTTGTAGTCTCTATCTCTGTTAAGGAGGAGACTTCCGGTTATCATATAGAAGATCGGAACATTTATCTTTACTATCATGGCTATAAAAAGGCGTACAAGCACAGTAAAGTCAATGCTGTCGTACTCATAAAGCCTTATACAGCCCTGCGTATGATTAAAAACCACCAAAAAACAAGCGATCAATCTCAGCAGATCAAGGTGTGCATACCTGCTCCCCTCAGCCTTAATCTCTTCAGACAATTATATGTCCCCCTTTTTTCACACTATAATCCCATGTACAATCCGGGAATATCTCCTTCACTAAGATGGAACTTCTCTTCTGCTCCGTCAACTTCCGCAGTCTCCATCTTAACGACGTTAACGTATCCGTCGTTGATCATATCAACCATGTATGTCGCGATATCAGGATCAAACTGTGTTCCTGCACCGCTCTGTATCTGTTCGATGATCTCATCCTTGCTAAGATGCCTTCTGTACACACGGTTACTGGACATGGCGTCATATGAATCTGCAACGCCGACAATACGTGCATAAAGAGGAATCTCATTTCCCTTAAGTCCCTCGGGATAACCCTTACCGTCAAATCTTTCATGGTGATAAAGAGCAGTCTCTCTGACGCCCTTAAGTGAAGAGAGCTGCTTGAGCATGTTACCGCCTGCAACCGTATGGTTCTGGACGAGCTCTCTCTCCTCTTGTGTAAGCTTTCCGGGCTTATTGAGAACGGCATCGGGAACGCTTATTTTTCCTGCATCGTGCAAAAGACCTGCATAGTAAACGTTCTGTATTTCAACATCCGTAAGATGCATTCTCTTTGCAATCTCAGCCGCATACATCGCCACTCTTCTGGAATGGCCTCGTGTATAAGGATCTTTCGCATCTATGAAACTGATGAAAGTATTCATAGACTGGAGAATGATCTTAACGTCAGTTTTCTGCTTTTTCAAGAATGTAACTGAATTATATTTTACTACCGCATAACTTACAAAGAAAACTATCCATACAACAAAGAGCGACAAAATAAGCTTTCCTGCAAAAGTTCTTCCCGCAGGAGCCATCCTGAATCCCGACAAAGTCATACTTGTAGGAGCGTAATTCGCCTGAGCCTCTATGGACATTCCAAACTCAACGCTCTCTCCCGACTTGATCGTTATGTTGTAATGAAGTGGGGTGAATGTAATACCGTATCCATCATGTGAGCTGTCAACATTCCAGACATCAACTACATTTGAACCTTCCGGAACCTGCATCAAAAGACTCCAGTTTGTAAGATCGGTACCGCTACCGTTTACAACTTCTATCTCGTACTGAGTTATAACAGATTTATGATCTGTAGGCTGACTGGAGACCTTCGAAACATTTGCATACAACTTATCAGAAAGCTTAGCTCCCGTAAGACTGAGCTTACTGGAGTAAACCGAAGAAACATTGTTTTGCGTTATGAGTCTCTCAACATAAAACGCTGTGATCAATATCATTAATATTGATAATAAAGTCATAAGCATGCTGACTGTCTTATCAAACTTCATAGCTTGAATCCTCACAAATACTTAATCAGAAACTTCTTCAAACTATATTATACAAAAAACACCGCACATTTACCAATGCGCGGTGCTTATGATTTTAAAAAATTTTTATTAAAGAAAAATTATCTCTGGATACGTCCTGATCCGTCGCCGCCTGCAAGCTTATTTACCTCATCAACTGTAACAAGGTTGAAGTCTCCTTCGATTGAGTGCTTGAGTGCTGATGCAGCAACTGCAAACTCAATTGTAGCCTGAGGATCGAATCCGTTTACACAGCTATAGATAAGTCCGCCGCCGAATGAATCTCCGCCGCCGACACGGTCAACGATATGAAGTGCATACTTCTTTGAGAAATATGCCTGATCGCCTGTGTAAAGCATAGCGCTCCAGTTATTGTCATTAGCTGAGATTGACTCACGAAGTGTGATAGCAACCTTCTCGAATCCAAACTTCTCTGTAAGCTTCTGAGCAACTTCGATGTAGCCCTCTCTGTTGAGCTTACCTGTTGTAACGTCTGTTGAAGAAGCCTTGATTCCGAATACGTCATCAGCATCCTCTTCGTTAGCGATACATACATCTACATACTTGCAGATCTCAGCCATAACCTTGCCTGCCTTCTCCTTGCTCCAGAGTTTTCCTCTGTAGTTAAGGTCGCAAGATACTTTGAGTCCGTGCTCCTTAGCCTTCTTAGCAGCCTCAAGTGTGATCTCTGCAAGAGAATCACTTACAGCGGGAGTAATTCCTGTGAAGTGGAACCACTCAGCACCTTCAAAAATCTCATCCCAGTTGAAGTCAGCGGGAACTGCCTCAGCGATTGCTGAATGTGCACGGTCATAGATGCACTTAGAACCTCTCTGTGATGCACCCTTCTCGTTGTAGTAGATACCAACTCTATCACCGCCTCTTGCGATCTTGGATGTGTCTACTCCGTACTTTCTGAGTGAGTTTACAGCAGCCTGACCAATCTCATGCTTAGGAAGCTTTGTAACATATACGGAATCAAGTCCGTAGTTAGCAAGAGAAACTGATACGTTAGCCTCTCCGCCTCCGAATGTAGCCTCAAGATGATCAACCTGAACAAATCTTAAATAATTATCGGGCTGCAGACGCAGCATGATCTCACCAAATGTAACAACTTTCTTTGACATAGTTTTTTCCTCTCTATCTTAATTCTTAACCAAATGTACAGCGAATCCGCCAAACTCGTCAGCAAGATATGCAACCTTGAGATGATTGTCAGCATCATATGCAAATGATGTCTCATCAAACTTAACACCCTGCTTACCGAGATGGTAAACTGCTCTGTCAACGTTATTTGTTCCGATAGCAATGTGTCCGTTTGCTCCGCGTCCCTTTGCCTTCATAACTTCAACTACGCTGCCTGCGAATACAGAAGAATTTCCAACCTTCTTAGTAAAGCCAAAGAGTGAATCAAACTTGTCTGCTACTGACTCAGCTGCTGCTGCATCTGTCTCGTTGATTCCAACATGCTTCATTGTGAATCCGAGCATTGCGTTAACAGCATCTCTTGTCATAGCCTCTATCTCATCGAATTTTCCTGCAGAGATAAGATCCTTCTTAACCATCCAACTTCCACCACAGCAGAATACCTTATTAAATCCAAGGTAATCATTGAGGTTGTTCTTGTTTACACCACCTGTGGGCATGAAATGCATCTTAGTATAAGGAGCTGCCATAGCCTTAATCTTGGCAATACCACCATTCTGCTCAGCAGGGAAGAATTTTACACAGTCAAGACCAAGCTCTATAGCCTGCTCTACCTCTCCGGGTGTTGCTGTTCCGGGAACTACCGGTACACCGATGCTCTGAATATACTCAACATTTGATCTGTTGAATCCGGGGCTTACGATGAATTTAGCTCCTGCTGCTTTAGCACGGTCAGCCTGTTCTGCATTAAGCACTGTTCCTGCACCTACGATCATCTCGGGGAATTTCTCGGAAATGATCTTGATCGCATCTTCTGCTGCAGCTGTACGGAATGTAACCTCTGCTGCGGGAAGTCCGCCCTTGATGAGCGCTTCTGCAAGAGGCTCTGCATCCTTCGCATCGTCGATCGCGATTACGGGTACAATACCAATTTTGTAAAGTTCTTCACAAATCTTATCCATTTTTTTCGCCTTTCTCTTATTACACTAATGGACCAAACCCGATTCGGAAAAAGAGCTTTAGTCCACATCTTCCATTTTACTTGGATCCAGATTGCTCGGATCCTGTCCAATATAAGCCGTGATTCCGCCGTCTATATAAACCACCTGACCATTAATAAAGTCTGATGCAGGTGAAGCAAGGAATACTGCAAGTCCCATAAGATCTTCCGTCTTACCCCATCTCTGAGCGGGTGTCTTGGAACGTATAAATCTGTCAAACGGATGCATTGAACCGTCAGGCTGTTTCTCTCTTAAAGGAGCCGTCTGAGGTGTTGCTATGTATCCGGGACCGATGGCATTACACTGTATATTATATTGTCCGTACTCGGAGCAGATATTTCTGGTAAGCATCTTCAGCCCGCCTTTTGCGGCCGCATATGCAGATACCGTCTCGCGTCCGAATTCAGACATCATTGAGCACGCATTTATTATCTTGCCGCCACCCTTTTTGATCATTGCGGGAAGAACAGCTTTGGAACAGATGAACGGACCTGTCAGATCCACATCTATAACCTGATTCCATTCTTCAACCGTCATGTCGATCATAGGGATTCTTTTTATGATGCCGGCGTTATTTACGAGAATGTCAATCGTACCAACATTCTGTTCCACCTGATGAACGAATTCGTTAACCTGGTGTTCTTTTGTGACATCACATACTGCGCCAAAAGCGCTAATACCGAGTCTCTCATATTCTGCCTTTCCTCTATCAACAAGTTCACTACTAATATCATTAAAAACTATCTTGGCTCCGCTCTGTGCAAAAGCCACCGCATACGCAAGGCCAAGTCCGTAAGAAGCTCCTGTAACCCATGCGACCTTACCTTCCAATGAGAAATTTTTCAAAAAGTCCTGCATATCTATACCTCCAAATGTCAACCGATCACTTAAGTTCCGTCATTGCACAATCATCCATATCGTCGAAATCCTGATTCTCTCCGACCATACCCCAGATGAATGTGTATGCCTGTGTTCCGCATCCTGAATGAATTGACCAGCTCGGGCTGATAACAGCTTGTTCATTCCTCATGACAATGTGCCTTGTTTCCGTAGGCTCTCCCATGAAATGCATAACCAATGCATCCTCGGGAATATCAAAGTAGAGATAAACTTCCATTCTTCTGTCGTGTGTGTGGCATGGCATTGTGTTCCAAACACTGCCGGGCTTGAGTTCTGTCATTCCCATCTCAAGCTGGCAAGTTTCAACCTGTCCCGGAAGAATGTATTTATTGATAACTCTGTGATTGGACTGTTCAAGGCTTCCCAGTTCCTTCTTGTTCTCATCCTTGATAATGACAACATCCTCTGAAGGAGTGCCTTCTCTCTTAATAAGAACGGTCGGATAAGTCTTATGTGCAGGTGCACTGTTGATGTAGAATTTAGCAGGATTGGATGCATCCTTGCTTGCAAAAGAAATGTCTCTCTTGCCCATTCCTATATACATGCCCTGTTTGTAGTCCACGTCATACTTCTTGCCGTCGATGACGATCACTCCGTCGCCGCCGATATTGATAACGCCCATCTCCCTTCTCTGTAAAAAGAACTCAGCTCTGAGCTCATCTCCTGCTGTGAGGCGTAACTCCTCTTTAACAGGTACAGCAGATCCGGTAATGATTCTATCAATATGGCTATAAACAAGCTTGATCTCATCAGGCTTAAAAAGGTCATCAATCAGAAACTCTTCCCTTAATCTTGAAGTGTCGTAAGTTTTCTCGTCTTTAGGTGAACATGCAGTTCTCAGTTCCATAGCTCCTCCATTCTATTGCCGAAATGGCAATCAGTCATTATTGGTATAATGCTATGATACCGTGAAAAAATATTCCATGTAAGTTCGTTTATGTTGCAAAAACTTGCAAATTTTGACCTTATGTAAGCACTTTCATGCTGAGATAATTGTATCATATCAATTTAAGTTTTGTATTGCAAAAGTTGTTGTAAAAAATTGATTTTATGGTAGAATATAGCCTTGAGCAGGACAGGTGATCGCTGCCATGCAGACGAAAGGGCATGGGAGAGGAAAGTCCGGGCTTCGCAGGGCAGGATGCCAGATAACGTCTGGCGGAGGCAACTCCCGAGATAGTGCAACAGAGATATACCGCGTTAGCAATGAGGCGGGTTGGCTATGGAATGATTGTCGGATGCACGCTTGCGTGCAAGACGACACATCATGACATAGACACACGGCGAATGCCGTGTAACGAGGAAAGCTTGCTTTCCGAGTCTCGCCTCTTTGATCCGTAAGGGTGGAAAGGCAGTGTAAGAGACTACCGTGCTGGTGGTAACATCAGTAGCCATGTAAACCTCATCCGAAGCAAGACCGAGAGGAAAGCTATGAACCGGCCCGGTTCGCTTTCAGGTGGGTCGCTTGAGACTGTCGGTGACGGCAGCCCTAGATAGATGATCACCCCCGACATAACCCGGCTTACAGTCCTACTCATAAAAAAGTAGTGAAAAACTTCATTGAAGTTCTTCACTACTTTTTTATTTCTTATATAACTTCCGAGTAGTATCTTCCAACTACGGCATTGTTCGTAACCCAAACCATATAGAGCTTTCCGTCATTGAAGTAATAATGAACATTGCTGTTCTTGGTCCTGTAGTAATATCCGACCACACCGTCCGCGTGATCGTCTATTTCCGAAGGTTCACCGCAGATCGAAACAACTCTTTCTATCGAATCACCGATCTTTACGCCGTTCGCCATCTCAGTTCTGGGTCCCTGAACAGTATAGTCATAAAGTTCTTTTTTACCGTTCTTCTCAGCCATGGTGATATAAAGATCCATATCGCCATAAGAATAATAAGAAAAATCGGTCCCAATAAACTGCTGTATCTTATCTTCATTGTCATCATCTTCAAGCTTGAAGCTCAAAGGCTTTAACTCATCAAGTACAGATACATCGGATCTGCAAGAAAAATGAACTCCGTTATATATTACTTCGCCAAGTGCTCCTTTCGTTGCGTCTTCATTCTCAACTACCGGTTTGTCAATTGCTTTTGCCTTAGACTTTGCAGTGTTGTCTGCATCGTCGACTTCTCGGGATCCCATACCCTCTGCATTCTCCGCAATCTTGATCGCAGTAGTTTCTTCTGTATTGCTAACACCTGCAGCATTCAATTCAAGTCCGCCGGCAGTTGTCATGATCATAGTAAGTATGAATGAAGCTAATTGGGTCTTGATCATACACTCGCCTCCTTTTTTGCATCACTGATCAAACATTCTTTCTCCCCCTCAGGATAAAAAACATTCGGACGTTTACAAAATACCAAAAAGCCGCATAACCATCGCTTTTTGGACAAGGAAAATGTATTGTCCATATAAAAGATATGCTATACCATAATCACCGGCGTGTAAATTGCCATGTTTAACGAATTGTTATGTTTTATTTCTTACATGTTATGTTGAATTTCACATAGAAATCACTCTTCATCTCTGTTTTTTCAACATCACAGCAGCCACGGCATACACAAGCACCGCGAATGCGCTTCCCACAATAAGTATAAGATAGCCGTTAGACATAAGCTGCTGTCCACCGTATGTATATAGGAAAATATGAGGAAATCTCGCTATGAATGTAATAGGAATCCACTGCCAAAGCGTCTCCCCGGAATAATATCCAAGCCACGCGTAAGTATCTTTAGGTAGCGGCAGAAGCATGAACAATACATGAATGAGCTTAGGTCTCCCTTTTTTCACCATTTCTTCCACATGTATAAGCTTGTCCTCAGGGAAAAGATAACACAGAAAACTTCTTCCGAATTTCCTGCCGATAAGAAACGCGATCGTATTTCCGAGTGTAGCAAAAAGATCGCATAATAAAGCACCTTTGAATCCGCCGAGAAGATACCCGGACGAAAGATAGAACGGAAGTCCCGGAATACACGTCGACATAGTCTGTACCATAACAAAAAGTCCGAATACTATTAAGCCCACCACTCCCCTGCTCTTCACAAATGCATCGAGAGCCTCCGGATCTTTTACAAATCCGATCATAGGTCTTCCGACAAACACATACAAAAGCAGCATGAATACTGCTATAAGCGATAAAGTAACAGTTGTCCTGATAATCCCTTTTTTCATAAGTTTATCCCAACGTTCATTGCACTTTTATATACAACTTTTCATAAAATAACTATAAACCAAAACACGCTTCGAAACTCATGCCAATGCAAATGTTTATATTGTTTTTATTATTCCTCCATAAATTAGAAACATTCCTAAGGTAATATAAGAACATCTACATTAACCAGGGGGTAGTAAAAAATTTTTATGGGTAAACTGGAATCAGAAATTGCCGAATACGTCGGCAATTACACTAGACGTCACGGATATCCGCCGACAGTCGAGGAACTCATTTGTTCTTTGGGGCTGCTCACAGTATTCTGTGCAATGTTCTACGTGCTAAACCTTTATAGAATCGGCATGATCAGAAACAGCATGTTCTTTGGAACAAATGACCTCATGCTCATCACTGTAAAGAACAAATAAAATTGAATATCGAATAAATAAAGTCGATCTCTATGATACATCTTATAATGGAGATCGACTTTTCATTTCATTATTTAGTTTATGCTCCGCTTGTAAACACCATGAAAATCAATGCTCCAAACAAAGTCAAAAAGAACAATATTCCTGAACTTACCTTGTAAAAGTGATTATTCGTACCTATCTGCTTAATGAAAACCACAAAATAATATATTGGCACAAGAATATGTAAAATAAGCAGCGGCGCATACAAAGGCTCCGAGCGATATGTATACCATCTGCCTTTCTCATAAAACAACCATATCCATGTAATAACAGCAAGTACTATAGGTGGAAGAAAAAACTTTAACTTATTACTCATAGTTTGTCACGTATAATCCAATCATGTTAGAAAAGTGATTGGATTCTTCCTTTCTCCCAGGTTCTCTGGGCTACTTCTAATCCTTTTCTGATATATTTATCTAGGCACTGTGGATCTGTTTCTATATTATTACAGCTTTGACTGGTA
>JAGAAO010000068.1 GCA_017615275.1 Butyrivibrio sp.
CCCTGTCGTAACGATCTCAATCTCATTCTCATCATCAAAACCAGCTTCTTTATCATTTTTTAAATCTGCTTCTGCTTTTATTTTTTCAAGCTTTTCCTCGTTTTGGGAGGACTTATCAAAATACCTTACATAACTTCCTTCATGACCATCGGGAAAAAGGATAGTAATCTTGCTGTCATCGTATTCACCCTCTTTTGATAGATGTACGTCAAAAAGGCTCGTCCAGCCTTTGCCAAAGAGCCCCGATCTATCGCTTAGCGCATTATAAAAACGTGTTACCTTTAACGGGAATACCCCCAGGATATTAAGATCTTCCCTGTCATTTAGATAATTTCCGTTATTAAGATTTACAGGATCATATCTTACTGCCTGACATGCAGTATTCATGCCGTACAAAAAGAGTTTGTTATTTTTAAGTTTTTCAAAGATCGTATTAAGATCAATCTTTTTAAGCGAGCCTTGAGTTCCCAGCGCAATAAGCCCAAGAACCTGTTTTTCAATAGTTGCCTCATAGGGTTTCATATCCTCGAGCGAACAGGCAATCGCTTTGACTTTCTGCTGAAACTCATCTGACCTTTCCTTAAGTGCTGCTCTCTTAAGATGCATTTTTGCATCCTCGTCACACTCTGTAAGTTTTTCAACGCATTTATCAACAAAGCCTCTGCTTCCGCTAAAATCGTTGTATCCCTCAAAAGCATAGCGGTAATTGGGTATAGTAACATCCCCATATTTCCCGTATTCGTTTTGAATCTGCTTTGCCATTGACTCAAGATTATAACCATTATCCTCGACCACAACGCCGATTCTATGATGATCTTTCTTGATCTCTGCAAGCGTATCGGTATCTATCTTTGCATCCGGAGCAGCATCAACTCTGGATTTAAACATCTCCTGTATATCAACGCATCTATTAAAAAGTTCTTTCTGGATCTCCCGATTCTGAACATGAAATCTGTCCATCTGAACTCTGTCTACAAATATCTTCGACGCATCTGCCGCTTTTCCGATATAAGCGTCGTTGCAACAATACTCCCCATATCCTGCTTCAACCGAACACGAATCGGCTGTATATCTATCTACTGCACGCGCATAATCATTTATAAATTCATCTACCATTTTGGCATCATATTTTTTGTAATCGTAATCCATCAACTCTGATCCCCATTAAACATTTACATTGATCTGTGAAAGAGCCTCAAGCTCATCTTCAAGATCTGATATTCTTCTATTGCACTCCTCTATGAGTTCACGTATCTTTTCTATTATTCTCTGTATATCCGAAAGAAGCTGTGATGTCCCATTCTGCCCGAACTGTATGCTTTTGCACAGTTGCTCTTGGTATTCCACAGCCTTGCACTCAAGGTCTCCTATAAAATTTCCGCCATGAGTCATATCATATGCTTTCTCAGGCTCATATGCATCTTTCTGGATAGTTTTCTGCCATTCTTCAATAAGATGCGCTTTTTCCATAAGATCATCGATTTCTCTTTCATATTCCCTTATCTTTTCATGAAGATGGTGTATTTCTGAATGTATTTCGCTCTCACGACTCATCTTTTATTCCCTCCGTCTTTCTACACTGAGACTTTCGCTGACTGCCTTATCGACATTTATCATGCTGTCGCGAAGCGTAAGCAGCCCTTTAGGAAGTGACTGTGAAACCTCGAGCCTATAAACATCTGTATTTTTATATACCTGCTCCAAAGTCTCGATTATCTCTCTGCCTACAGAAAGCGTCTCAAGTGCACTTAGATTCGCCTGTGGTTCCTCTGAAAAGACAAGACCTTCTCCCGCACTCTTTATATCATTAACTATCCCCGTGAACACGCCTGTGTCCATGAATACTTTGTCTTCTGCCACTTTGCACCTCTTTGTTTCTAAAATCAAAATTTCTTTTAATTAATTATTAACATTCTATCATGCAAAATATCTGAAATCAACGCTAAAAACATAAAAGACTTATCACTATCATATATTTTTATTTGCCTATTTTTCTGCTAATTTGCTCAGCGCAACAAAGTATGCGAATAGCCTCTTATTTTGCATATCTGTATAATTATCAGGTGTTTCTATAAGCTGACGCACATCTTCACGCTGCATGTCTATAAGTACTCCGTTTAAAGATAGAACGTATGCCGCTCTTAATACTTCACGCTTTTTTCTGTTTGTCGGATCAAGCATATAATCATTAAATACTTTATCTTCTTTATAAGGCTTCTTCGCCGTTGGAGCTTTGACTATCTTTCTATACATCTCACTTGGCAGTTCACTCGCTGAAAAGAAGTCCTCCATAGGATAGTCGTACTTATCGCTTATCTCTTTAAGCTTAAGGATCGGGATATCTATCTTTCCACGTTCATATTTACTAAGTGCAGGCTGTGTGATATTGAGTTCTTTTGCCATCTGTTCCTGTTTGATGTTTTTACCAATCCGTAGCCTTGATATCATATAGCCCACGCGTTTTAAGAATGAATCATTTGATATATGTGCATTTTTCATAGCCGATATTCCTCTCAGTTATATTTTTCATCAAAGCCGCCTATTTATCAGCATTTATGCGCACTTTATACTTAAAGAAAAAACTGCATACAAAAAGCACCGGGCGCCCAAAGCCTGACAACTTTTGCCCGATGCCTTCACCTTGTGGTGCAACGCACCATCAGTATCTTTAATCGATTTAGTTAAGCTTATCACGTAGAGCATAATAAAATCAAGAGAAACTGATGGTCTTATTAAGAGCACCCTTATGGCATCCATAGTGAGTGCTCTTTTTGTGCATGGAAAGGACAGAATGAACAGAACATCAGTAAATAAGCACCTGACAGAAGATGACCGCACCAGAATCGAAACGTTATTAAATGAACAGATGTCGATCCGCTATATCGCAGAACGACTTGATAAGTCACCTTCGACTATATCAAGAGAAATAAAGCTCCACACTTTAGAGAGTAAGACCTGTTCCTGCGACTGTATCTATTTTTATGATTGCAAGAATATGAATGTATGTGGAAGCAGGAACTGTAAAAAGTTATGCCGTAACTGTAGTAAAGCCAAGAAATACTGCAGTGATTATTCCAAGTCATACTGTGACAGACTTGAGGACAGCAAATTAAAACTTTGCAATGGTTGTTCAAAACCATACAACTGCCATTTCAGCAAGTATTACTACAAAGCTGCAAAGGCACAGAGAGAATACAGAGATACCCTTGTGAACAGTCGTAATGGCTACGATCTGACTGCAGAACAGCTCATGGCAATAGATGAAACGGTGTCGCCGCTTATAAAAAATGGACAATCAGTATATCACATAGTGCAGACAAATAACCTTCATATAAGTGAATCAACCTTAAGACGTATGATAAACAGCTGCGAACTTGAAGCCAGGAATATCGACCTTAGAAATGCAGTAAAACGTCGCCAGAGACAGAAACGCCCAAAGGATTACAAAACGATGAAAGTCATAAAGGATGGACACAAATATGAGGATTATCTTAAGTTTAAAGAAGATAATCCCATAGAGATTCCTCAGATGGACTGCGTTGAAGGTTCGAAGGATACAAAAGCTGTTCTTTTGACATTGTTCTTTCCGATTACAAGACTGCAGCTTGCCTTTATGCTTGAGGAACAGACATCAGAAAACGTAGTCGCTTGTATTGATATGCTCGAAGAGATCCTTGGAACCGAGTTGTTTAAAGAAATGTTCCCATACATAATTACCGATAACGGTCATGAGTTTGCTGATATAGACGGCATGCAACGTTCCATAAATGGAGAAAAGCGCTGCTTTATCTATTTCTGTGAACCGAACCATCCTGAAGAGAAAGGCGGTTGCGAGAAAAACCATGAATTTATCCGATATGTGATAAAGAAAGGAACCTCACTTGAGCCGTTTTCACAGGCGGATATAAACCTGATGATGGATCACATCAACAGCTATAAACGCAAGGAGCTTCACGGAAGGTCTCCATATGAACTGGCAAAGCTCATGTACCCGGAAGATTTTATATCTCTTTTAGGTCTTGAAGAGATAGCTCCAAACGATATAATTCTTACTCCAAAGCTTTTAAAAAAGCCCGATCCTTCAAACTAAATGCAACACCCAAATATGTACGATTTACTCTGACAGGTCCAGAAATGGGCCTGTTAAGTCTGTGCAAAACATCACAAAACACCCTCAAAATCTATATTTTTGTAAAGAAATATAGAGCATATTTAAGCACAAAACCATGCAAAAATACGCTCTGGTATCACTGTTTGCTATGTGTTGCATTTACCTTGGAAATTTACC
>JAGAAO010000069.1 GCA_017615275.1 Butyrivibrio sp.
CAGTCTCCTTGTATCCACGCTTCCTATATATTCTTTTTGCTGGAAGTGATGCATCCATCTCAACAAAAGAATAGTTCTTGAGTATCTCTTTCTCAGCGAAGTCTAAAAGAGTTCTTCCATATCCTTTGTGTTGACAATGGGGCATCACAAAAAGCCTGTTTATATCATTTTTGGATATAGTTACCGTTCCGACAACATCACCATCATCTATCAGCAAATACACTTTACCATCTTCTATATCGTTAACGATACTTTCGTCAGAATGGTGTTTCAAAAAGAACTCCACTGCCCCCGGCGGATAATACTTAGGATATATTTCCATAATTGTAGTATGTGTAATCTTCTTAACATCTTCAAAACTATTCTTATCTGCTTTTATAATATCCATTTACCATTCGTACCTCGTATATAATAATCTACTTCTTTTTCTTTGGTGCCGGAAGTTTACTTCTTCAACCGCTTATAATTCATTGTCCGTATACGCTTTAGATTTTAGCACTGTCACCTTGTTTGAAAAATAATCTTTGCATATGCGAAGTTCCAATTCCTGCCTGTGCAAGAAGTGTTTATACAATTCTTCTTCACCGGACACGCCTCTGCTTTGCGCATAAGGAGATTCATCAAAATACCTTATCATCAACGGAAACCACATTTCATTTCCATTTTCGTCGGAGCGATCTTTTCTGATAATCTCAATATTATTGTCAATGCTCTCTGTTTCCAAATAAAAGATACGTAGCGACTTGTTTTTTATCACGCCCGCAAGTTCCTCGTAAAAATCAAGTATTTCCTGATCTGTCGCATTCCTGTAAAGAATCATATCTTCAACAATATTTTGGAACAAAGAACACTCAAAGATCATATTATCTCCATCCCATTTTTTGTATCTGTCAAAAATGATCCTCTTAAACTCGTCAAAGGCAAGACGACCATTATAGATTTCATAGTTTTCAAGATCTTTATGAAATCCCGGAACATCAGTAATGATCTTCGTGTAGCAAATAATCATATTATCGCTCTCGGCATGACTATTTTCTTCAATCAACGAGCGAATATCGCTATACTTCTCGAGTATTTTTGTATATTTTTCTTTTGTTACACGGGCACACCAAGCCAGCTCAACAGGTGAATAATCCCCCTCACGAAAAACCATGCATGCCGGATATCTCTTGGCCAGTTTTTCCAGCAGTGTGCTTTTGCCACTCCCCTGCAAACCTTCTACAAAATAATTCATACACTTATCCTCAGTTATATTACAAGGTAAAGACCTCTACAAACTTGAAGTTACTTCTCTGAGCAGCTATAGGATTATGCCCAGATCGCCATGGCAAGCGTACCGATCAACATCAGCGTAAGACCAATGAATGCCTTACGGCTCAACTTCTCCTTGAACACAAAGTAAGAGAAGATGACCGTAATAACGACACTTAGTTTATCTATAGGTACGACCACGCTAACTACACCGTTCTGTATCGCGTAATAGTAGCACAGCCAGCTGCCGCCTGTCGCTAAGCCTGATAAAGCTATAAATCCCAGTTCCTTTTTGTCTAAAGATCTGAGTCGCTTCTGCTTTCCTTTGATCAGAACGATCAGCCACGCCATCACCAGCACAATGCCCGTACGGATCGCCGTTGCCAGGTTGGATTCCACTCCTTCAATGCCTATTTTTGCGAGTATGGACGTCAACGCGGCAAAAACCGCCGATCCCACAGCGTACGGAAGCCAGACGGCTTTCGTTTGCCTGGCATCAGTGTTTTTCTTTTCAATCATCAGAAAGATGCCCACTGCGAGAAAAGCCGTTCCAATCAGTTTTACCGCCAGATGCTTTGTCTCACTGAACAGAATAATCGCCAAAAGAACGGTCAGTACAGTACTCGATTTATCTACGGGAACGACCTTGTTGACGTCGCCGGCAGAAAGCGCCTTGAAATAACAGATCCACGAGGCTCCTGTCGCAATGCCTGACAGGATCAGAAAAGTCAACGATTTTGATGTTATATTCGTTATCGTGTTCACGGAGCCGACTATGAAGACCATGACCCACGAAAAAAGCAGCACCACAATCGTCCGCAGTGCCGTCGCCACGTCAGAATCTGTTTTTCTGATGCCGCACTTGGCAAGAATGGCAGTCAGTCCTGCAAATACGGCGGAAAGCACCGCCATTAATAGCCACAACATATCTTTCACCTATTCAAACGCCGATTTATCATACTCATTTATATTGCGAGATAAAAGGCTATGCCCTCATCAAGACAAATTGGAATTTGGTAGCAATAAGCTGCCTTACATGAGTCCCTTGAAATACGCATGCAGTAATTCCTTTGTCACAGGTATACGGAATCCTTCAAGTTCCTTGTATACTAAATCTGTCAGATTCATAAGCCTTTCCCATAATTCCGAAGGGGTTTCATTGGTGATAAATGTGCTCCGGATCGCAGCTTTTTCATCTTCCGGCAGCCTGTCAATTTCGCGGTTCAGGTTACTCTCCAGCCGGTATCGATCTCCAAGCAGATCGATATACAGCTTTCTGACATATTCCAGCTCACCTATCACTCGGAAGTATTCTCCACG
>JAGAAO010000070.1 GCA_017615275.1 Butyrivibrio sp.
AGGGAAACTCCCAGACGCAAGAGCAGAAACTTCATCGGAGACGAGGACGACTTTGAGTTCGAGTTCCTTGATCTTGACGACGAAAAGTGAGATAGGAAATCTTCGATTTCCGTGATCGAACTTTGTTCCGTCGAGCGACAGCGAGAGCGGAACTTCCGATAATCACTGAGTATTCTGTGACGTAAGGCATGCGTAATTTGCCGGGGATATGTTGGTATCTCGCTAAGTTGCATGGTAACACATGAATTCAAGGTGGCACCGCGGATAGTTTTTTTAGAGTATTCGTCCTTGATAGAGTTTAGGCTCTATCAAGGACTTTTTTGTTTACTAGAGAATTTCTTTGAAATTCTCTAGTAAACAAAAAAGCTCCGCAGAGTACCCAGATAAGAATAGCAAAGATTGAACGAATTATCTGGGATTTTGGGACATATCTCGGAGCGAGCAGAGGGAAAATACAGATAAGAATAGCAGAACTACTACGAATTATCTGGAATTTCACAAAAAATCATTGGGCCATAGGCCCCAAAACACAGATAAAAGTGGTCAAAAGCAACAAATTTATCTGTAAATGTGTATCCGTAAGTGGATCGTGAGCATGATGCACACAGCAAAAATTATGATGGATATATAAATTAAAAGAAGATGATTTCCAAGGAAAGATATGAGAATACGCATAATACTATCGATGCTTTTGCTTGTATTTACTACAGGATGTGGAGTAGCGACTGAAAAAAATCCTACAAATTTGAAATCTGTTGATGAGGCAGTCGAATCTAATTCTAACTGCAAGAATAAGCTAATAGAAGAAGGCTTTAATTATGAAATCAATAAAGATTATGACTATGTGCAGGTTTGCGTTTATAATGACGTATTCATGGATCATGGTAAGGAAAAGAATAATACCTTTATTGATATCAGCAAAGATAATGAAGTTAAAGAAACCATAAATACCTATAGCTATTTGGATCAAGTTACGGAAATAAGTTGTTTTGATTTTAATATTGATGAAATGAACGATATTGCTGTTATTGGCTATTCGGGTTCTGAAATTAAGGTTTTTCTGTATGAAGCAACATCTGATTATCATTTCAATGTATATTCAGGATGGAATGACGTGGCTGATATTATCAAAGAATCGTTGCACCCTGATTTTGATATGAAAGAATTAAAGAATATATTGGTAAAGAGAAGATACAACTATGCAATGAGTATGGCGGAAGAAACTACGTATAGTGATTATACGTCGGCATATATTGATTGGCTTAGGATTCTTAGGGATTGCGAGTTTGATGAAGATGGTAGACTACTAGCTTGCTATTATTTATACGATATTGATAAGGATGCAACACCTGAATTATTGGTTAAATATGGAAATGATGCAGTTAGTACGCATATACGGGTATATACATATGCTGATGATAAGATTCAACGTGTTGAAGGGAATTCTATTGGTAACGAAGCGCTTTATGCATATCCAAGTGGCAATGGAATAATGGAATGGTATAGTCATATGGGAGCCAATGCATATATATTAGATTCTTTAATCAACAATGAGTTAACGTCAGAAAGTTTATATTTAGCATGGGATGATAATCATAAAACAGGAGAAGAGTGTAATGTATTTAAAGAACCAAAAGAAGTTGTAACTGATACATTTCCTATAACATCATTTAAGATTGATGATGTATATCCAATAGGGCATTATGAAAAAGTATTATCTGATATGGCTCAAGAAAAAGTCGAGTAAGCGTTTTCTTAATTATAATGCATAAAAATTCTTGACACATAGATGTTATTGGTATAACATCTATTTTAAATATAATATAATAAACCGTTGAAGCGGAGATAACGGCAATGATGCCAATACAGAGAGCCTGAGATGCTGAGATTCAGGCATGAAGCAAGTTGTCAAATGGACCGCTGAGGGCACAGTCAAAAGTGAAAATGAGATAGGAAAGTGAGATAGGAAATCTTCGATTTCCGTAATCGAACTTTGTTCCGTCGAGCGACAGCGAGAGCGGAACTTCCGATAATCACTTAGTATTCTGTGACGCAAGGCAGGCGTAATTTGCCGGGGATATGTTGGTATCTCGCTAAGTTGCATGGTAGACCATGAATTCAAGGTGGCACCGCGGATAGTTTTTTAGAGTATTCGTCCTTGATAGAGCAGTAGCTCTATCAAGGACTTTTTTGTATTATAGAAAATTTGAAAAAATTCCTATAGTAACATTAAGGAGGACAAAAAATGATTGTTTCACCGGAACTTGAGGTAGTAAAAAAGATAGCATCCACAGGAGAGTACGATGTTCTTCCCGTAAGTTGTGAGCTTTTATCTGATTTCATTACTCCGATCGAAGCTATGAGAAAGCTTAAGAATGTATCGACTCACTGCTATATGCTTGAGTCGGCGCAGGCGGATGAGACTTGGGGAAGATATACATTTATGGGATACGATCCAAAGCTTGAGATAACATGTAAGGACAATGAGCTTATCGCAGGAGATCTCAAGGTTACGACAGACGACCCCGCATCATATATAAGAGAAATTTTGAATAAATATAAAAGTCCCAAGCTTGAGCACCTTCCTTCTTTTACAGGTGGACTTGTCGGATATTTTTCCTATGATTACTTCGGATACTGCGAGCCGACAGCAAGATGCAAGGTTGAAGATACAGACGCATTCAAGGATATAGACTTAATGCTGTTTGATAAGGTAATAGCTTTTGACAACGTAAGACAGAAGATCATCCTTATCATCAACATCAAGATAAAAGAAAACCTGGAAGAGAATTATAACAATGCAAAAGAAGAACTTGGCAGGATAAAAGATCTTTTGTACAAAGGAGAAAAGAGTACCGAAACGCCCGGAAAACTCCTTAGCGAAGTCACACCTCTTTTTACCAAAGAGAAATACTGTGACATGGTCGAAAAAGCCAAGGATCATATCAAGGAAGGCGACATATTCCAGATAGTCCTTTCAAACAGACTTTCAGCCGATTACGAAGGAAGCCTTCTAAACACATACAGAATGTTAAGAACAATAAACCCTTCGCCCTACATGTTCTATTTTTCCGGAACGGACGTGGAAGTTGCGGGAGCGTCGCCTGAGACACTTGTAAAACTTGAAAATGGCGTGCTTCATACATTCCCACTTGCGGGAACAAGGAAAAGAGGCGAGACCGAGGAAGAGGACAAGGCTCTGGAAAAAGAGCTCCTTGCAGACAAGAAGGAACTTGCAGAGCACAACATGCTGGTTGATCTGGGAAGAAACGATCTTGGCAAGATAAGCGAGTTTGGAAGCGTAGAAGTTGAGAAGCTTCACGAGATTACAAGATACTCCCACGTGATGCACATCGGATCAACGGTAAGAGGTATGATCAGAAAAGAGTTTGATGCGATAGATGCGGTAAATGCGGTACTTCCCGCGGGGACACTTTCGGGAGCGCCTAAGATCAAGGCCTGCAAGCTTATAGGAGAACTAGAGAACAACAAGCGCGGAATTTACGGCGGAGCTGTGGGATACATAGATTTTACAGGCAACATGGACACATGCATCGCCATAAGGATAGTTTACAAGAAGAACGGCAAGGTGTTCGTTCGAAGCGGAGCCGGCATAGTTGCCGATTCCAATCCGGAGAAAGAGTATGAGGAGTGCCTCAACAAGGCAAAGGCTTCACTCAGAGCACTTGAGCTTTCACAGGGGGTGGAGTGATGGTCTTACTTATAGATAACTACGACAGCTTTTCATATAACCTGTATCAGATGATAGGCGAGATCGAGCCTGAAATCAAAGTGATCAGAAACGACGAACTTACGATTGATCAGATAAGAGAACTTAAACCTGACAGGCTTATTATTTCGCCCGGTCCCGGAAGACCTGAGGACGCGGGAATAATAGTAGAAGCTGCAAGAGAACTTGGAAAAGAAATCCCGACTCTTGGTGTGTGTCTCGGACATCAGGCAATATGCATGGCATTCGGAGCAACGATAACATATGCAAAAGAGCTCATGCACGGCAAGGAATCAAAGATTTCTTTTTACGCAGAGAGCCTGCTGTTTAAAGGGCTTCCCGAGAAAGTTACGGTGGCAAGATACCATTCGCTTGCAGCAGATGAAGCAACAATGCCTGAGTGCCTTGAAGTTGTAGCCAAGACGGATGACGACGAGATAATGGCAGTTCAGCACAGAGATTATCCGATATACGGAGTACAGTTCCATCCGGAGTCGATAATGACACCCGAGGGAAAAGATATGCTTAGGAACTTTATAAAAAATATTGAGAAATAAATAGGAGGCAATACCATGATTAAAGAAGCTATAGTAAAAATCGTAAACAAAGAGGATCTTACATATGATGAGGCATATGCAGTAATGAACGAGATCATGGGAGGAGAGACATCACCTACTCAGAATGCAGCTTTTTTGTCAGCTCTTTCCACCAAATCTGCCAAGGCGGAGACAACAGATGAGATTGCAGGCTGTGCGGCAGCAATGAGAGACCATGCGACCAAAGTTGATACGGGAATGGATATCTTTGAGATCGTAGGAACAGGCGGAGACAATGCTCAGAGCTTTAATATTTCAACAACATCAGCTCTTGTTGCGGCAGCAGGCGGAATGAAGGTTGCCAAACACGGAAACAGAGCAGCTTCATCAAAGTGCGGAACAGCAGACTGTCTGGAGGCTCTTGGTGTAAACATTCAGCAGGATCCCGAGAAATGTATCGAACTTTTGAAAGAAGCAGGAATGTGTTTCTTCTTTGCTCAGAAATATCATGCATCGATGAAGTATGTTGGCGCTATAAGAAAAGAACTCGGATTCAGAACAGTGTTCAATATTCTCGGACCTCTTACAAATCCCGGATCGCCTAAGATGCAGCTTCTCGGTGTTTATGACGAATACCTTGTAGAGCCTCTTGCGAGAGTTCTTGTAAGTCTCGGTGTAGAGAGAGGAATGGTTGTATACGGTCAGGATAAACTTGATGAGATCTCGCTTAGCGCTCCTACGACTATCTGCGAGATAAGAGACGGATGGTACAAATCATACGTTATAAAACCTGAGGACTTCGGACTTACAACATGTAAGAAAGAGGATCTTGTAGGAGGAACTCCTGAAGAGAACGCAGAGATCACCAGAAAGATATTAAAGGGTGAAAAAGGACCTAAGCGTGACGCTGTAATCTTAAATGCCGGTGCTTCTCTTTATATCGGCGGAAAAGCAGATACTTTCGAAGCAGGAACAAAACTTGCAGCAGAACTTATCGATTCGGGTAAAGCTTACGAGACACTTGAGAAACTTATTGAAGTAAGTAACAGGTGATAAATATATGACTATTTTGGATGAGATCGCAGCATATGCGAAGAAAAGAGTGGATGCAGCCAAGGCGGTTGTATCTTTGGAGGAAATAAAGGAGAGGGCGCTTGCAACTCCAAAAGGAGATTTTTCTTTTGAAAAGAATCTGCGAAGAGACGATATTTCTTTTATCTGCGAGTGCAAAAAAGCTTCTCCCTCAAAAGGAATAATAGCAGAGGAGTTTCCTTATCTTGATATAGCAAAGGAATACGACGCGGCGGGAGCAGATTGCATTTCTGTTTTGACGGAACCTCATTGGTTTCTGGGAAAAGACGAGTATCTTGCAGAGATTGCAAAGACAGTTTCAATCCCGTGCCTCAGAAAGGATTTTACGGTAGACGAGTACATGATCTATGAAGCAAAAGTACTCGGCGCTTCAGCGGTTCTTCTCATTTGTTCAATCCTTGATGATGCAGCTATTGAGAAATACCTTGGAATATGCAATGACTTAGGGCTTTCCGCTCTTGTCGAGACACACGATGAGGAAGAGGTAAAAAGAGCCGTTAAACTCGGCGCTTCGATAATAGGCGTAAACAACAGAAATCTCAAAGATTTTAGCGTGGATACATCAAACAGCGAGAAGCTTAGAAGCATTATTCCTTCCGAGGCGGTGTTCGTTTCGGAGAGCGGCGTAAAGACTGCGGAAGATGTTGCGCATCTTAGAGAAATCAGAGCTGATGCGGTTCTTATCGGTGAGACTTTGATGAGAGCTGCTGATAAGAAAGCAAAGTTAAATGAGCTTAAGGGTAGATGATATGTCAGATAATCATAATTACAAATGCCCCAAGATAAAGCTGTGCGGGCTTTCGTCGGAAGAAGATATCGATGTTGCCAATGAACTTAAGCCTGAGTTTATCGGATTTGTCTTATGGGAAAAGAGTAAGAGAAATGTAAGTAAGGATAAGGCGGCAGAGCTAAAAAAGCGACTTGATCCCGGTATAAAGGCGGTCGGAGTTTTCGTCGACGAAGAAATTGATGTGGTCGCAGATCTTTTAAACAAAGGTGTAATAGATATTGCGCAGCTTCACGGAAGCGAAGACAACAGCTACATCGCAGCACTTAGGAAGAAAACGGACAGACCTGTTATAAAGGCATTTCAGATAAAGAGTAGCGGCGATTTAGCAAATATCGAAAGTTCCGATGCCGATTATGTGCTCCTTGATTCCGGTCAGGGAACGGGAAAGGCATTTGACTGGAAGATACTTGAAGAGGTGAAAAGAGATTTTTTCCTCGCAGGAGGTCTTTATCCTGACAATGTAGCGGACGCTGTAAAAGCGGTACATCCCTATGCGGTTGATGTAAGTTCTGGCATAGAAACAGACGGCAGGAAAGACAGAATTAAGATGGAGCAATTCGTAAGAAATGTAAGAAACGCTGATTAAAGCGTTGCAGTCACATTACAGACATATAGGAAAGGAAGTATCATGACCAATAAAAACGGACGTTTCGGTATACACGGAGGACAGTATATACCTGAAACACTTATGAATGCAGTAATTGAGCTTGAAGAAGCATATGAACATTACAAGAACGATCCTGAGTTCAACGCTGAGCTCACAAAGCTTTTAAATGAATATGCAGGAAGACCTTCAGGTCTGTATTATGCAGAGAAGATGACCAAGGATCTCGGAGGAGCCAAGATCTATCTTAAGAGAGAGGATCTCAATCACACAGGTTCTCATAAGATCAACAATGTTCTCGGACAGGCTCTTTTGGCTAAGAAAATGGGAAAAACAAGACTCATTGCCGAGACCGGTGCGGGTCAGCATGGCGTTGCCACAGCTACGGCGGCAGCTCTGATGGGAATGGAATGCGTTGTTTTCATGGGAGAAGAGGACACAAAAAGACAGGCTCTCAATGTGTATAGAATGAGACTTCTCGGCGCGGAAGTAATTCCTGTTAAATCTGGAACAGCGACTCTTAAGGATGCCGTTTCTGAGGCTATGAGAGAGTGGACTTCCAGAATAGACGACACGCATTATTGTCTGGGATCTGTAATGGGACCGCATCCTTTCCCTACAATAGTAAGGGATTTTCAGGCTGTCATCTCCAAAGAGGTAAAAGAGCAGATTCTTGAAAAAGAGGGAAGACTTCCCGATGCCGTTATAGCATGTGTAGGCGGCGGATCGAACGCTATGGGAAGCTTCTATAACTTTATAGAAGATAAGTCTGTAAGGCTTATCGGCTGCGAGGCAGCAGGACGAGGAATCGATACGTTCGAGACTGCAGCTACCGTAAACACAGGTAAACTCGGAATTTTCCACGGAATGAAGTCATACTTCTGTCAGGATGAGTACGGACAGATTGCGCCCGTTTATTCAATCTCAGCAGGTCTTGACTATCCGGGAATAGGCCCTGAGCATGCGCATCTTCACGATATAAAGAGAGCTGAATATGTGCCTGTAACAGATGAAGAAGCAGTAAATGCTTTTGAATATCTTTCGCGCACAGAGGGAATCATCCCCGCAATAGAATCAGCACATGCAGTTGCTTATGCAATGAAAGTTGCCAAGGAATATGACAAGGACAAGATCATCGTCATAACTATTTCAGGCAGAGGTGATAAGGACTGCGCAGCTATCGCTCGCTACAGAGGGGAGGATATCCATGAGTAACATAAAAAAAGCATTTGAAAACGGAAAGGCATTCATAGCCTTTATTACATGCGGTGATCCGGATCTTGAGACTACCAGGAAGGCAGTTCTTGAAGCTTGCAACAATGGAGCGGATCTTATTGAACTTGGTATCCCTTTTTCGGATCCTACAGCGGAAGGACCTGTCATTCAGGGCGCAAATATTCGCGCTCTTGAAGGAGGAGTGACTACGGATAAGGTTTTTGACCTTGTGAGAGATTTAAGAAAAGAAACTCAGACACCTTTTGTGTTTATGACATACACAAACGTGGTATTTTCATACGGTTCGGAGAAATTTATCTCACTTTGCAAAGAGACGGGAATAGACGGAATTATTCTTCCGGATCTTCCGTTCGAAGAAAAAGATGAGTTTGCACCTATCTGTGATAAGTACGATGTAGATCTTATCTCACTTATCGCACCTACATCCGCAAACAGAATCTCTATGATTGCAAAAGAGGCAAAGGGCTTTATCTACATTGTTTCAAGTCTCGGTGTTACGGGAACCAGATCAGAGATCAAGACAGACCTTGAGTCAATCGTAAAAGTCATTCGCGACAATACGGATGTTCCTTGCGCAATCGGCTTTGGAATATCAACGCCCGAGCAGGCAGCCAAGATGGCAGCAGTATCCGACGGTGCGATCGTAGGTTCTGCAATCATCAAGATTCTAGAGAAATATGGCAAAGACGCGCCTAAGTATGTGGGCGAGTATGTGAAGTCAATGAAGGAAGCTATGTAAGTATTCGCTGTAGCTGTCATGATTTAATTGAAAAGAAGCTTCGCACTAATTGATCAAAATTAGTGTGAAGCCTCTTTTTTACTGCCCAATCATGCTTATGACAAGACCTATCAGTACTATTACCGCGCAGAAGATCTTGTAGCCGATATTCTTTTCCTTGAAGATAAACTTTCCGCACATGATTGATACAATGCAGGCGGATTGTTTTAGAAGCGTCATTATTATGACTTTCGAGTCAGCATAGGAATTGGCGATAAACAGTGCTTTGTCCGCTATGAAGAATAAGAAACTGAGGATCCAGATCCATACGTTTTTCCACACGGAAGAGCTTATCTTGATGCGCCTTACAACGAAATACAGACCGTAGAAGATCACAAGATAGAGCATATACCAAAACTGTAGCTGAGACGAATTGATATCCTTCATATATATCTTGTCAAGACATCCGGATATCGCGTTGAATATACAGGAAATAAGCACCATCCATACATATATGGGTGGTATTTTTTCTGACTTGAACGAACCGCTGTTATTGGAGCGCATTTTCAGTTCCGGATAGACTTTCAGGAATATGAGTCCGAAGAGTATAAGTATAAGTCCGAGTGTTGAATATACCGAACCTTTTTCTTTTAACACAAATATTCCGAAGGCAGTTGAAAAGAGTATTCTTGATAGGTCAAGAACTCCATAGATACTGATAGGAATATTGTCCAGCGCTTTAAAAGAGCATATCCATGCGATGAAGATAACGAAACTCTTTATCGCGATCAGAAAATAGTATTTTGTCGGAAGTCCGTCAAACGCGGCGGGAGCCTCCGGTATACAAAAAATAAACGCAAGAAACGTATATACAAAAAGAACTTCCATTACAGAATTCTTCGTAAGAGCTTTCTTTTTTACAACATCACGGAATCCCTTTACAATCCCATAAAATAACACAAGCCCTGCCCAGAGCATAGCTTTTAAATCTCCTTTCTACAGCATACCGATTTCTGATTATATCCCTCCTCGATTGGTAATTCAACCTTACAAAAAAATAAACGTTTGGTTAATAAAACTATTCCATTTTTGTAACAGATGGTTTATAATTAAATTTAAGTAACATAATTAAAAATAGCTAGAAATGATTTTTGGTATATATAGTAATACAAATGGGGAAAGTAATAAAAAATGGCTTTACGAAAAACTTATAATAGCAAGGATTATTCTACGAGAGCCTGGATTGAGGAAGGAGTAAAAAAAGGCGTTGACGGAGGAGCTCTGAAGCTTTATTTTTCAGGAACAAACAGCTCTTGCAGAATACAGGAAAGAGATACTTATTTAAAAAATCTTACTGATGTATCTTATTTAATTGTTAACGGTTTGTATCCCGTATATCTTAAATGGAATCTGAACCTTGATGTATTAACGAGAAAGACACTTGAAGCTATGATAGACGGTGGAAATCCTTTGGAGTTGTTTCAGGTTTATCAGTATGTTTGCGAGGAATCGGAATTAAGAGAAGATTATAACAACCTTCCTTTTATTGTTGTGGATAAAGAGCTTATCTACAAGATGAAGGCGAAGAGACTGGAGATGGAAGAGGAGCTCAAAGAGACGACTGTAGACGGATATATGTCTGTTTGGAAAGTTACTGAGAATATCGAGAGTACAGTTGACGAGTTCATCGATCCCGAGTCATGTTTTTGCGAAGAATACAATAACGGTGGCAAGAAGGGCTATGTGCGCAATAAATATGACGGCAGAGAAGAAATAAAGATGCTTATCGAGAAGAGTATCAAAAACGGCAATTTCATTGATGTTATGCTTGGAACCAAAGAAGAGTACAAGGTTTCACTTCCGGCTCCTATGGAATCGACGTTTTCCGATATGTATTATCTGATCCGTTATGGCTTGTATCCTTTATATTTGGATGAGCACTATGAGATAAAAGACATTACGAGAGAGACCATTGATGAGATGGTGGACTCCGACGATCCGGTAGCGCTTTACCAGGCATATCAGTACGCCGCAAGCGAGGCGCTTATCACGGAGAGATATTGTCATTATCCTTTTACAATCCTGGACAAAGATCTGATAAACAGGATGAAGAAAAAGAGAATTGAGATGGAACAGCCTCTCAAGGAGACCAATATAGATATAATGAGTGCATGGCAGGTAACCAAGAACAATGAGGAAGTCTGCGATGTGTTCAATAATACGGATGAGTTCTTTAAGGAACTTGCAGAATCCGAAGTTTGATAATCTGAAAAGAGTTGATTGAGACTCTTTTCATACGAGCAGTATTGCGAAGTAATAAATACGGGCATTTCAACATAGATAAAGTTGAAATGCCCGTTTTCCTTATTTCGCACACTTCCGTTATAATATTATAATAGAAGTGACAAATGAGTATAAAATGAATTGAATACAATTTATTTAAGCGATATAATACATGTTTGGAAACTTTATAGGTTGACAGGAGATAGATGATGATAAAGACACTTGGTAAGGAACTTAAGGAATACAAGCTTGTATCCGTTTTGACGCCGCTTTGCATGATAGGTGAAGTTGCAGCGGAGATGATCATTCCCAAACTTATGGGTAAGATTGTTGACAACGGTGTATATGGCGAAAATATGGCATATATTTTCAGAGTGGGCATCTTAATGCTGATTATTGCTCTGTTTGGACTCGCTGCAGGACTTGGCGGAGCGTATTACGGATCGAAGGCTTCCACGGGACTTGCCAAGAACTTAAGAAAAGCCATGTTTGATAATATACAGACTTTTTCTTTTTCCAATATAGATAAGTTCTCAACATCGGGGCTTGTAACAAGACTTACGACCGATGTCACGAATATTCAGAATGCATACATGATGCTTCTGAGGATGGCAATGAGAGCGCCGGCTACAGTTATCGGTGCGATGATCATGTCGTTTATGATCAATCCCAGGCTTGCGACGATATACCTTGTCGCAGTCGGAATCCTTGCGATTTTTATGGCGCTTATTATGAGCAAGGCGACCGTTTATTTCAAAGAAGTTTTTGAAAAATACGATCAGCTCAATGAGAGTGTTCAGGAGAACGTATCTGCGATTAGAGTAGTAAAGGCATACGTTCGCGAGGACTATGAGAATGACAAGTTCAAAAAAGCTGCAGGCAACATCTACAACATGTTCGTAAGAGCCGAGATGAACGTAATTAAGATGGGACCGATGATGACAGCTACTGTTTATGTATGTATCCTTCTGATCAGTTGGGTTGGTGCACACATGATAGTTGCAGGAAGTCTTACAACCGGTGAACTCATGGGACTGCTTGCATATTGTATGAACATCCTTATGAGCATGATGTTCCTTGCAATTATTTTCGTTATGCTCACAATGGCGCAGGCAAGCGGAAAGCGTAT
This sequence comes from Butyrivibrio sp., assembly GCA_017615275.1. Classification (GTDB taxonomy): domain Bacteria; phylum Bacillota; class Clostridia; order Lachnospirales; family Lachnospiraceae; genus Butyrivibrio. Next base: position 12,119 of record JAGAAO010000070.1, read on the forward strand.
CGCGGAAGTTCTCGAAGAAACTCCCGATATTGCCAATAAATCTGAAGTTGTAACTGTTGTTCCCGACGGATCGATCAGTTTTGAGCATGTGAGCTTTGCTTATAACACGACTTCCGAGGAGCCTGTATTAAAAGATATAAATCTCGAGATACATTCAGGTGAAACAATCGGAGTAATCGGAGGAACCGGATCTGCCAAGTCTTCTTTGGTAAACCTTATCAGCAGACTCTATGATGTTACGGAAGGTGCGGTCAAGGTTGGTGGTATCGATGTAAGAGATTACGACATGGAGACGCTCAGAGATCAGGTTTCTGTTGTGCTTCAGAAGAATGTTCTTTTCTCAGGAACCATATTGGATAACCTCAGATGGGGAGATAAGAATGCGACAAAAGAGGAATGTATAAGAGCCTGCAAGATGGCTTGTGCCGATGAATTTATTGAGAGAATGCCCGATGGTTATGACACATTCATAGAGCAGGGCGGAGCAAACGTATCAGGCGGTCAGAGACAGAGACTTTGTATAGCCAGAGCACTTCTTAAAAAGCCCAAGATATTGATACTTGATGATTCGACAAGTGCTGTTGACACTGCTACGGACGCCAAGATAAGAAGGGCATTTGCAGAGGAAATTCCCGGAACGACCAAGCTTATTATCGCACAGAGAATTGCATCTGTGCAGGACTGTGACAGGATAATCGTTATGGACGACGGTCAGGTAAGCGGATTTGGAACACACAAAGAGCTCCTTGAGAGCAATACAATTTACAAAGAAGTATATGAATCGCAGACCGGTGGGGCAAATGCGGACTTCGATAAGCAGGCTTAAGGAGGATTCGATATGGCAGAAGAAACAAAAGAAATAAAAGTAGGACCGGGCGGCGGTAACAGGCGCGGAATGCCGAGACCTAAGATTGAGAATCCCGGGGCATTGTTTTGGAGAATAATGGGATATGTATTTAAGTATTATCCCGTTCATATGATCACTGTTTTGATGTGCATAATAATTTCGGTTGCCTCGAACATTCAAGGAACACTTTTTACAAAGAGTCTTATTGACTCATATATACAGCCTATGCTTGACAGCGGCAGCGAAGATTTCGGACCGCTCATGGCTGCGATAATGAGGGTTGCGGTATTTTATGCTTTTGGCGCTCTTGCTTCATATATTCAGGCGAGAGTTATGGTATATATCAATCAGGGAACGCTCAGAAGGCTTCGTGAGGAGCTTTTTACCCACATGGAAAGCCTTCCTATCAAGTATTTTGATACGAATGCGCACGGCGATATTATGTCAGTATACACCAATGATATTGACACTCTTCGCCAGATGATAAGTCAGAGTATTCCGCAGTTAATTAACAGTGGAATCACGATTTTCAGTGTTCTTATATCCATGTTTATACTTAGTCCTAAGCTTACCTTTGTGACACTTGTTATGGTTGGCGTTATGCTGTTCTGTTCGGCGACGGCTACCAAGGCTTCGGGTAAAAACTTTGTGGAGCAGCAGAAGAACCTCGGAGCACTCAACGGTTATATCGAAGAGATGATGACGGGACAGAAGGTGGTTAAGGTATTTAATCACGAGGCTGAGAGTATAGAGAAATTCGATGAGCTAAATGAAGCTCTTTGCAACAGCGCATTTAAGGCAAATGCTTTTTCGGGATCGCTTGGTCCCATAAATGCGCAGCTCGGAAACACTAGCTATGTTATCTGCGCGATGATAGGTGGTGTGATAGCTCTTTCTGACAGCGAGATAGCAGGATTTACGGTTGGTGCGCTTGCATCGTTCCTTACATTCAACAGAAATTTCAGTATGCCGATCAATCAGGTTAGTATGCAGCTTAACTCAATCGTTATGGCTCTTGCGGGCGCAGATCGTATATTTAAGCTCCTTGATGCTCAGCCTGAAACAGATGACGGATATGTAATGCTTGTTGATGCGATAGAAGAGAACGGTGAGATAAAAGAAGCAGATCATCACACCGGACATTGGGCTTGGAAGCATTATCACAAGGCTACAAATACAACGACTTATCAACCTATGGAAGGTGATGTGACATTCAACGGTGTAGACTTTGGTTATACCGATGAAAAGATGGTGCTCCATGATATTATTCTTCATGCAACACCAGGACAGAAGATTGCTTTTGTAGGTTCTACGGGAGCCGGAAAGACTACGATAACAAACCTGATCAACAGATTCTATGATATTCAGGACGGTAAGATCAGATACGACAACATCAATATAAATAAGATAAAGAAATCGGATCTTCGCCGTTCGCTCGGAATAGTTCTTCAGGATACGCATTTGTTTACGGGAACGGTTAAAGACAATATCAGATACGGTAAGCTTGATGCGACAGACGAGGAAGTTATTGCAGCAGCTAAGCTTGCAAATGCACACAGCTTTATCAAGAGGCTTCCGGAAGGCTATGACACTATGCTCACGGGAGACGGTGCAAATCTTTCACAGGGGCAGCGTCAGCTTCTGGCAATTGCAAGAGCTGCGATCGCAGATCCGCCGGTACTTATCCTCGATGAAGCTACATCGTCCATCGATACGAGAACAGAGAAGATCGTTCAGGATGGTATGGACAGGCTTATGAAGGGTAGAACGACCTTTGTTATCGCGCACAGGCTCTCTACCGTAAAGAACAGCGATTGTATAATCGTCCTTGAGCAGGGACGCATTGTAGAGCAGGGTACGCATGATGAGCTTATCGCCAAGAAGCAGCGCTATTATCAGCTCTACACCGGAATGAAGTCGGAGACGGCATGAGAAGTTTACTACTAAGTAAAAAGATCAGATTAAAGAGAAAGTTATGTTGGGAACAATAATAAACAGTGTTGCAATAATAATTGCCGGATTGCTCGGCAATGTCACGGGAAAGTTGTTTAAACGTGAACAACAAGATGCACTATGCAAAGTGTGCGGAGTCAGCACGCTTTTTATAGCGATATCCGGAGCTATGGAGGGGATGCTTACAATCGAAAACAATACTATTGTCGGTGGCAGATCCATGTTGGTAGTTATTAGTCTTGCTATCGGTACAATGGTAGGAGAGCTTGTAGGAATTGAAGCCGGCTTTGAGCGCTTTGGTGAATGGCTTAAGGAAAAATCAGGTAATGGTAAGGATACAGAATTTGTAAATGCCTTTGTTACGGCATCACTTACGGTGTGTATTGGGGCTATGGCGATTGTCGGGGCTATCCAGGATGGTATAGGTGGAGATTATTCTACTCTGGCAGTAAAAGCAGTCCTGGACTTTATAGTAATTGCCATAATGACTGCTTCTATGGGAAAAGGATGTGCATTCTCTGTTATTCCGGTTTTTATATTGGAGGGTACAGTAACTCTTCTTGCAAAGCTAGTTTCACCAATAATGACGGAGGCGGCTGTATCATACCTATCCCTTATAGGATCTGTACTGATTTTTTGTGTTGGCATAAATCTTGTCTGGGGCAAAAAGATAAGAGTTGCCAATATGCTTCCGGCTTTAGTGGTTGCAGTAATTGCTGCTTATATAAGATGATTTTCTGCGTGAGACTTATGGCACGAAGTGCTTGAAAAATCTCTGCCTGACAATACTGTTATGTGTTGTCGGGCAGAGATTTTTTATAGTATATGTGAAGTTTGTTTCAAATTTTTGGGGTTGACAAGTTGGTCTAATAACAGTAGACTAACATTAAAGGTTTACAAGTAGTAGACCGAGAGGGAGAGGAGGAGAAAATGGAACAGGTATTTGTAAACGTATTAAATAACGCAATTACCGTAAGCGCGCTTATTGTTGCGATCATTATAGTCAGAGCATTTGGAAAGAAGATGCCTAAATGGATTGTTTGTATGCTTTGGGTTATTGTTGCCGTAAAGCTTGTTGTGCCTATAAAGATTGAAAGTGTACTAAGCTTGATACCTACGGGAGAACCGATTCCGGCAAACATAATCACGGAGAGTCGACATATAAACTCAGGAATAAGCAGTGTTGTTGGGAATGTGAATTCGGTGGATAGCCCAAATATTGCACAGAGTTCTATGACAAGTACAAATCCGGTGCAAACTTTTTTTCATATAGGTGGAGCGGTTTGGCTTGCGGGCATGATTGCAATGCTGATATATGCTGTAGTTACATATCTTATGGTCAGAAGAAGAGTAAGCGTCTCATATAAGGTTAATTCAAAGGTTTATGTATGTGATGATATTTCGGATTCATTTATTCTTGGAATAATATCTCCGAGAGTTTACTTACCGTCGAGTCTGCCGAAGGAAGCAAGAGAGTATATATTAAAACATGAATTCGCACATTTGAGCAGATGTGATCATATATGGAAGCCGCTTGGTTTTGCACTCTTATCGGTGTACTGGTTCAATCCTTTATGCTGGGTAGCGTATATCCTTCTTTGTAAAGATATAGAATATGCCTGTGATGAAAAAGTGACAAAGAACATTGGAAAGCGTAAGAAGGCCGAATATTGCAGAATACTGTTGGAGAACAGTATGCCAAGAAAAATGATAGCAGCTTGTCCTGTGGCATTCGGAGAAACAGATGTAAAGAACAGGATAAGGAATGTTGCAAATTACAAAAGACCGGCTTTCTGGATTTCAGTATCATCTATCCTAGTGTGTATTGCGGTTGGAGTGTGCTTTGCGACAAGCAGAGGTTCTGAAAATGTACATGCACAGCAAGCACCGGAGGTTGAACAGGTGCAAGAAGGACAGAAGGAAACAGATGGTTTGGTTAATCTTGCAGAAGAAGGAGAAGAAAACGAAAAAGGCGATTTGGTGAATACAGTGAATGATATTATTGCTTATTCCGAAGGATTGACAGAAAACGCCGATAATCTTGATGATTCACAGTTTGTGTTTGGCGGAAAAGTTATATCGGTAATGGATAGTTTTGAAGATATAGACAAAGCGATTCGCGAAGGATATGACAATAATCCGGATTGTTTCTCGGATTTCGGAGAAGGCAATGAATGGTTCTACGATTATTTTGGAAAAGAGGAATTGGGAAAAGGATACCAATCGGATTTTTCGATGGGAACATATAAGTATAATGGAACCATTTTGCCTATTTTCCTTAATGAAAATAATGGACTGATTACCACTTCACGTAATATCAAGGTTGGTAGCACTAAAGATGAAGTAATAGCTGCTTACGGAAATCCAAATGTTGAGCAAGCTAAAGGATATGGACCGGACGGTAAAGAATTGACCGGTGATGATTACATTGAAGTATTTGGAGACCCCCTTACATATGATATGGGTGATTATCAAATTGATTTTCTTATCAAAGATGGAAAAGTAAGTACTATTTCTTATCAGAACAATATAAATTATGACAAATGCTTTAGATCAAAATAAATTTATAACATCAGGAGGAAACAGAATATGAAAGCAAACAAAAAAATAACAGCAACACTTTTTATTACATTAATGATGAATACACTTGTTGGTTGTGGTGCCATTCCGGCGAACGCATCTGAATCCGGTGAAAGCTCTATGGAAAATATCGGTAGTACTACTGAAGCTTCCGAAGGAAATGAGACAATAGGTGTTAATATTGATTCTGATACAGATGATGCTGTTGCACAGGCTGATGCATCTACTGAAAATGCCGGTAATCTCGAGGATTCGCAGTTTGAGTATAATGGAAATGTTATATCCATACTTGATGATAATTTCGAAGCAATGGACAAAGCATTGGGAGGATACGATCCAAAACATTCAGATTTAGGTTCTTATAGTTACGGAGATGATAAAGAAGCATATTTTTATTTTGACGCATTGGATTATAACGGAAGTCCTTTACCGGTATCAATTACTATAATGAAGGATATAGTTACTACGTCGCGTGGCATCAAAGTTGGCAGTAGCAGAGATGAAGTGATTTCGGCATATGGAAATCCGAACGTTGAACCACCTAAGGGATATGGACCGGATGGTAAGGAATTGACCGGTGATGCCTATAATGAAATATTTGGAGAACCGCTTATCTATGATATGGGTGACTATCGAGTTACTTTTAGTGTTGAAAATGGGAATGTAAATTCTATTACTTATCAGAATGATGTAAATCATGATAAATTTTCATGGTCATAAGATTAAATGATCATTTGTGTGAGAATTTTTTTCCAAGCTGTGAAAGTATAGGAGGTTAGGATGGAAGAATTAAGATTAGGGGCTGTGGAAAGCCAGTTTGCAGATATAATATGGCAAAATGAGCCTATTCCTTCCGGAGAACTTGTAAGACTGTGTGAACAAAAACTTGAATGGAAAAAGTCTACTACATACACTATGCTCAAGCGTTTGTGTGGACGCGGTATATTTAAAAATGAAAACGGCGTTGTGTCATCTGTTCTTACAAAAGAGGAATTTGGTGCAGCTCAGAGCGAAAAGATAATCGAGGATTCTTTTGACGGTTCTCTTCCGGCGTTCATCGCTGCGTTTACTTCACGGAAAAAGATTTCAGCTGAGGAAATTGAAGAGATACAGAGGATGATCGATGATATAAAGGGGGAATAATGCATGGAGCAACTGTTTTTGTATGTTCTTAATAATGCTATTACGGTAAGTGCGCTCATTATTGCAATCATTGTAGTAAGAGCATTTGGGAAAAAGATGCCTAAATGGATTGCGTGTATGCTATGGATGATAGTTGCGATAAAACTGGTTGTTCCTGTGCACATTGAGAGCGTATTGAGCCTGATCCCTACAAGAGAGCCTATTCCGTCAAATATTACCATGGAAGAAAATCCGCAGATTGCTTCCGGAATAAGTAGTGTTGACGGTACGGTCAATTCGATCATATTGCAAAAAATCCCATCGGATTCTGCGGCAAGTGTCAATCCGCTGCAGATCTGGTTTTATATAGGCGGGCTTGTATGGGCTATTGGCATGGCGGTTTTGATTGTATATGCTGTAGTTACATACATCCTGCTAAGAAAAAGAGTAAGTGCTTCTGTGAAGGTTGCTCCAAAAGTATATGAATGTGATGACATTTCAGATTCATTTATTTTGGGAATCATAATCCCTAGAATTTATTTGCCGTCAACCATGTCGGATGATGCAAAAGAGTACATATTAAAACATGAATTTGCGCACTTGAGCAGACTTGATTATATATGGAAGCCTCTTGGCTTTGCGATTCTATCAGTGTATTGGTTCAATCCGTTGTGCTGGATCGCGTATATCCTTCTATGTAAGGATATAGAGTATGCCTGCGATGAAAAAGTGACAATGAATATTGAAAAGGATAAGAAGGCTGAATATTGCAGAGTATTATTTGAGAACAGTATTCAAAGAAGGATGATTGAAGCTTGTCCTGTGGCATTTGGAGGAAATAACGTGAAGAACAGAATAAAGAATGTAGCGAATTATAAGAAGCCTGCTTTTTGGATTACGCTGGCATCTCTTGTAGTTTGCGCTGCTGTGGGAGTTTGCTTTGCTACAAGCAAAAGCTCTGAGACGGAATTAACAGAAGTACAGGAGCAAATAGCTGATTCGGAGAAGAAGGAAGCCGATCTTCAGAACATCTTTTGCAGCGAATATCATAATATTTTAGGAAGTGAGGATGAACCGGCAGGTTGGGTAATTACAAAAGAAGCAGATTGGTATAAGGTTACAGCATCAGGCGATGTTTATATGAACGGTGATACACCACAGGATAGCAGTAAATATTATGAAGCAATTGCCCTGCAACAGATAGTGAACGATGTTGTAAAGAAGATTGAATCTGAGCGTGGCGGAACGATTGATGACTCTGAGAAACTCGTAGAAATTTTGAATGGAGTGAAAGACAAAGGCGAATATGGAACTGCTTATAGTGCTAACAAAGAAAACAAAGTGATTCCATCGTCGGCACCTGAAGGTGATAAATGGGTTAAGGTAGCTGATGTCATGACGGTTCGTAAAGGTCCAAGTAAGGATGATGACGTTATTGCAGTTATAGCCCCTTACGAAGAAATGGAACCAATTGAAGAAGTTAATGGCTGGTATAAGGTTAATATCGATGGTGAATGGGCTTACGTGAACAGTGACTTCGTGAAATGACCTTTGACAGAGAATGACAGTACCTCAGAAGATAATTGATAATATTTGGCAGGGCGTAAAGAAAGGCTACTACACATAAGTGCAGTAGCCTCGATTTACGCTTTTACATTATATAATATTATCCAATGGCTTTCTTTACAGCTTCAAGAACACGGTCTGCCTGAAAAGGCTTAACGATAAAGTCCTTAGCACCCGCCTGAATTGATTCGATAACCATCGCCTGCTGACCCATTGCGGAACACATTATACATACAGCATTGGGATCTGCAGCCTTAATTCCTTTAAGAGCGCCAATTCCATCAAGCTCAGGCATTGTGATATCCAGAGTTACAAGGTCGGGTTTCAACTCATTATATTTTTCGATTGCGACTTTGCCGTTCTCAGCTTCACCCGCAATTTCGTATCCGTTCTTTGAAAGGATATCCTTAAGCATCATACGCATGAAAGCGGCATCATCAGTAATGAGTATTCTTTTTCCCATATTGAACCTCCAATAAGTATTTTTAGTTGCTAAAAAAATTTAAGCAATTTTTTTCATTAAATAAGTCGTTCAGTACATTAACTATTGTATCACATGATTACGATAAAAGAGTTAAAACGTTATGTAAAAAAATAAAAATTTGATAAAGTTTTAAGTAAGTACATAAACTAAAGTTATTTCATAACGGGCAGAGTGTAGTCATACTCTGTATCATCGTGATTAACCACCTGCCATTGAATTATACTACAAGTATTGTCTGAATTGTAGATTTTTTTTGTTTTATTTACAAATATCGCTATATCGAGTGTTTGTATATCGTTAATTGATATACTTTCCTTCATTATATCATTCGATATTCCGTTGGAATAGCCTGAGTTTACCGCTGATACGAACGCATTGCCCTTATGACATGCAGAATAATACTGAAGTTGCCTGTCGGACAGGTTTTTGCTGAGTGTGTAATCAGCCTTTGAGTTTATCAGTGTAAGTGTAGCAAATGAGATAAGGCACAAAACGGAAAAGACGAGAAGTATCGATGCAGTTCCGATATTTATGCCACGTTTTCCGCTGTTCTTCATTCTGACTCCTTCTGATCCAATAAAGTATCAACAGAATAATTTATTATGATCATCGACTTGTCTTCCGGTACGGAAGAGGGAACGACCTCGGTGTTTTGTATGTTGAGGACGGCGACATCGCCTTTTACAGCCTTTCCGGAGTAATTGTTTCCGTAATCGGTAACGTCGGAATAAACTACTGAGGCGTCTGCTGTTTCTGTTTTCAAAAGTGCTTCATAATAAGCTTCTTCACGAGAATCCAGCAGGGGGTTCCATTCCTTGTCAAAGACAATAATGATCGTATCCTGCGTTGAATAGGAGCTTGGGAAAAGCTCTGCGATCTTTGGTATATCTCCGTTGTATCCGTAGAAAGCTTCAGACAGGCTCTGCGCCCAAATTGTCGCGTTGCTAAGTTCGGTTGAGCTCTTTGCAAGTGTGTGTGCAGAGACAAAAAGCTTAATTGAAACCGCTGCGGCAAGGGAGAAGAAAAATATCGCTATTATGAGTTCCATCAGGAACAAGCTTGTTCTTGAGTTGTTTTCAGAATTCATTTATTCCTCACTGAGACATTTGTGTTGATCTTGTTTTGACAAAAAAAGATTCTTCTGTTCCGTCATCCAATGTAACATTTACGGAAAGCGTATTATTTCCTATGTCTTCAACATTGTAGTAATTAAGTTCAAGTATCTTTTGACCCGACTGTGGATACAGGTCCTTGAGCTCATCCATTGCATAGAGCTCCATGAGATTGCCTTCATAGGCGTAGATATATGTGTTGTAGAGTACTCCGTTTACATCCGACTGAAGTACGATGGTGTTCTGGTCAAAGACATTTTCTACATAAATGCCGCCGTTTGCGTCAGACTGCCTGATTTTTTCCGTTATGTATGCGCAGGCTATTCGCTTTGAATAATTGCCTGCGACAGAACCGACATTTTTTTGATAAACATCGGCACCTATCGTTATTACGCTAAGTGCGGAAAAAACGAAAAGCAGCATTAGGCAGATGACGAACACCATATCTACGATGTAACTTCTTTTTCCTTCAAGTTCCATAAATATTCCTCTATCGCGCTTTGATAACCGTTACGTCCGGGTACATGTTTGAAGCGATGGGGCGGTAGTCCACAAAGAAAGTGGATCTGTCGTACACAAGCCCGTAGTGCTCCTCTAGGTAAGTAAGGCTGGGCGGGTATCTGCCTTCAATGGCATAGCACTGCACAATATCTCTGTTGATAACGTTCTCCAGAGAGCTTTGCTGCCTTTCGATGGTATTTCTGCCCGATGCATCGATGACATAGTAAAATGCAAAGCAGATAATCACCAAAATGATGACGGATATCCATCTGAAAAAAGTGTCCGAAACGCGGAAAATTATGCTGTTTTTATGTTCAAATCTATTTATCATAAAATTTATCCGATATTTGTCATAATTCCCATAAGAGGCAGAATTACAGACATTAGAATCATTCCTACGATAACCGAAAGTATAATTACAAGAGTGGGCTCAAGGACTGAAATGAGAGAGTGAATCCTTCTTCCCGTATCTCTTTCGTACTTTTCGGCGATCTGTTTCATCGCTTTATCCATCGAACCCGATTTAAATCCGACAGATACCATCTGAGAATAAAAAGATGAGAAGATAGTGGATTTTTCCAGCGCCTCAGGGAAACTGTCACCTTCCATAAGAAGTTCTCTGCACTCATCAATCTTGGATCTCATCTCATTGCTCTCAACAAGTTTTTTTACAAGAGAAAGACTTTCATAAGTGTCGATTCCACTTGAAAGAGTGAGTACCATGCCGCTTGCAAAACGCTCGCTTTCAAGCTCCTGCATAAGTCTTTTTGTGGGGGCAAACTTGATCATGACCTTTTTGAAATTTCTTTTTCCGCTTTCAGTGAGAGCGAAGTACAGGAAGAAAAAAGCAACCAGAACAAGAAGTATTACGAGGGCAAAAGAGTATTTGTTCAAGGTGCTTCCCAGGTTTAACAGCGACTGTGAGAAACCGCTCATTCCCGTTCCGAGCTGTGCAAAGACCTGCTCGAATATTGGAAGGACTTTAACTACGAGGACCGTCACGATGACGAGCATCATGAAGATCATGATAAGAGGGTAGCTGATCGCGTTTTTAACGCTTTCCTGAATGTTGTCTTCTCTTTCGTAGTAGTCGGCAAGCGAGTCCATAACGACGTCCATGTTTCCGGATGCCTCACCGATCGTGACCATGTGAACCACATAGTCGGGAAAAACACCGCTCATACTGAGAGCAACATGGAATTTTTCGCCGCTTCGCAAAGTCTGGCTTATAGCGCCCAAGATTTTTTTGGCGGAACCGTCTTTTGTGTCGTTGGTCAAGATATCAACTCCGTCAACAGGAGCGATACCGGCTTTGAGCAAAAGAGCCATCTGTCTGCAAAAGCTTGAGATCTCATAGCTGTTTAGACTTTTTTGATTATCTGTTTTTTTCATGGTGCCTCCGAAGAATTAATATATATACTTTACAGAGTAGTTGGAACCGTCACCGATAAAGGATTCGAGTTTTCGTTCCTCCGTATTGGATGCAAAAGTGGGATCGAGAAGTGACCAGTCTTGTCCGTCAAATTCAATCATGCCGTTTACCCAGCCGATGTCCTTGATATAGGTGCTGAGCCAAGCGTGATAAGCGGCGCCTGCGTATCCGACTTCCATCTTGGTGGGGATGTTCTGGCTTCTTAGCATCGCTGTCATAAGCGAAGCGTAGTCGAGACAGATTCCTTTCTTGGTTGTCAGGATCTCATCTACATCAGGTAGATATCCGCTTTGCACGGTTTCTGCTTCTTCGTAGTCGTAAGAGATATTTTCAATCATGAAATTGTAGACTTCCGCAACCACCTCAATGTCAGAGTTGCATGGAAAAGCAAGTTCTGCGCCCTTCTGGATCGCGAGGGAGTCGGGAGAAAAATTGACGAACTGGTTAGGATACAAAAAAGGTTTGTATTCGTCTGTAAGCGTTACGGAAAGAGGAAGTGAGAATACCATTGAATACTTGTTTCCGTCGATGTTTTCATACAGGTTGATCATGTATGCTCCGCTTCCTGCCTGAAAAGGGAAAACTTCAGCTTTTTTTGAATCGGCTGAAATGTCGTAAGTATAAGTAATCTCGTCGGGACCCGTAACTTGAAGTTTTACCTTCTGGCAAGTCCCTTTATATGTGGCAAAGAAATAGCCTTCAGCTTTATTCGAATAGTCAATGTAACCGTACTCGTTCTGGAAAATATCGGTTCCCGGAGCTGATGGCACAAGGCATACCGGCGTATTGTCGCGGGTTCCTTTTACCGATCTGTCGAGATTGGCTTCTGTTATGTGTCCCGTATTGTCGCGAACAATGGTGGCGTGTTTGGAACCGCAAGCCGTAAGAAATAAAGCTGTGCAGGTAAAAAGACAGATTGAAAAAGAAATATGTTTTTTTACAAGATTTTCATTGATCATTTTTTTCATGAGAGTATTTGTGGTGCATCCTTTAATTTCTTATAAGCAAAAGATATAAGTTCGGATATTCCGGATTTCTTTTCAACAGAATTGAGAACTCCGGCGTATGCAATTTCAAGAGGGGTTCCGAGAGCAAGCTCGTTGTATCCGCGGATCCTCTTTGTAAGGTCCAAAAGGAACATATCGGAATCGGTGTCCGAACAATTCTCGATCAGAGTGATAAATTCATTTCCTCCGTTTCTTCCGACGTATCCGTACTTTTCACCAACATCTTCGAGGATATAGCAAAACTCGGAGATGAGATTGTTACCGCCTTCGTGACCGGTGTTTTTGTTGACGTCGGAGAGATTGTTTATTCTCATGACGATAAAACCGGTATTTGGAAGCCTTTCGGGGGTGTTGAAACTGTCAAACAGAAGATCGCAGCTATATCTGTTCGGAATCCCCGTGAGCCTGTCAAGGTAGGCAAGTCTGTTTAATTTATACCCTATGTTTGTCGTTTTTTTCAATATAAAAAAATCAATAATGACCGAAAGAAATACGATAAGAACAAGGATGGCGATAGAAATAAACAATCTTCTTGAGGTCGGATCCTCCGAAAAAGCAAATCTGGTGATATCGTTTCTGCACACATATGACAAAAGAACTGTAGCAACGCATAAAACACAAAGAGAAGCTGCCTTGTAAATGAATATTGAGTTATATACGTTTGCGCGTTTACTTCTGCTGTAGAAATCTTCTTTCATATCGCCTCCGTGTGGCTTTGAAATCGTATATAGACTATTTTACTATATTCCGTTAATTAAATAAAGATAAGGAAACGCTTTGCCTTGCGCTTCCTTATAGTCTGTGGAATATAGGTATCTTTTTTTCGAATGTGCAATACTCGTCAAAACCGCATGCAAGTGCCATCATTCTTGCTTTGTTAAAAGAGCCTGCGACGGCGTCGGCTTTATGCGCGTCCGAGCCGAAGGTTATGATCCTTCCGCCGAGTTCTTTGTATCTTTTGAGTATCTCGGTGTTTGGATTGGGGCAGGACTTGTCCGTATAAAGCGGTTTGGTATTAAAATCAAGACCTTTGTCCTTGCTTATCAGGTGAGTTAAGATGGCGTCTATAATTTCGGAATATGCCTGATAGGAATAGTCCTTATTATTTTTCGGTGCGTAGCGAACAAGGTAATCAAGGTGTCCGAGAACGCAGTAATCATCAAAGATCTTCAAGTTTTCAAGAGTGTATTCAAAATACTGCCCGAAAGTTTTTTTGACGTCTTTTCCTGTCCAAAAAGAAGGATAGTAAGGATCTTCACCGTCGATCAGGTGGATGGATGCGATGACAAAATCAAAGTCCTCCGAACGAACGTAATCGGAGTTCTTCTTGGCGAGGTGTGTCTGCATTCCGACTTCGACACCGAATTTTATGGTTATCTTGTCGCGATACATTTCTTTGTATTTGTACAATTCTTTTTTGTACGAGGCTGTATCCAGCAAAAAATAATCTTTCGTAAGATCTTCCGTCACAGGATAATCCATATCCATGTGTTCGGTAAAACATATTTCTTTGATGCCTTTTTTTAAGGCACTCTCTATCATTTCTTCCATAGGTGCTTCGCTGTCACCCGAGTTATGTGTATGTAAATGGTAATCTGCCGGTAATATCATATGCTGTTCTCCCAATAATAAATCCAATGGTCAGTTACACTATGATATTCTATCATAATTACGACACGTAATAATAAAACGTTGTATATTTGTTTAAATAATGCTATATCATACATTGACGGTTATCATTTATTTTAATATTCTTACTTGATTTATGATAGGATTTTTATTAGAATTAGAATTGCTGATAAAAAATTATCAATTAGTGTGATATTGAGCAGCAATTAAATATTATATTCATTTTAGGAGGAACTTAAAATGGCAGTTAAAGTAGCAATCAATGGTTTTGGTCGTATCGGACGTCTTGCTTTCAGACAGATGTTTGAGCATGAAGGAACAGAAATCGTTGCAATCAACGATCTTACAGATCCTAAGATGCTTGCTCATCTTCTTAAGTACGATTCTTCACAGGGCAAGTACAAGTACGCTGACAAGGTTTCATTCAGCGAGAATTCAATCACAGTTAACGGAAAAGAGATCACAATCTACAAAGAGGCAGATGCTAAGAATCTTCCTTGGGGCAAGATTGGTGTAGACGTTGTTCTTGAGTGCACAGGTTTCTACACATCTAAGGCTAAGGCACAGGCTCATATCGATGCCGGCGCTAAGAAGGTAGTTATTTCTGCTCCTGCAGGAAATGATCTTCCTACTATCGTATACAATGTTAACCACGAGACACTTACAGCAGATGACAACATCATCTCAGCTGCATCTTGCACAACAAACTGCCTTGCACCTATGGCTAAGGCACTTAACGATTTCGCACCTATCCAGTCCGGTATCATGGCAACAATCCATGCTTACACAGGTGATCAGATGATCCTTGACGGACCTCAGAGAAAGGGCGACCTTAGAAGAGCACGCGCAGGCGCTGTTAACATCGTTCCTAACTCAACAGGTGCTGCAAAGGCTATCGGACTTGTTATCCCTGAGCTCAACGGAAAGCTTATCGGAGCTGCTCAGAGAGTACCTGTTCCTACAGGTTCAACAACTCTTCTTTTCGCAGTTGTTAAGTCAAGCACAGAGGTAACTAAGGAGTCTATCAACGAGGCTATGAAGAAGGCTTCTGATCCTGAGACATTCGGATACAACGAGGATGAGATCGTTTCATCTGATATCGTTGGAATGACATATGGTTCACTCTTCGATGCAACTCAGACAATGGTTAACAAGATCGCTGATGATCTCTATGAAGTTCAGGTTGTTTCATGGTATGACAACGAGAACTCATACACATCACAGATGGTTCGTACAATCAAATACTTTGAGAAGTTCGTTAAGTAATCACCTAGCGATAAGTGAGAACCCGACGAGGTTTTTCCGAGTCGATGATTCGAACTTAGTTCTGGCGAGCACCGTTAGGTGCGAGAGCAGAACTTCCTTGTGAAAAAGCATGAGGAAGCGCGAGAGTCGAACTTCCATATAAACATTGGATTAACTTAAAGGGTCCGGTCCGTATGGACCAGACCCTTTATTTTTCAATATAATCTCATATTGAAAAAGCGCTCCGCTATGGATGCGCAATATCATATTTTACAAAGGAGAATAATAATGAGTCTTAATAAGAAATCTGTAGACGATATTAACGTAAAGGGTAGACGCGTACTCGTTCGTTGTGACTTCAATGTTCCTCTCAAGAACGGTGAGATCACTGACGAGACAAGAGTAGTAGCAGCTCTTCCTACAATCAACAAACTTGTAAAGGATGGCGGTAAGGTTATTCTTTGCTCACACCTTGGAAAAGTTAAGAACGGCCCCAACGAGGGTGAGTCACTTGCACCTGTTGCAAAGAGACTTTCAGAGAAGCTCGGCAAAGAGGTTAAGTTCATTTCCGATTACAACGTAACAGGCGCTGACGCAACAGCAGCAGTAGCAGCTATGAACGAGGGAGATGTTATCCTTCTTCAGAATACACGTTTCAGAGGTAAGGAAGAGACTAAGCCCGAAGAGGCAGGCGATGCTTTTGCAAAAGAGCTTGCTGAGCTTGCAGACGATTATGTATGTGATGCTTTCGGATCAGCTCACAGAGCACACGCTTCTGTAGCAGGAGTTACAAAGTTCATCACAGCTAAGGGTGGAAACAACGCAGTTGGATATCTTATGCAGAAGGAAATCGATTTCCTTGGAAATGCAGTAGAGAATCCTGTAAGACCTTTCGTAGCTATCCTCGGCGGTGCTAAGGTTGCTGATAAGCTTAACGTTATCAATAACCTCATCGAGAAGTGCGATACACTTATCATTGGTGGTGGTATGGCATTCACATTCCTCAAGGCACAGGGCTATGAGGTTGGTAAGTCTCTTGTAGACGATACAAAGCTTGATTATTGTAAGGAAATGCTTGAGAAGGCTAAGGCTAACGGCAAGCAGCTTCTTCTTCCTATCGATACAGTTGTTTCATCAGGATTCCCTGATCCTATCGACAACCCCAGCATCGAGACAGCAATCGTTCCTTCAACAGAGATTCCTTCAGACAAGGAAGGCCTTGATATCGGTCTTAAGACACGTGATCTCTTCGCTGATGCTGTTAAGTCAGCTAAGACAGTTGTTTGGAACGGACCTATGGGTGTGTTCGAGAACCCTGTTCTTGCAGAAGGAACAAAGGCTGTAGCTAAGGCTCTTGCAGAGACAACAGCTACAACAATCATCGGTGGTGGTGACAGTGCAGCAGCTGTTAATCAGCTTGGATTCGCTGATAAGATGAGCCACATCTCAACAGGTGGCGGAGCTTCTCTTGAGTTCCTTGAGGGTAAGGCACTTCCCGGAGTTGTTGCTGCTGATAATAAGTAATCACCAGACTCGGTTCTTTCGAGTCGTGGTGTACTACTTAGTTCGATTGAGCACCTTTAGGTGCGAAAGTCGAACTTCCTTAAGTACTTACCAGACTCGATCCTTTCTGTGGTGTACTACTTTGTTCTGGCGAGCACCGATAGGTGTGAGAGCAGAACTTCCTTGTGAAAATCAACTTTGCAAGGAATCAACCAACATAAATAAAAAATAGAGGTGGAAATTATGGCACGTAGAAGAATAATCGCCGGAAACTGGAAGATGAACAAAACTCCCAGCGAGGCAGTAGCTCTTTGTGAAGAGCTCAAGGATCTTGTAAAGAATGATGATGTAGACGTAGTTTACTGCGTACCTGCAATCGATATCGTACCCGTAGTTAACGCTGTTAAGGGCACAAACGTGCACGTAGGCGCAGAGAACTTCTACATTGTAGACAGCGGAGCATTCACAGGAGAGATTTCAGCTCCTATGCTTAAGGATGCAGGTGTAGAGTACATCATTATCGGACATTCTGAGAGAAGAGATATCTTCGGAGAGAACGATATTCTCATCAACCAGAAAGTAAAGAAAGCATTTGCTTCAGGTCTTACACCTATCCTTTGCTGCGGTGAGTCACTTGCACTTCGTAAGGCTGACACATACAAAGAGTGGATCGAGAGACAGATTACATGGGATCTTGACGGTGTAACAGCAGATCAGGTTAAGAAGCTTGTTATCGCTTACGAGCCTATCTGGGCTATCGGAACAGGCGAGACAGCTACAGCAGATCAGGCTGAAGAAGTATGTAAGCTTATCCGTGAGCTTATTGCTAAGCTTTATGATCAGGCTACAGCTGATGAGGTTCGTATCCAGTACGGCGGATCTATGAATGCAGGAAACGCTGCTGAGCTTCTTTCAAAGCCCAACATCGACGGTGGACTTATCGGTGGAGCAAGTCTTAAGCCTGATTTCGGAAAAATCGTTAACGCATAATTTCCGAATAATATATTCAAACTGCCATTATAAAATAACAGAAGGGCGTCATCTAATGAGCAAATTAGGTGACGTCCTTTTAGGGTAAAGAAAGATTCGGAAAATTAAAAAGAGCACCATCTTCATGTTAGGATTAAATTTTGGCCCAAAATAATCTACGTGAAGGTGGTGCTTTTATGTACAACAGTATATTACAGTTTATTCAGAAGATATCAAGGAGATTGAGAAAAATGTCAAGGAATCTTTAGAAGCTTTGTCAGAAAAGGAAAGTATTATGTTGAGCAGAAAGATATGCTTTGATTGCTTGTATAATGTAAAATAAATGTGAATAATTATGTTGCATAAAACCTCGAGATAATATATATATATATATATATCTTATAGTGATCATCAAGATTTCAAATGTTAACAAAGCAAACAGATAGCAGGAGAGAGTTTTAAAATGGCTAAAGAACAATGTGTTTTTATGGATACCAATGTATTTACCGGTATCGTTGAGGATATAAGAGGTGCGGCAGCTGATTGCGTGCTTCCTGACAGTTCGTTGAACAGTCTAAATGCCTGGGAAGGTACAGGTGTCGGAGAAACAATAATCGATCTGATCAAAGAGATTCACAAAACATCAGATTTATATAGGACGGAGGCTTCTGAGGCACTTCCAAGTGCGCTTAATACACTTCGTGACAGTTTGATCGCTGTTGACGAGGAACTTAGTAATAGCCTTACTGTAGAGAAGATTCCGGGAGGTGATAGGATTGAGCAGAAGAGATGATATTATTTCTGAGATCCATCACTTGGAGCGTTTGATTGAGAAATACCGAAGCTATATCAAAGAGCTTGAAGCAGGTTATGAGTATATGTCTGTTAGGAAGGACAAAACAGAAAATGAAGTTTATGAGCCTGAAAAAGCTTATGACATGACTTCGGGGGAGTTGTTTCGCGGTAAACTTGAGACAGAAGCTGAACAGTATCAGGAACAGATTATTCAGCAGATATTGGTGGCTCAAGATGACACATCAAAGTTTTTGAGTGCCATCCAAAGGGCAATAGAAAAGCTTTATGAGCTTATAGAAGAATGTGAAAGAGAGATAAGTAGTCTGGAAGATGAGCTCAGTGCACTTTCAGAAGTTGACAGTAACGGGGTTATGTAATAATGGGGAAAAGATATGATGCGGAACGGGTTTCTGCGGCTATAGATGATCTTGGCGCAGACATTGATCAATACAGGTCAAGAGCAAGGAATCTTGAATCCGGCTTTGGAAGATATGTTCAGAATGAAGCTTACAAAGGAGAAGCGGCTGAGGCATCGAAGGAGTTTATCAACAGGGGACAGATGGAAAAACTCCATGTTGAAAATCTTGATATACAGAGGGAATTGTTTGCAAAATGCCTTGAAACTGACGAAGCTTTCAAAGAAATGGTAGATCCTTCGCCTATAGCTCGCATAGATACGGATGTGATCCGGCAACAGAAGAAAGATCATCAGGTGCGAAGTAACATTATTGATGTTACAGGTTATGAACTTGAATGCAAGGCAAGAGAGCTTATGGATAAATTTGGTGAATATGCCGATTTTTATCCTGTAAGTTATCACAGGGCAAGAAAAGCATATGAGGAACTTTCAGGTTCCGGTGGACATTATGATAAATGCATCGTAAAATTTGAAGAGTTTGACGAATATGCAAGATCATATATAAATAATTCGGGGCTTAAGGAACGAAACTATGATCTTCAGGAAAAGCTTGTAAATATAACAGGATCGCTTGAGTTAATACAAGTATATACACCAAGCGTGGCAAAAAACTCTATAACTCTTG